>NZ_CP013655.1:3741986-3746111 GCF_001465345.1 Enterococcus rotai | reverse complement strand
TATGGTGTATTTGAATTAATGTTCGGCGATAAAGATGCAACAAAAGCAGATCCAACATCATACGATGCCGTAACCTTGAATATTCCTGGAACTAATGTGTTGAAAACAGGAGATTACCAAGCGGAAATTACTTGGTCAATTACAGACGCCAACTAATTCAACAGTATATTGAATAATGGGGACAAAACAATGAGAAAAAGAAATTGGCTTTACCTTATTTTAGGAATGGTTTTCATTGTAAGTTTGTTGGTATGGCCTTTCCATTCCAAAGAGTCGATCAAGGCTGCAGCGCAAAATGAGGCAACATTATCTGAATCTATGGTGCCTTTATTAGATATAAGAATAACGCCAAGAGTAGCGCCGTATACATTTACTTGTTCTGATGGGAAAATTGTAACGGTGGAAAGAAGCGCCTATTATACAGGACCACTTTCGATTAATACATTAAAGGATGGCACTTTTCCAATAACTTTATTATTTAATGTAACGTATGATGGTAGACCACTATCTAGTGCCGATTATAGTCCATGGTTCAGCGCTGAAAATGTCCAAATCTTTAATCCCACTCAAGCTTTTATAAGGGGGTGTACATTTGGTTTAAGAATTGGTAGTAAAGAGGCATTTCGTTTTGATTTGGATGTTTTTTTTACAACAACTACGCCACCAATACAAAACACAATTACTGCTGACACGAACCCAATAACAGTAAATCTGGGAGCAACATTAGATCTTAAAAATTTGATCAAAAATGTTAAATATAATGGGGCTGCGTTGTCTAGTAATCTGTATACGGTTGAATCAATTACAGCTATTTCAACAAGCACAGCTGGAGTTAAAATAGGAAAAGTGCGGGTAAAATATGCAAATGATACTTCAGTTGCAACGGAGGTTACAACAAATGTAACTGTGTTAGCACCAAGTATCATAACGGCAGAAGCTGTCTCTCAGACAGTACTAATTGGGGCATCGTTAAATGCTAAAAGTTTAGTTAAAAATGTAAAACTAGATGGAACGATATTGTCTAGTGATAAATATAACGTCTCTTTTCGTACACAAGCTTCGACAAGTATGGTTGGTATCAAAACTGCAACAGTAAGAGTTCAAAAAGCTGATAATCCCAATGTCTTTGTAGATGTAAATGTTCCAGTAACTGTTATTGACCTCACGGCAGAAGCAATTCCACAGATAGTTCCAATAGGGGCAAAGCTAAATGCTGAAAACTTAGTACAAAATGTAAAACTAGATGGAACGATCTTGGCTAGCGATAAGTATAGTGTTTCTTATATTACTGAAGCTACGACAAATACTGTTGGTAATAAAATGGCAAAAGTTAGGGTTATACAAATGGATAATCCATCTATTTTTATTGATGTAGATGTACCAGTTACGGTTGCAGAGCTAACAGGAGCTGCCATTTCTCAAATAGTTCCAGTAGGAGCAGTATTAGATTCAAAAAATTTGATCAATAATATAAAACTCAATGGGAAACCTTTATCAAGTAGCGGATATAGTAGTTACTATATTGATGAAGCTGTGACAGATACTATAGGAGACAAGACTGCAAAAGTTCGTGTTTTATATGGTGAAAATGCAGATATATTTGTAGACATAGAAGTGCCAGTAACAGTTGCTGAGATCAAAGCGGAGGCAATTCCTCAAGTCGTTCCATTAGAAGCAAACTTAAATGCCATCAATTTGGTAACGAATATCAAGTTAAACGGTACCTATTTGTTACGTGGCGAGTATGGTGCATATTTTATTAAAGAAGTTATGACGAATACAATTGGAGAAAAGACAGCCAAAGTTAGGATTTCTTCTAGTAAAAATGCGGATATTTTTGTAGACGTAGATGTATCAGTAATCGTTGCTCAAATTACAGCTGAAGCAATTCCCCAAATAGTTAAAGTAGGAGCAAACTTGGATTCGAAAGACTTGATAAAAAATATAAAATTGAATGGAACTATTTTATCAAGTGACATGTATACTGCGTATTTTCTAGAAGAAGTACCAACAGATACCGTTGGTGAAAAGATTGCAAAAGTTCAAATTCTTTACGCTGAGAATGCTGACATTTTTGTAGATGTAGATATACCTGTTACTGTCGTAGATAATATATTGGCTGTTGAAGCGAATCCGCAAAAAGTAATGTTAGGAGCTTCTATCAATACGAATAATTTGATAAAAAATGTCAAGTTGAATGAAACGGTATTAGCTAAAGATAAGTATGAAACTACCCTTCTTTCACCTATATCTACAAGCACTGTTGGACAAAAGATAGGAAAAACCAAAACTACATTGACTATATCTCCTACTTTATCTGTTGATGCAGATGTTGATATAAATGTAGTGTGGGGAAATACAATTGCAGTTGGAGCAGATGATGATTCTGGAACTGAACGAACGAGTGGTGCATTTACTCTTTATAATCAAACGAATCCCTACATTATAGCATCCCAAGGACTAGGTGATGATAATCTCCCGTTAAATTTGAAGTATGTGAATCAAGCGTATTATTCTTTTAGTCATTTTGATATGAGCGTCAAAAGCTCGCCTTTTCTAATAACAGACTTATTAAAAGCTGAAACGCAAATCAATGCTGAGGGATCAGACCTTAAGCAAACAATTTTAAATGAATGGGGAACAAATCAAATTCAAGCTGTGAATTATAGCGACATTGTGAGAGTTTATCAAAGAGAGGTAAATAAAAGTTGGCTTTACGAAGAAGAACAAAGAAACATTTACAATGAAGATAAAGAATTTGTTTACTATGAAATAGCTGAAAATGGCTATAAACCACTTCATTTTAATCAGCTAAAAACAAATGATGGAGAGATAGCGATTAATACCAGTAAAAAGGTGTTAGACGATCATATAAATGATTATATTGTTGTGGGTTCTCATACCTCTGTTAAAGTTAAGGGTTTTTCTACTTATCCAGATACTTCAACTCCTGGGAAGAAAATAGGTATCATAAGAGTTGAAGAAACGTTGTCAAACGGAAAACTTGTACAATATGACTATCCAGTAAATTTCGATATCAATACTCAAAATGTAACGATTAAATTTGAAAACACATTAGGAAAACCACTTCATGACGAAATAGTCTTGGAAAAAATGATTGGTGAAACAATTGATTTATCGAATGAAGATGATATACAAAATGCATTAGCATTAATCTCAAAAGACAAGTTTCAATTAAAGCAACGTCCAACAAATGAGAATAGTTTGATTATAGGTTCAGAACCTATGACCTTAAAGTATATCTTCGATGGTATATTATCAATTTCTTCGACACCAAAAATAATTGATTTTGGCACAAGTGTAGTTGGCATTTTTCCAATCAAGATTGAAAAAGCCAGCTATGATGAGCCACTTATTATTTGGGATAATCGGGCAGAAATGAAACATTGGACGCTCACAGCTACATTACAACAAGCATTAACGAATAAAGAAGATTCAACTAAAGTATTATCAAGTGCTATTCAGTATAAAAAGAATTCATCAGAAACAGTCATCTTGGTCAAAAATAGAACTATACCAATTGCTATTCATACTCATAGTGATGCTGGTGAATACAACGTCAGTGATCAATGGGAAACAGGAACAGCAGGTTTTCAATTGGAAGTTGCGGCAGGAACTGTCAGAAAACTAGGAGATTATGAAGCGACAATTCTTTGGCAACTTGGTAATACACCATAATGGAGGTGAGCATAAGGACAATGAATATAAAAAAAAATCTATGTTTTACGCTAGTCTTTTCGCTTGCTTCTTTATTAGTGATGCTTCCAGTGACAACACAAGCAAAAGAGCAAAATACTGAACATTTTTCGGGTAAAGGAAGCATTCGTTTTTATGAAGAAAGTACAACGTCTTCGAGCACAGAACCCTCTACCAGTTCAAGTGTACCAGTAAGAGATAGTTCAGCAACTCAACCCACTGGCTCCAAACCTGAAGGAAGATACCCTTCCACAGGAGAACTAGTTCAAAAAAGCTTAACGCTAAGTGGCGTTATATTAATTTTACTTCTTATCATAGTATTACTTTTTAGAAGACGAAAAGAAAAGCTAAATAAAAAACAATAATTTTTGATGTTCCCTTGGCATCCAGCCAAGTAAACATAAATAA
>NZ_CP013655.1:3623557-3741720 GCF_001465345.1 Enterococcus rotai | reverse complement strand
GATATGGATTTTGACACGCATGCAATTGTTGCCAATGACTCGGACAAAAGCTATGATGCAACAGCTTTTGAAACGACATATGAAGATGGAACAAAAGCAGTAATGCCGCACTTTGTACGTTTCCAAGATGTTCGTGCCGATGGTGACACAAACTACTATACAGTATCAGCTGAATTAACAAAACAATTCACAAATGGGGCACGAGTATTAGATGGCGCAACCTTAGCGTATAAAAATGTTTCACTAGTAACAGGAACAAATATGGCAACATTACCTGATACAACAGCTGCAGGTACTTTAGAACAAGCATTTAGTTTAGCATTGAACCAAAAAGAAACAGTATTAACAAATAAACAAGAAGGAAAAGGCTATGGTGTATTTGAATTAATGTTCGGCGATAAAGATGCAACAAAAGCAGATCCAACATCATACGATGCCGTAACCTTGAATATTCCTGGAACTAATGTGTTGAAAACAGGAGATTACCAAGCGGAAATTACTTGGTCAATTGCAGACGCCAACTAATTTAACAGAAAATAGGGAATAGATTTTTGTCTAGTAAATGAATAGGACGTAAAAGTGAGCAAAAAAGAAAGAAGTAGACGATGTTCATCTAATGAAAAAAGCATACTTCTTTCTTTACTTTTACTTCAATAATATAAAACAAAACAGCTCGTAATTTTACATATAGAAAAGAAAGAGGTCACTCAACTATGAAGAAAAAAATAATAAGTTTATTGTTTGGTTTAGTATACATAATAAGTTTTATATGTCCAATGCACACATTTGCTGAAGAAGACACCTCTGCTACATCCGGGTTTTCTTTTGAAGTGATTCGTCCGGAAAATCAAAAAAATACCGAAGTAACCTATTATGATTTGTTGATGAAACCCGGTCAAAAACAGACCGTACAGATTAAAATGAACAATTCATCAGATAAAGAAATAAAAGTCAGTGTCAAACGCAATAGCGCAAAAACAAATAGTTTAGGCGTAATAGAATATGGTCCTAGTGAGATAAAAAAAGATACTTCTTTACAGTATGATTTTGCAGAAGTTGTGCAAGCAACAGAGGAAGTGACGGTCCCAGCTAATGGCAGTACATTATTAGATTTAGCAATTTCAATGCCAGAATCTTCATTTGAAGGATATATCTCTGGCGGAATCCAACTCCAACAACTAGATGATGAAGGAGTAAAAAAAGAATCAGAATCTGGAATGGTCGTAAATAAATTTGCATACCTAGTGGGGATGTTATTAAGTGAATCAGAGACAAAAAAAATTCAACCAGATATGCAGTTAAATAAAGTCTATGCAGGTTTAGATAATTTCCGTAATGCGGTTTTTATCAATTTCTCAAATATAAAGTCAGTTTACACAGAAAAAATGACAGTTACTGTACAAGTGACTAGAAAAGGATCAGATGAAGTTTTATTTGATACAAAAAAAGCAAATATGCGTATGGCACCGAACTCAATGATTGATTTTCCAGTGTCAATGAATGGCGAAAGAATGGAAGCGGGAGATTACCGAGCAAAAATACTTGTCACAACAGAAGATGGTGGACGTTGGTCGTGGGACCAAGAATTTAAAATAACTAATGAAGAAGCAGAAAAATATAACGAACAAGATTTGACTTTGATACAAAGTGGTGGCATAAATTGGCTTCTTATAGCATTGATGGTCGGCAGTCTACTGTTATTGATCATAATTATTTTCCTCATTATTCGTTATGTGAAAAAGAAAAAAGAAAAAGCGAAGAAGATGAAAAAAGCCAAGAAAAAAAATAAATAATAAGTGGAGGATAAAGTTATGAATTTATTAGATTGGCTGTTTATTGTATTACTTTCAATAACTATCCTCTCTTTTGTATTTTTTGTGTGGAGTCTTGTGTGGATGTATTACACGAAAAAACAATCAAAAAATATAAGTTGCCGAAATATAAAAAAGAAAAAATTAAGAAAAAAACGAATACGTCAAAAAAAGAAACTTGAACGAAAAAGCCATTATTATTTAAAACAATCGATTGTATTACTTTTTGTTGGATTTCTTATAGGTGGAAGTGCGTTTTATAGTCGATACTACCAGTTAATGCATTTAGGAGAAAAAGATTCTCATGCAATTGTCCAGAGCTATTCTCTATTAAATACAATTGACGAACAATTGACACGTTTAGATAAACCAGAAGAAAGCTCAAAAGTGCAATCCACGTTATCTGATGTTTCAGGCAAATTAGCCAGTTATGGTACAAGAAGTGCAGATGAAAGATTATCTCAAGACGGACAGAATTTATTGAACCGTTTGTATAAGAATATGAAGGAGTTAGGTCTCAATTTAAGCAATCAATCTGTTCAGACTTTGAATGATGAAGAAACATTGAATGGATATGAAGCAGATATTCAGCGGACACGTTCAGACCAAAAGAAAGTGTTTGATTACTTTCATATAGACGAAAAAGTATTGAAACAACAACAATAGACGCCTGATTTTTTCTAAAGGAGTGTTGTACTTGGAAAAGAAGTATACGGCAAAAAAACGAAAAAAAAAAATTTAGCTAAGAATAGAAATAAGAAGCTAAAGCCATCAATCAAGAAAAAGAGAATTTTTATAAGAGATGTAAGTATTAGTATCTGCGCAGGATCCATCCTTTTTTGTATTATTTTCTTCTTTTTGTTTGCTTTACCTAAAGTAAAAGGGTTCGGCATGTTGCCAACTATAAATAACGGCGAACGAATATTGGTGTATAAGCATAGCAAGATAAAACGATTTGATCTGGTCTATTTTACTATTCCACATCGAGAAGGAGAAATGTCCATTCGTCGTATCATTGGACTGCCTGGTGAAAAAATTGAGTATCAAGAAGGACGATTATTAATTGATGGTTATGAGCAACCAGAACGATTTTTAACTAGATCAGAAAAAGAAATGGGAAACATAAATGGAGTAGCTGATTTTAATTCTGGTCAATTGATTGGAAATGATCATGCTCGAGTACCTAAAGGAAAATATTTGGTAATGGGAGACAATCGTTTCTATGCCTCTGATAGTCGTTTTTATGGATTTGTGGATGAAAAAGAGATTATCGGGGTAGTAAAGTCAAGTACTTAAACAAAATATACAAAAGAAAGCAGAGAAGTGAGGATTTTATGAAAATAAAGATAATAAGTTATCTGAAGGCTAATTGGTGGATGGCTATGTTAAGCTTTTTTATCCCCATAATTGTTTTAGGATATGTTTATTTCAAAATGGGGATATACCCTGGAAGCCAAGACAGAACGATTTTAGTTAGTGACGCTTTTTCGCAGTATTCCAATTTCCATGCTAGTTTCAATAACGTATTAAAAGGAAAACAGAATATATTCTATAGTTGGAATGCATCGATGGGATTAAATTATTGGTCATTTTTATCCTATTATCTCGGGGGAATTTTTACGCCGCTAGTCTTCTTTTTTGATAATATACAAATGGCTGACTATTTATATTATCTAACATTATTAAAAATTGGTTCATTAGGACTGTCTTTTTGGGTATTTGCGAATCAAACTTTTAAAATCCCTAAAATAGCTTATGTTGTATTGAGTATTTGTTATGCACTAATGTCCTATGTTATTGCGTTTTCCGAAATACTTATGTGGATGGATGCATTGATGTATTTGCCACTTGTCATTTTAGGCATTCATCGTGTAATGGATCAGAAAAAGCCATTAGTATTGTTTATTAGTTATTTTCTATTATTTATATCCAATTTTTATATGGCATTTATCGTCGGCCTATTTTCTTTTTTCTATTTTCTGGCAAGAGTTTTGACAAATCCTAAAGTTTATATCAAACAAGTTCCCATGTATCTTATTACTTCTTTTCTCGCTGGAGGAGCTTCAATGGTTCTCTTGTTGCCGACAATTTTAGATTTGAGAAATAATGGTGAAGCACTTACACCTATTACGACTCTATTAACAAAAGCAACGGGACCACTAGATATTGTTATAAAAAATATGGTTGGAGTATATGATACCACAAAATTTGGTTCAATTCCGTTCCTATTCATAGGATTACTACCGCTTATTTTCTGTGTATACTTCTTCATTGCAACGACTATTTCACTAAAAGAAAAACTTTGTTATGGTAGTTTATTTCTCTTGTTAATAATTAGTTTCTACTTTGAACCACTGAATTTATTTTGGCAAGGAATGCATGCACCGAATATGTTCTTGTTCCGTTACAGTTTTTTATTTTCTTTTTTAGTAGTTTTACTAGCTGGATATGGTTGGGAAAAATTCGACAGTAAAAAAGCTGATCAATTGACTACAATTATTCTTATTCTATTAGGATTGTTTATTGGAACAAAAATGATTACTGATCGTGGCTCTTACGATTATCTAAATCCTTGGTCTCTTATCTGGACAATCTTCTTTCTAATTGCTTATCTGGGAATTTTTTATGTTATAAAGAAAAAATCAAACTATGGAAAGGTCATTAGTGTGTTATTTGTTTTAGTAGTGACACTTGAGATGGGGATAAACTCGTTTCAATTAATCAATGGGATTGGAAGTGAATGGAATTATCCAGCAAGGCACTACTATGATGAATCTTATTCATCTATAAAAAAATTGGTGGACTATACAAAAGAGAATAATTCTTCTTTTTATAGGATGGAAAATTTAAATCCAGTTTCAGCAAATGATAGTTTTAATTATGGTTACAGTGGTATTTCAATGTTTTCATCCATTCGCAACCGCCATTCTTCCTACTATTTAAATGCACTTGGTTATCGTTCTTTAGGAACAAATTTAAACATTCGATATGCTAATAATACATTGCTGATGGATTCACTAATAGGCATGAAATATAATTTATCTAAAGAATCTTTGAATAAATTTGGGTATAAAAAAATAGCAACAGCTGATAATTTTTCTTTGTACGAAAATAACTATCAATTACCGCTAGGTGTAATGACAGACGATGAAATTTATGAGGCTGGAGCCGTCGAAACACAAGCAACTCTTTTTAACCATTTAGCAGAAACAGATGAAAATTTCTTTACTTTCGATTCTTTAAAACAAATAACAAGTAAAAACCTCATAGAAACATCAAAAAAAATAAATCAAACGAAGATTTCAATATACGCTCCTAAAAATATTGAAGAGCCAATGGAAGTTGAGTGGGAAGCAAAAATACCTGCAAACAAGCAAGCGTATTTTAGTTTTTATCCAATTAATTACCAAACGTTAGGAAGTACAAAGTTATCAGTAGAAGTCAATGGGGAAACATATACTACTGGTGCATTTGATACTGGTCAATATTATTCGCTAGGTTATTACGACAAAGAGAGCACTGTTCGTTTTAAAACCATCTTTTCAAATTTAAAAGACAAAAATAAAGTTGAATATGTAGCACCTGATTTGGCTTTAATGGATACACAAAAGTTTGCAGCTGCCTTTGATAAAGTAAAAGAAAAAGGAATTGAGTTATCGATTAAGGGGAGGAAAGTCAACGGAACAGTTGACCTAAAACAAGACCAAGTACTTTTGACCAGTATTCCTTATGATAAAGGATGGAAAGCGTATATTGATGGAAAAAAAGTATCGATACCTACCTTTAAAAGTGCACTGTTAACGTTACCGATACCAGCCGGAAAGCACAAGATACAATTTGTATTTTTGCCTGAAGGATTAGTGGTGGGGCTTCTCCTATTGATAGTGTGTTTTAGTACTTTTATTGTGTATCTGAAGTTAATAGCTCGGAAAGAATAGAACAGTTTAGATTATCTGCCAAAATTGATACATGCAAACCCGTATGTAAACCAATATCAAATTGATTCTATTATAGATAAATTTGAAGTCGTGATTTCATTTATTAAATAGAAAAAGAGATTTTATGTAATAAATAAAAAAAATAGAAAAATTGACGAAGTTGGACAAGTATTCTATATACAATCCATTGAGCTGATACAATAAAAAAGCTAGTAATAAACAGTAGTGAAGATTGCTGTTTGTTACTAGCTCTTTTTTCATTTTATAGTAATCGGCACTTTCTTCTTTAATAACCAGCCTGTTTTTTTTAACTCACTTAAAGAAACAGAAACTCTTGATTGAGATGTACGGCAGAATTTTGATAGTGTTTCTTGTGTGATAAATTTCGGCAATTCTAAATGCTCTATCTCAGTGACAATACCAATATGATCACTTAAATAATGCAATGCATTTTTTATTCGTTCTGTAGTTGGCAAATAAAGAAAATTGAAATAACCATAATGTCGCTGAAAAATATCTGAAAAATTAGTTAGTAGCAATTCATAATATTCAGGAGCGTCATTTAATGAAATTAGAAGTTTTTTTTTAGATAAACAAAAAACTGTAGCATGTTCACTAATAACGCGAATCTCATGTTCTTTTTGTTTAAAAGTGGAAAAGCTATCCAAGCCGAAAAAATCATTTTGAAAAATAAAAGAGGAGATATATCGTTTGCCATCATTAAGAATTTCAACACAAATGACTCCTTCTAAAACATAATAGATATTTTCGGTTTTTTCATATTCATTAATGATCAAGGAATCTTTTTTAAATGCTTTTTCAGTCCATTTGTTGCGAGGGTCATTTTTTAAATAATTAATCAACGTCAGATTATTTTTATATAATTCGATCGTTCTCCTCCCCTTTCAAGTATAAAAAGTATAGCATAATCTGGTTATTTTTGGAGGTAAGATTCATAAAAAGACAATTTCAAACAATTTATATCAACGGTATAAATTGTTTTTTTGTTTTTCTCTAAAATAAGATTTATCAGCTGAGTGTGTGGCTAAAGCAGTACAGTGAAGAACTAGAAAAGGGAGGATGCATGTGAATTATGACGGGAATAGACCGATCTATCAACAAATTATTGAGCAAGTCGAGCATTGGATCGCAAGTAATCATTGGCAACAAAATGAAAAAGTTCCATCTGTCAGGCAATTAGCCGAAGATATGGAAGTGAACCCAACCACGATTCAAAGAGCCTACAGTGTTTTAGAACAAGAAGAAATTTTGATCAGTCAGAGAGGAATCGGGAAGTTCGTGACAAATAAAACCGAAAAAATCAACGATTTACGTTTGCGATTGATTGAAGCGCATTTGGCAGCATTTATCACGCAGTTACGAAAATTAGAACTAACAGAAAATGAAAGGGAGCATATCATTGAACGGATTGTGAGGAGTGCAAATGAATAAACTACAAGTAATAGAGATTGGTAAGCACTATAAGAAAAGCATTTTTCAAGATTTGTCTTTTCATTTAAATGGAGGTCAGATTCTTGGAATCCTCGGGAAAAATGGCACAGGAAAAACAACGTTGCTCGATTGTATATCAGGGAAAAAACAAGTAAGTGCAGGAACGGTTCAATATAATGGATACCTGCAAAACAGCGTAAATTTTAAAACAAGTGTTGCGTACGTTTCAACGAGAAACTATTTTGAACCTACGGAAACGATCCGACAAATTTTACTGGAATACAGGATCTTGTTTCCGACCTTTCAGTTAGAAAAAGCTGTGGAGCAACTGGAGTTATGGCAGATTTCTCCTAAGCAAAAATGGCAAGAACTTTCGGAAGGAAGTAAAGTCAAAGTCAAACTAGTGTGTGAATATGCAAAAGCCACAAGTCTTCTTCTATTAGATGAACCCTTTGCTTACTTGGACTATTCTTCCCGTATTCAAGTAAAAAAGATGTTGAGAAAAGCTAGTGGTGAAAACAAAATAATTATCGTTTCCACTAATTTTATCGAAGATATGGATACGTTATTTACAGATGTTTTGTTTATGAATCCCTTTAGATATTGTGATGTCATTAATTTAGAAGACTTACGAGAACGAAAGGGGAAATCCCTGAAAGAAATCTATGAGGAGGAAGCCGATGATTCATTTATTTAATTTTTATCATGAAAAAAGTAAAAAGTTTTTTTTGAGCAGTGTGCTATTAATTTTAACTAGCTATTTTGCTAAATCAATTTTTCAATTGATCATGCCTGAATCTCAATGGGAACGTCTGCCGATCTTACTCTCAGTTATTGCCGCTGCTGTATTGACGTTTCGGATCAATCAGCTTGATATACAGTCAAATCATCAAACGCTAGCGAGTACAGCAGGACAGTCGGAATTTGAGAAAATCATTGCAAAGTACTTACTTTCTTATTTTCAAGTGTTAGTGATTGGGGCTGTCAACTTAGTGTTTAATGCCACGACGATTTCGTTGGGAGGAACTCAGCTATTGATTATAGCGCTAGAGATAGCAGTTTACTTGGCGGGGATGATTAGCTATTTGATCTTGTTTAGAGGTATTATCGCTCAGCTTTGGCTGCCAAATGTTTCGAAACCATTCGTTATTGCTGTTGGTTGGATCGTAATCGTCCTACTAAATGACGTCGCACGCTATTACTTCCCTCACAACATGAATAGTCTATTTACAGTCAATGAGGGCACCTTTTATCCGAGTACCTTTATTTTAAATACTTGTTTATCCGCTGCAATCGTGTTCGTCTATCTTTGGCTGGAAAAAAATCAAATGAAAGACGATCAATAATAGGAGGAGTAAGATGTATCAACTAAAAAAAGTATCCAAAAGTTTTATGATCGACAACAAAAAAGATCCCGTCTTGCATTCTATAGGGTACAAAAAAGATTATATCAAGCGTCTATTCAGGATGGAAGCAATCTATATTATGGTGTTATCAAATGTTATCTCGGTCATTTTTGCTTATGTGATTCAATTGCTGGCAAATCCGTTGATTGAATCAAGTATTGGTTTTACTCAAGTTATTCAGGTAGCCCCTCTTAACGCGTTCGTTACGTTAGCAATAACAGGAATACTAGGAGTGATTTTTGCACTATATCCAGCTGCAAAAGCAGTAAAATTAGATTTTATAACAGCATTACGCTATGAATAAAAAGGAAAGTGGGAAAAATAAATGAAAAAACTATGGAAAAACAAACCGTTTAAGTATGGTGTGATCAGTATCTTTTTACTTGTTCTAGGTGGTGCTGGATTTTTAGGGTATTACCGTATAGCCAGAATCCAAAATGTTAGCTTAAGTTATGAAATAAATGGAGAATTGAAGGATAAAGAAAATTCATACAAAGCGGTCATTTATACGCAAGATCGTGCCTTTAAAAATGATGTAATCGATGAAGTCAAAAATAACTTAGCAGATGAAAATATTTATATAAAAGTCGAACCTGTTGAAGAAATCGGAGAAAATAGACTTGAGGATTGGGATAAAGTCATTATATTGTCAACAGTACAATCAAGTGATCCGCCCAAGCCAGCACTAGATTACATGAATAAGCATAAAGATGAAGCTAAATTGAGTGTTTTTTTAACGGCAGATTCAGGTGGTTGGTCGAAAGACCCAGGTCATCTAGATGTGACAACAGCAGCATCCAAATCAGAAAATGTGACAGTATTTAGTCGGAAAATCAAAGAATTTTTACTAAATTAGCGAGAAGTTCAATGTGAAAAAATATGGGAGTGTTCGCTTGTAAAAAGAACGTATGTTTGCTATTCTGTTATTCATAAGGGGGAATAAGTATGAATGCAACATTTCACGTGACAAAATGGGACGAACAAACAGCGGATGAGCAAAAGCCGGAATTCTCTGTGAACCGAGTTCAAGCAGAATACGAGCTTGAAGGGGATCTACAAGGCAAAGCGTGGATAGAATATCTTCTATACTATTTAGAAAGCAATAAAGAAGATGGTCATTTGGCGACTGCGAGAATCAGTGGATTTCTTTTATTTGAAGGCCAATATAAAGGAAAAACAGGAACTTTTACTGCGGCTGAAAAAGGAATTTTCGATAAAGGGTTGCTTGACTCTCCAGGGATGATCATTAAGAGTAGTGGAGAACTATTGGGGCTAACAGGTTCATATCAATATGATTTCGTTGGAGAAGATAGCAAGTTGATTTTGGATTTTAAGGATTATGAATAGTCTATCTAGATTGTTTTATATTCTACATTCTCTAACCTTGCATAGTAATATTAAAGCAACAATCTTGGCTGAACAGTTGGAAGTCTCTGTACGTACAATTTACCGCGATATTGATACATTATCCTCGTTAGGATTTCCAGTGTATGCTCAAAGCGGTCGAACTGGTGGGATTCGTTTGTTGGATACGCACCAGTTGTCCGCTACTTTTGTCGATGATGATGAACAAGATCAGATTATGCTCGCTTTACAGCATTTAGCAGCGACCGATTTAAAAAACGTCACACCATTAGTCAATAAGCTATCCTCCTTATTTAACAAAGAAGTGGAACCGTGGATCGATATTGATTTTTCAACTTGGGGACGTGAAGATGAGTCAGTGGCGATTGAACGGATTACTAAAGCTAAAAAACAAAAGAAATGTATTCTTTTTTCCTATACGAATGGCAAAGGCAAAAAATCAACAAGAGAAGCAATGCCAAATAAATTGATTTTTAAACAGAATGCGTGGTATTTAGCTGGCTATTGTTGTGTTAGAAAAACAACTAGGTTATTTAAATTAAGACGAATGACTAACCTGAGTATTTCAATAAATGATATTGATGAAGCCTATTTGATCAAAGATTATCAGCCAGAGTTTTCAAAGATGTTAATTGAATTCAAGATAAAAAATGATTTACTCTATCGAGTGCAAGAAGACATACTAGATCTTGAATTAGAGGAGTTTGCAGAATATACGGTGGTGAAAAGTTGGCAGGTGGAAGGAACGTGGTTGACTGCTTACTTGCTATCATTTGGTTCTGCTATTGAAGTGGTAAAACCAACCGAATTAAAAGAGAAGATCAAAGACGAAATTATGAAAATCAACCAAATTTATTTTTGATTTATTTGTCTCATTTTCCCCCTTGAAAGAATACTCATTGATTGAGATAATAGCTAAGAAAAGAGGGATTATATGGGACAAATTTGGCTTGAACGATTACTTCGTTGGAATGCAAAGATTCAAAAATTATTGATAGGAAGATATGCTCAGATGGATCGGTTGAACAATATGTTGATGAAAAGCAGTTTAGTCTTGCTATTGCTAAACCTATTCATACCAACTTCAATTGCTTTTTGGTTAGCAGCAGCTCTTTTAGTCTGGATTAACTACCGCTTTTTCTCAAAAAGAATCTATCCACGTTCCAATGAAAATACGCGTTATGTCTTAATAATGCAGCAATTAAGAAAGAAATTCACCAATGCAAAGGAAAAAGTTCAGGCACGTAAGATCTATACTTTTTTTAAATGCCCAAATTGTAAACAACAATTACGGGCACCAAAAGGAAAAGGAAAGATTAAAGTAACCTGTTCAACTTGCAAAGAACAATTCACTAAAATAGTATAAAGAAAACTTCTGAGACTCTGCTAAATCTCAGAAGTTTTTCTTGATCTATATAAAAAACGAACGATATTTCTTTTTATGAGTCTTTCGTTCTGATTTTTTGTTAATAATCAAACAAATTATGATATAATAGGAAAAACTTATTTAGGATTAGAAGATGGATAGTTTGATCAGCTTTTAAAATTATCTAGCTTCATGGGCTAGCACCTCGGAAAAAAGATAAAACCTGAATGAGGCAGAGAGCGCCTCAGTCTTGTTTTTCTATTTTTCAGTCGTTGCTAAACGAGCTCACTTAGCTTTTAAAATTAGGAGGAATGGATATGCGCGCAGTATTAACTGTAATTGGGAAAGACAAAGTAGGAATTATTGCAGGTGTTAGTCAAAAATTAGCTGAGCTTGATATGAATATTCTTGATGTTTCTCAAACGATCATGGATAGCTATTTTACAATGATGATGGTGTTAGAAATTTCTAAAGAAAAAAGTGATTTTGAGGAGATTCGTTCTGAATTGAACACGTTAGGAGAAAAATTAGGCGTGACAATCAGTATTCAAAATGAAGAAATCTTCAATGTTATGCATAAACTATAATAAAGGTCCGTTCCATCAGCTAGCACTTTGGGGAAAAGATAAACCACAAATGAGGCAAAAGGCGCCTCAGGTATGATTTTCTATTTTTCTGTCAGAACTAAACAAGCTCATTCAGCTTTTAAAATTAGGAGGAATCATTTTGGAAACAAATCAGATTTTGGAAACGATCCGTATGATCGAAGAAGAAAATTTAGATATTAGAACCATTACAATGGGGATTTCATTGTTAGATTGTATTGATAGTGACAGTGATCGTGCTTGTCAAAAAATTTATGACAAAATAACGCGTTTAGCGAAGAATCTAGTCAAAGTTGGAGAAGAGATTGAATCTGAGTACGGGATTCCAATCATCAACAAGCGGATTTCTGTAACGCCGATTGGAATCGTAGCAGCAGCTAGTTCGGATTCAAATTATGTTAAATATGCGAAGGTTTTAGACAAAGCGGCTCGAGCAGTTGGGGTTAATTTTATCGGTGGATTTAGTGCTTTAGTTGAAAAAGGGTATCAACACGGAGATGAGATTTTGATCAATTCTATTCCGCAAGCTTTAGCTGAAACCGAATTTGTTTGTTCTTCAGTAAATATCGGTTCAACAAGAGCTGGGATCAATATGGATGCTGTTCGTCATATGGGGTATGTCATCAAAGAAACGGCGGCCCAATCTGATATGGGTTGTGCTAAATTAGTCGTATTTGCAAATGCGGTGGAAGATAATCCCTTTATGGCGGGTGCTTTTCATGGTGTGGGGGAAGCTGATTGCGTAATCAATGTTGGTGTGAGTGGACCTGGCGTTGTCAAACGTGCATTAGAGAAGGTCAAAGGAGAACCTTTTGATGTAGTCGCAGAAGTCGTCAAACAAACGGCATTTAAAATTACTAGAATGGGTCAACTAGTTGGGAAAATTGCGTCAGAACGTTTGAATGTTCCCTTTGGCATTGTGGATCTATCGTTAGCTCCAACGCCGGCTGTGGGTGATAGTGTGGCTTACATTTTAGAAGAGATGGGTTTAGAAAGTGTTGGGACACATGGAACGACTGCTGCACTAGCTTTATTGAATGATGCAGTAAAAAAAGGCGGCGTGATGGCATGTAATCATGTTGGAGGATTATCAGGTGCGTTTATCCCTGTTTCAGAAGATGCAGGAATGATCGATGCAGTCAATAATGGTGCGTTGAATTTAGAAAAATTAGAAGCGATGACGGCAATTTGTTCCGTTGGTTTAGATATGATCGCTATTCCCGGTGAAACATCAGCTGAGACGATTGCCGCAATGATCGCAGACGAAGCAGCAATCGGTGTGATCAATCACAAAACAACAGCTGTCCGTATCATTCCAGCTGAAGGGACAAAAGTCGGTGATATGGTCGAGTTTGGTGGTTTGTTAGGAAGAGCACCCGTTATGAAAGTTAATGATTATGCTTCAACAGACTTTATTCTCCGTGGTGGTAGAATCCCTGCACCAATCCATTCATTTAAAAATTAGATTAGAAAAAATGAGTATAACTATTTGTGATAAAAAGATGTATGGTATAATAAAAACATAGATAAACTATATTCATTATAGAGTGAACGAATAGTTATTGAACATAAAAAAGGAGATTTTAATACATGGAAATAAAACGTCAACAAGAAGTCGTAGAGGCTTTTCATTATGATATGCGTACGCAGGATATGGAAGAAGTAGAAACGGATCTTAGAGTAGGCTTTTCACCAATTGAATCAACTGATGAAAATTATCCAAAAGAAAATTCAATTATCGCAGCTCGTTTAGAGTTTCGTCTCGTTTTTGAAGAGTATGTTTTATCAGGTTCAGTGAGTCAAATCAATCATGTGATCAATCATAAAATTGAAAATCAAGAAGATATCTCACAAGAAGAAGTAGATGAATTGGTTAGTCCATTATTCAGCATTGTTCAACGTATGGCGTATGAAGTGACTGAAATTGCATTGGATAAACCAGGGATTCAATTGAACTTTCAATCAGCTGCTGAATAATATTGACAGCGACAAAGTAAAATAAAAGAGTTGGTGATAGTTTTTAGCTATCACCAACTCTTTTTTCTATCATTCTAGAAACAAAATAATACCCCATGACCTATTAAATCAGGTACAATAGAGCTATCACTGAAAATGAAATGCTTTTATTTTTAGGGGGATCGTTGAAGAATGATCCCCGGGAACCTTTACTTCCTTTGATGTACTTGTCATTTGTATTATCTAGCTTTATGAGTTACAACCTCGGAAAACAAAAAAATATGGATGAGGCAAAAACACCCCAGTCCTATTTTTTCAGTTGATACAAGGCGAGCCCGTTCAGCTTTTAATACATCTAGCTGCGCAAATCAATTCTTAGGAAAATAGATAAAATGTCAATGAAACATAGATCGTTTCAATGCCGATTTCCTAATTTTCTACAGGATTAATCTATTTGCTATGCTTATAAATTTAGGAGGGAAAAAAATGACAACACTCATCACTGTTTTAGTGGTCCTTGCTTTTCTTGCAGTGTTATACGTCTTTTATCGTATGCAAACAAAACACTATAAGTTCTCTACACGTGTTTTTGCAGCATTAGGTGTCGGGATTGTATTAGGTGCAATTATTCAATTCGCATTCGGTACCCAAGACAAAGTTACAACGCAAGCAATGGAATGGATCGGTATTGTAGGTAATGGATATGTAGCATTTTTACAAATGCTCGTAATCCCCTTAGTTTTTGTTTCTATCGTAGGAGCATTCACTAAGATGAAAGAATCCAAACAGCTAGGTAAAATCAGTTTCAATGTATTAGCTACATTGCTAGGCACAACAGCTGTTGCTGCCTTGATAGGAATTGGTACAACATTATTGTTTGGGCTACAAGGCGCACAATTTACGCAAGGAACGGCAGAAACAGCACGAATTGCAGAACTTGCAACGAGACAGGAAACCGTTGAAAACCTATCGATTCCTCAACAAATTTTAGCTTTTATTCCTAAAAATGTGTTTGCAGATTTTGCAGGCACTCGTCCAACAAGTACGATCGGTGTTGTAATCTTTGCTGCATTTGTAGGAGTTGCTTATCTAGGTGTGAAGAGAAAAGCACCGAAAGAAGCAGAATTTTTTGCTAATTTGATCGACAGTCTTTATAAAATCACAATGCGTATTGTGACTTTGGTTTTACGTTTAACACCATATGGGGTTTTAGCGTTGATGACCAATGTTGTTGCAACCAGTGATTTTGATGCGATCCTTAACTTAGGAAAATTTGTGCTAGCTTCCTATACTGCGTTGATTATTGTAATGCTCGTTCACTTATTGATTTTAGTGGCGGTGAAAGTAAACCCGGTGAATTATTTGAAAAAATCATTCCCAGTTTTGAGTTTTGCTTTTACATCAAGATCAAGTGCTGGAGCATTGCCTTTAAATATTGAAACACAAACCAAAGCCTTAGGTGTTGATGATGCAACAGCAAACTTTGCTGCAAGTTTTGGCTTATCCATTGGTCAAAACGGCTGTGCTGGAGTTTATCCTGCGATGTTGGCGACAATCGTTGCACCAACTGTGGGAATCAATGTCTTTAGTTTAGAATTTATATTAATGTTAGTTGCAATCGTCACAATCAGCTCATTTGGTGTAGCTGGTGTTGGCGGTGGAGCAACATTTGCTTCATTGATCGTTTTAGGTGCTATGAATTTACCGGTCGCAATCGTTGGTTTAGTTATTTCTGTAGAACCATTGATCGATATGGCAAGAACTGCTGTTAACGTTAGTGACAGTATGGTAGCTGGTATCGTGACAAGTTCTCGAATCAAAGAATTAGATCGTGACGTATTAAATGATAGTAACTTAGTGATTGAAGAAAATGCTTAAGATGTGATCCGCTTCTCTTCCCCAAGAGAGTTATAATAAAAAGAAGGTAAGATCGTTTAAATGTGATCTTACCTTTTTTTTAATGCCATTCAAGCTGCAGACCAACGCCAACTTCCTCGATTGGTATATGATAATGAAGTTTAGCTTTGGCTTGAAAGGAAACACAGTGACAAGGATAGAGCGTAGTAATTTGATTTTTTTCAAAATAGTCAATCGTTTTGTCTAACTGTTGATCCTCCTCAAATAAGTGGAACCCGCCAATAATACTCTTAATCGTCTGGATACCGGTAACTTGCTTGGCGTACTCACAAATATTACTAATACCACTGTGAGAACAACCAGTGATAATATAAAGACCATCATGACCTTCATAGACCAAGGCAGAGTCGTCTAGCACATAGTCAGGTGTAAAATGATCGGATAATTTTGTTTCGCCTACTTGTTTACGTGGCTCAAAATCTACTAGTTCAGGTATCTCCCCTAAAAATGTAATATTAGGTGAAAGTTTAACTGGATCTTTTGTAAGCACCAGCTCATAGTTTTCTTTGAGTTCTTCTTTAGTCACAGCTGAACCGATAACTAATTCTTCTTCTTTTTTAGGAAAAAAAGTGAGCGGGTGGGCAATGATTTGTGGTTTCTCTTTTGTAAAAATGCTAGAAATTAGTTTCAAACCACCAGTGTGATCGTTGTGACCATGAGATAACGCTAACTTTGTAACTTGGCTCAGGTCAATAGAAAGCAAGTCTGCATTTTTTATAAAAACATCACTGTAACCTGTGTCAAAGAGAATTTTTTCGTCACCATCTTCTAGATAAAAAGATAAAGCGGGTTCTCCTAAGTAATAGTGATCGATATAGACATTATTATCTACCAAAACAGTTAAGTTCATTTTTTCTCCTTTTTGAAGCAAATTTATTTTCATAAAGCTTACCATATGGTAACTTATCATAAAGACTAATAATAGCGAAATGCTCGCCATTATTAGTCTATTCTTTTTAGACAGATTCAACAATTTTATTGTAGGTATTCGCAAACTTAAATTCAATTGTAATACTTTTATCCGCATGAACATAAATTCTCTCTACTAAATCAAGTAAAATTGCTCGATTGAGTTCTGTCACATTTTTGTGTTCTCGAAAGGTTTCTAAATAGGGTGTGATTTCATCAGCCTTATTTTTTCGATCTTCAAGTTCATATTTAATAGTCTCTATAACTTGCTTCAAGTGTGAAATTTTCTCTTCAAAAGACGACTTCATGCGGATATACTCACTTTTGGTTAAAACCTCACTTTTCCAGTCAATATACAGATTATCTGCGATTTTCTCCATCTTACTCAATTCATTCAGTTTAATTCTTAACGTTTTATCAAGGCGATTCTGTTCGGTCTTTGCAATTTTTCCGCGTTGAGCTTGGTCAAGTAGTTGCTCTAGATTACAAACTGTTTCAATTTGATTTTGAATAGCCTTTAAAACCACCTGTTTCAAGCTTTTCTGATTGATATAGTGGTTAGAGCAAGCTATTTTTGATCTCATTACATATGTTGAGCAGAGGTAACAAGGGCTAGCTCTTTCACCTTTTTTAGTTATATAGGTGTTTTGCCTAAAAACCATTGTCATTTTGCAATCTGCACACTTTAAAAACCCAGAAAACAAATCGACAGATTTCCTATTTTTAGGCGTACGGTGCCGAACAACTCGTAAGCTTTGAGCTTTCTCAAACAATTCATCTGAAATAATCGGCTCATGGGTGTTTTTTACGATAACCCATTCTTCTTTAGGAACTTGCTCGCTTTTCTTTAATACAGGGCTAATTGTTTTATACCTACCTTGAACCATGTTTCCGATATATACTTCATGACTAAGGATAGCGCCAACTGTCGTGATATTCCATAAACCGTCATTCATTGGAAATCTACCTTTATACTTTGTTCCTTTAATGCGTTTATAAGTCGTTGGGTTAGGTACTCCTAAAGAGTTGAGTTTTTCGGTGATTGTTCGCATTCGCATACCATCATAGACAAACCAGTTAAAAATCTTTCTAACAGTTTCGGCCGCTTCTTCATCAATAAATAGTTTATGACGAGTTTCCTCAGTGTCACCCTTGGTATATCCATATGGGGCAAATCCACCAGTAAACTTGCCATCCTCACGCATAGACTTAAATGTTTTATTGATCTCTTCTGAAATCATTAGCGGATAACTTTCATTAAAGGCACCGTAAAAACTAACATCCATAGCGAAAGCCTGTTTAGGATTCAAGTAAGTGTCAATGTGTGGCGTGTCAGTCGTGATAAAACGAGTTTTGTGTTGAGGAAAGAAAACTCTTAGATATTCGGCTTGGTCGCCAGAATTACGAAAGGCACGAGATAAACTTTTACAAATTACTGTATCAATTCGTCCTTTAGTAATATCTGTTGTCATGCGTAAAAATTCAGGTCGATGAATTGCTGTAATCCCACTAATACCATCATCAATATAAGTATCAATGATTTCATATTCACCAGAAAACCGATTATCTAGATAATCTAAGATGATTTTACGCTGATTGGATATGCTTTGGCTTTCTTCTTTGCCGTCTTCTTGAGAAAGTCGCAAGTAAATTGCGACTTTCCACACTTTTCTAGTTGTCAATGTTCGATTATAAGCAGTTTCAAGTTGTTCCATTTATAGGTCCTCCTCAAATCTTGCCCACATGTCTATTTTACCATATTGCAAGCTATTTTTCACTATCATTCACACCTTTAAAGTGCCTAAATAACAAGGTTTCTAAGCTCTCGCCGTCTTTGTTAAAGGTTATAAATACAGTCGTTTCACCAACTTCAATTTTAGTGATTTTTTCTGGTAAATTAGAAGACAGAGGCACTTTTTTAGGCTTAATATTCTTGTCTTGGTTTTCGTTTTTAATCCTCCTCCTTATTAGTGTCAAAGGTCAACGTTTCTAATTCCTCCATTGTAATTATTCTGAAAATCCGCTCGGCGTTTGGGATAGCTTCATGAATATATCGAGTTAACTGTTCTCGTCGTTTTTTAATTGGCGTTATCCAGACTACCCAAGGTAAAACGCCGTTTACTCGCTGTTCAATGCCAGATTTATAGTAAGCTAAAAACTGTTTACACTTCCTAACGACTCGTGACGGTGCTTGCGTTGCTTGATCTAATTCATAATATACGAAGTCTTCCGTTTCATCATCAACAGCGAAACGAGCGAACAAATCAGGCTTCAAAAAGGTAGCCACGCCGTCTTTTTTCATATAGGAGCGCCAACATTGAGGTTCAAAACTTACTTGTAAATCATGAATCTTATTCTTTTGGTTCATCTCATGCAAGCGAGTATAGGTTTCAGTGATTGCTAAAGTATGCTCTAAGAATAAAATGTTTGGTTCATAGAGTCTTTTTCTAGTTGCATTTAGTGTCATGTCGTCTAATCTTAGAAAC
Organism: Enterococcus rotai; assembly: GCF_001465345.1. Taxonomy (NCBI): domain Bacteria; kingdom Bacillati; phylum Bacillota; class Bacilli; order Lactobacillales; family Enterococcaceae; genus Enterococcus; species Enterococcus rotai. The sequence goes on along the minus strand of NZ_CP013655.1, from coordinate 3,722,509 downwards.
TGGTAACCTGCGGAGGTGATAGCCCAAATTGTTGAACTACTGCCAGATTTCCGCCCTCCAACCTGTCTTGGTAGGTCAGCGATTAAACCAAAGTTCTTTAATCGTCGTAACTTTCGATTACATCTTCTAAGATTTGTAACTCGGTTATCTGTTTTAGTAAAATATAGCCGTTGTAATTGATTAGCTGTAATAAATTTTACTTGGTTAATTGTTTGCACAATTTCAATTTCGCGCGAGTCCAGTAGTGCCGATAGGCGACGTAACTCGGGTTTAGATATACGTTTATTTTCTTTGTCGTTCATGGTAGGTTCCCCCTCGGGAGAGTTTAGATTTATACATTTAATTAGAAAAAATTATAAATATAAAGTCCTCTCCACTAATTTTAAATTGCTTAGTTTTTCCACCTTTAACAAACCGCGCTTGGTTAACTCGATAGGTCAGGCGGTCAGACAGTTAATTGTCTGCTTTTTTCTTTGGTTTTTTGCCTATGATTAGGTCAATATCTAAATCGTTTAGGTCATCATCTTGTGAATTACTTTGATTCATTAGGTCGATATATTCTTTTTCAATTTCAGCAATATCTCGTCCGTATTTTTCGGCACTTCGAGCAAAAACTTCAATCGGTAATCGCTTGCTAGGTTTGGAGGGAAAAGTTTTTCCGCTTAACCAAACATTAGCAATATCTTTTCTATTTAGAGTCGCGTATACTCTAAATTGAGGTAGTGTAAAATCTATCTCACTCAACTGGGACGCTGTTAGGTCTGCAAACTGAACAGCGTCTCTTTTATTTGGAACTGAAAAAATTATCTTTGATTTTGCATTAGCAAATACTAACTCCTTTAATTCCTTTGAAAGTTGTCCTAAATTCTGACAAACAAGAGTATAGCCGACGCCTAGAGAACGGCACATTTCTAACATTTGTTGAAAATTAGCTTCTGAATATTTTAAAAAACTATGGAACTCGTCAATATAAATCATGACCGGCTTACGGTCTTTTTCAGGTTGTTCGGCACGTTTTAAAATGATATTCCACAGCAAGTTAATGACTAGACTACCTACAAGCTCCGCCGCCGTCTCACCGACAATCCCAGAGTTGAGCGGAATGAGTAGAATGGTATTTTTATTCTTATCAAAGACATCCTCTAGGTTAAACTTTGGGTATGGCTGTCCTAACAAATTTCTAAGAGCTGGACGCATTAGAAGAACATTCAAGCGGCGATTTAACGCACCTAGCTGCACTTTACGCTCTTTCTCTGGCATGGCCTCAAAATTTGCCCAATAGCTCTTTAAATACATATCCGTCAGCTTCGAAGTGACTTTGTGGCGAAAACTAGCATTAGTGAATAGAATCGGTAAATGTAATAGAGTCATATTTTTACTTTGTGCTAGTGTCAATAGACCTGTTGTGAGTAGTTCTTCTGTAAAGACTCCAAATTCAGGAAATAACCCTCTTAAAGCCGATAAAACAGATTCGGCGACTATTTCTGAATTTTTACCGTCAATAAATTGAAGCGGGTTTATGCCTATTGGGTTATATCCGCCAATTTCAAGCACTACACAATCTTTTAGGCGGTGTTCTGGTAATCTTTCAGCTACTGATTCGACTAGACTTTGCTTTACGTCTAGCAAAACAAAACCATGCCCATTTTGCGCATCTGCTAGGCAAAGATTTTCAAGAATGACTGACTTACCTGAGCCAGTACTTCCGACAATAAAAGTATTTGTTCTTGCATCATTTGCGGATAAGTGGAGTAATCGTCTATCTTCTGAATTTTCGTTTAGCGTTGTTCCAAATGCTCGAGCTTGATTTTTCGGTGGGTCTTTCATGCCAAGGGGCGGAAGTAGCAGTTTCGGATGAATTGGCGTAATTCCGCTTAAATCCTCTTGTCCGATTGGGGCAATCATAAAGTTAGCTAACTCAGGAACAGAAAGCTTAGAATACTTCCATGGTAATTTAGCCGTATCAATATTGAGTGGGTCTTCTGGGTGAAGGTTTAGCTTATTTCCGCCAGCTTCTAACATTCTAAATGCCGACAAAACGCTTAGAATATAGCTACGAGCTTTAGCTTCATCTTTGCAAGAAGCACCAATTCTAATCATCGTTCTAAGGCGGTGTGATTTAACCTTGTTCTTAATAGCCGTTCTAGTATCACTTGAAGCAACTGGTGGATTGCCGTTGCTGATTATCTGCCACCAACTAGTGTGCGGATCAGGAACGTTTTTATTAGGTAAATGTTCAGGCGGAAGGCTAGAAGCTACAAGCAACTGAATTACTATTTCGTCTTTAAGACTAGCTTGTGCAATGGTAGCTGTTATTATGCGGGTTAGCTCATTAGCTTTGTCTGTCTTAAGGGAAAGTATCGGTTTAGCTATCGAAAGCTTTCTAGCGACCTTTATAGTCTTTCTAGTACTAGTATCTTTGATTAGTTCCGTCCCAAAGTCTACACCATGCGTTTTAAAGATTTTCTGAATTTTCGCAAACTCGTCTTTTTCAGTACCTAAAAAATAAGTAATCTTACCACTAGTAGCTCTAATCTCATATGCAACAGGCTTTTTCTCTGTAACTGCTAAGTGATGAACTAAATTCTGGATATTTTCAAATTCAATGGGTCTAGTCCATGAGAGTTTATGCCAGGTCAGGTTTTCAATTTTTTTCATTTTATCATCTCCAATCGTTAAACCTTTTTAGCCGATAGCCGATAACTAGTAAGACAATGAAGATGACTAAACAGACTAGAGGAAGCCAGACTTCGGCTAATAATTTGATAGCAATGTTTAAAGCCACACAGCCAACAAATATGCTGAAAATCCAACCTGATATTTTGCCTTTCAAAGAAACCACGTCCTTTTTTTCGTTGTCTTGTTTTTTCATTATTCATATACAACTCCTTTCATGGGTTTTAAGCGAATAATAGAGCCATTAAAAACTATTATTCATTCAATGTAAATCTTCTCCACAGGCTCTTAGTTGACCGAAAAACCAACTTCTTTCTGATCAGAATACAACGTTAAAGGAGGAGTATTTGGCTATTGTTTTATTTACATCGGGTAACCTATTACGGCGGAATTTCTGGTTCTTTTTCGACTTGATTTTTTAGTCCAGTGATTTCACTGAAAGGCTTGCCCCAATGTATATAAAATTCTTGGACAGCTCTAGGGTTTGAATTTGTTGCTTGGTCTTGTTTTATTTCTTCGTATAGGTCATTGAAATTGAAAGATTTGCTCATGATTGATTCACCTCCTTAGAGGTAAGTGCTAGCTATAAAGCCAGCACCATATTTTAGTGTTTATATCATCGGTCATCTTTTCTTGCAGTGTCATGCATCATTTGTCTAAATACTTGGTAGCGTGTATCTGACCTTGCTTTAGCTTCGAGATATTGAGCCATGCGAATTTCATCATCAGTGTACTTGCTTTCAACTGGTTTATTTTCTTTTCTCGGACTAGCCAATTTATTCCATATGAAACCTATAACCTCTAGGACAACATAGAAAGTACCTATTGCACATAAGAAAAATAGAATATCACTCATTTTCAAGTTCCTCCTTTATAATAAATCTTGAGCAGTTAAGTACGTAAAATAGTCAGCAAGATACCGCAAACGACTGCTAGCTTCTGGATTTTGCATAGACAATTCAGCAGCCTGTAAAGAGATGCTAGACACTTTCTGCATGCCATCTGAGAGAATAAGTTCACGAGCGGTATTTTTCTTTAATTGCCCCTCCACTTGACGAGCCAGTTCTAAAGAATCGGTCTTAAGAATTAACTGTTGAGTCGGTGTAGTTATCTCATTACTTACATTTACACTTGATAAGAAGCTTGCTAAATTGTTAGTTGGTGTTGTCATGATAAAAACCTCTTTCTTTTTTATTTTAAGCAAGGCGCCTTTGCTTGGTTTCAGAATACTAAAAAATCCACTTCTGTGGGTAGAAGTGGAAAATAACTAGGATATAAATCCTAAAGTCCATTTTTTTTAATTTTAGCACGTATATCTGCCAAAAAATTTGTGAGGTCTGAGGCCCTAACCTCTAAATCCAAAAATTTTGTTTCCGACAACACAGCATATAAAGTAGATATATAGAATTCTGACTCTACATATTGATGTTCTTCACAACAAACTATTCCTAGCTGTAAATAGACATTTACAGTACCGATATGATTTTTACCATATAGTTTTTCGAATATTTCTTTCGAATTTAAAAGATAGCTTTTTGCATCAGAATACTTTTTTTGGTTTATATAGATTGAGCCTAGTGATATGCAACTACGAGCAATGTAATAATATAAGTCTATTTTTTCAGCATTTTCAATATTCATTTTCTCTTGCTTATTGTAATAGCTGGCACAATCGATGTAGTATTTTTCTGCTTTATCTATTTTATTTTCTATACTATATATCTCCCCAAGATTATGAAGCGCTTGAGTTATCCCAACTTGATTGTTGAATTTTTTTGATAATTGTAGTGCTCGTAATGAATAGTATCTAGATTTTTTATTATTATTTCTTTTTTTATGCATCTCAGCAAGGTTATTACAATGATTAATATGAACCGGATTATCTGCTCCGTAAGTTGCTTCATCTTTTTGTAGTCTTTTGTACAAATATTTATCAATTTCTATATTCCCCTGAGTATACGCAGATAAGTTATTTATCCATTCCTTTGTTTTGTTAGCAATTAAAGGATTAGCAAAAATAATCTCTTCAGCTAATAGCAGGAGTCTTTTTTGAGTTTCAAATTGTTGCCATGATTTAAACCAATTTGAAAAACTTCCAATAAAAACTACATGTTCCGATGAATTAAATAACTCTTTACAGACATTTATAAAAGAGAGAATATGTTCTAAGATTTTAAACTGTTCAATTGGTGTAAAATAATTCTCTGAGTCTATGACTACCTGAAATTTTTCAAACATTTCTGTAAATATCAAGTTTAAATCAGTTTGCTCACAAATTGCTATAGATGCAATCCTGTGAATTGAGAAAGAGTCATATTTTAAATCAAAATTCTTAGTTATATTTTTTTTCTTTAACCACCCATGATTGACTAAAGAATGCAGTACACTAAAATCTTCAAGACCGAACCAATCGGTAATTTGTGATATATTTAATTCCAAACCGCCAAAAATCGATATTTTTTGTAAAAGCATCAATTCGTTGTTGTCTAAAGTGTTCTCATAAATAGAAAATAATAGTTTCACTTGATTTATAACTGTTTCTTCCTTCAATCTTTCATGTTCTGACATAACTTTCAAATTACTGTAGTCTAGTTTATTTTGCTTTAGCTTATCAAGAATAGATTCCAAAGTTATCTTGTCATTGCTAGCAACTTTAGCTGTTAGCTCTATTGCTAGTGTATGAAATCCTAATTCTTTTACTATAGACTTAGTTATAGCGGGGGCAATTATTTCTTTTTGGTAATGCTCACAAAAAAGTTCAATACTCTGTTTACAGTTCAATAAGGGAAGGTCATAATTTAAAAAACCCCTGTAATGAATATTTTCTATGGTTGTAATCATAACTTTACAGTGCATTCCACCAAGCACTCTCAAAAAATTGTCATTGCTATTTGATCTATAATTGTCAATGATTATAAATAGATCTTTTCCGCATTCCATCAGAATAGACTTCATTATTCTTTTCTGTTCTTCTATTTTAATAGTCTGAGAAATACTTAAAAAAGATTTGCACAATGATAGCTCTATATCCTCATTGAAATCTACCCATGCTATAAATTTCACTGAGCCATTACTAGACAAATCGTGAAAAATTTTTCTTGCTATCTCACTTTTTCCCACTCCTGAAATGCCAGTTAAAACTATCTTATTATTTCTAGAAGTGATTATATTTTTAATTTGCTCCACTTCTTTTCTTTCCACGAATGTATCTATTAAAGAAAATGCGGGTGTAGTTAGAAAGATTGTCTCTTCTTTGACAGGAAAGTTATTTGTTTCATTTTTTAAAATACGTCTGTATTCTGCAACATATCTAAAAACTTCAAGTATATAATATCCTGCGCCATTTATTTTTGCGTCATTAAAAGAGTCAATATCCTTTTTAGTAATCTTTGAGTCTTTTTCTAGACAAAAATCAATATTAGCTTTTAATTCATTAAAATCAAAACTGTTAATAAACTTATCAAAATTAGGAACATTATATCCCTCTTTAACTAGAAAATATTCTTTGCTTTTAAAACTGTCCAACAGCACATTAATGCTAAACTTATTCATAAATATTGAATATTTTTCTGGAAAATCGTCTGTTCGCTTAAACAAATTACTTGGTTGACTTTTATTTAAAGCATACCCATTCTTTTTCAAGCTGTTCTCCCATTCTCTTTCAAAGTATTCTTCATCTAAAATACTACAGATAAATGCAATATTCGTGGATAAGTCCATTAATATTTTTCTTTTTGCCTTTTTTGTTTTCTTATCTTCTAACAATGACTTTTCTAAACACTCAATAAAAACCACTACATCAAAATTTTCATCTGATATATTCAAATCTTCCACCCCCTTTTAAGTAATTTTACACTAGAAAGTAAATATTTCCAGTACTGGTACATAACTGGAAATATTTTTTTAATAATGACATAAACTAGTTAGTGAGCTCAATTTATATAAAGGCGGATGATAAAATAAAAAAATTCTTTTTAATTGTAGAACTACTTTATATATCCTTTGAAAACAGTGGCATCTAAAATCTTAGCAATACCGAATAGAACCATATATATTATTGAATATTTAGATAGGGAGGAGAGGCATTATGAATATACAAAAGCTAAATAGTATAGAAGATGAACTAGTCTATTTAAGAAAGAATACAGGTTTTACTCTTGCACGTTTTGAAGATTTAATTACTTTACCAGAGGTGCTAGGTGGGAAAAATTTATCATTTTTACAGCATAAAGCAAAATTCATCATTGCTATAAATATGCTGGGTGATAAACAGTCTATAAACTGCCTTTTAGCTGCTTATGGACTGAAAGAAGGATTTGATTCTATCCCATTATTGAAAAATAGGAGGAAACTCTACTGCACGGAACATTGTTTGGATAGAGACAGAATTCTTTACTTGGAACGGGCTGCTATTAAATCTTTAGCCAAATTATTATACACCTTCGATAATGACCCTATGAGGTTACCGAATGGATATGAGCAAATTTTGTCAGAAGCTATCAAGGTTTATATTGTTTTTGAAAAATAATCTTCCTATACGCACTTGACAAAATAACTGAATTGTGATTAAATACAATCGCATATGAGCGTAGTCCCTTAATATTTTTCAAATTAAATAACACTTACCTGTAGATTTCTATTTACTAGTCTACGGGTAAGCGTGGACTAAATTCATTGAATTGGAGCTCTAAAACATGGAAAAAGATAAACGGTATTATCAAAAACTGCAACTAGAAAGAGATGCATTAGAAAAGAGAGACGAAATTTTTGATACTGGTTCGTCTATTGAAATTAGGCTGGAGATTATTAGGAGGTTACTGAGTGAAGATGTACCTCCAGAGGTAATTAAAAGGGCTACTGGAATAAAAATGACGGGGATTCTTCATATTCAAAGAGATCTTATTGATGAAAAAATAAAGAGCGAACGAGCAAAAGAGCATGATACTTTTAATCAATTCAAAAAATTAGAATTGTGGGAAGAAAACTCTTGTAATGACTAGACTCATATAGAACATTTTGGCACCCTTGCTATTGGAGCAAGAGTGCCTTTTTCATATACATAATGTCTAATTTATGCTTAATTTGTCATCTAACCCGTTTTCTTATCTTTGTAATAAAACAGAATAAAATAGTACTTATTAATGCAAATCCACTTAAGATCATACTATAAGCTGAAGTCTCTCCAGTTGTTGGTAAGTTCTTGTTTAGGTCTTGGTTTGAGGTGTTAATGGCTTTAGTACTATTTACTTTATGTTTCTTATTGTCAACGTTACCGTCATTGTTTCTATCTCCACTAGTGTCTATGTTGTTATTACTACCAGAACCAGCTTTGTTTTCGTCATCATTCCCCGATCCGTCTCCACCTGCTTCTGGATTTAGTACTGCCGTATCTTTAGATATAGTGACGGTTAAACCAATTATTTTAGTAATAGCTTTAGTTTTACTTGTAAAAGTAACTTCTCTTGTTCCTTCTTCTCCAAACTTAATACTATTATTTGTAATGACGTCAGAAGTATTTGAGCTTGTTAGATTGTATCCTTTTGGGATAGTAATATTTTTATTTAGCTTCACACTATCATCACTGAAAGTGATTTTTTCATCAACGCCATAAGCTTTAGTTTCACCTTGTTTTGCTGTAGTTTCACCAGTTACAATCCATTGGGTTGATTTAATTGTTGGTGGTGTAGGTTTAATAGTTTCTCCTGATACTATTACCGTTAGCGGTTCAGAAGTGGCAGCACCAGACAATTGATAAGTTCCAGGTTTAAGGAATTTTATTTTTCCAGCAGTAATTTCCGCAGCAGATGGGTCTGAAATTACAATTGGGTTATTCGTTTCAAAGTTTAAATAATCGATTCTAGGATCACCATAATTAAAGTAGGTCGTTGATTCCATAATATAGTCTTTAGTTTCACCAACATTAGCAATTGTTGCACCTAAGATGATAACATCATTCATAGTAGCCATGATTTTTTCGTAGTTGAATGTAATAACTGCTCCTTCGCTTGCAGATGCAATTGTTTGAGAAGCATCACTAGTTCTATAGAACTTAGGTCCAGTTGACTGTGTAAACGTATCTGGCGCAGTGGCAGTGAAAGGCTTACCTTCAATAGCTTCTTGCGTCAGAGTATTGATAGTTCCATTTTCAGGGCTAACGTAATTGATAGTAACATTTACTTTGTCTTCTGAATCAGTTGCTAAAACTAACTGGTCGAATCTGTAGTTTAACTCGTTAATTGTGACCCAGTAACCTGCATATGCTCGATAATATTGGTCAATGGTATAAGTTTTATTGAGAATTTCATAACCTTGATTAATTATCTGATCTAACGTACCCCCTTCTGAATCATCTTCAAACAGAGCAAAAGATTCAGGCGTGTATTTTTCTTTGTTAGCTTTAACTTCCTCAGCTTTATCTAAGACGTCTTTTAGAACAGATGAATCTAAGCCAAATTCGTCCAGTGTTTTAAAGTCATTCGCAATCTCATTTCTCAAGGCTTGCAAATCACTTAAATTCTTTTGTAATTCTGGGATAGCGTAGCTATACCAAGAGTCCCAGCCAGATGAATTTATATAGTTTTCTTTAGAGGAAATTATATTATTATAGACTGGCTCAAGAGATTCATAACTTTCCCGATATTCAAAATCTCTCGTGATTAGTTCTAAATCTGTGAGTAAGGCTTCTATGTCTGAACTTAATTGCTCGATTTCTGCATCTTTAGCAGGGTCTTGTTGTCCAGTAGTTTCTGCTACTTCTTTTAAATCAGTTTCTTCCTCTGGTTTAGCTAGATTAGGAACCATTTCAAGGAGTGGCTCTTCTTCCTTAGCTACATCATTGTTTTCTGTGTCCTCTAACTTTAAATCTTCTGTTTTTTCTTTCTCAGCTACTGCTGGGGTAACTTCTTCCGTTACTGGTATTTCTTCTACATTTTCCGCCAGAGCTTTAACCGCTCCAATTGCTAAAGGGCAGACTAACATTGCTACTGTGGCAAAATTAGCTAGTTTTTTAACTCGTTTATTGCGGATAAGCCTTGCAATACGTGTGTTTTGTTTCACTCTTCATTTCATCTCCTCATTGTGATTTAAAACCATTTTTCCATTTAGTAAAGCTACTTTTCACCTCCGTTATTCAACTGTTTATATCGAACGAAATAAGAAGATAACAAAAAACGCCAACCTAACAAGGTAAAAACCTTATTAAATCAGCGTTTTGAAGTAAATATTTATATGTATAATTGCTTAATCAGTTGTCTGTTTTTAACGTTCGATATAAAAACAAATGGCTATATCAAAAGTTTAACATAAATTACTAGTGTTTTAAAGAACTGTTTTTCGGTTTACGTCGCTTAACTTGGCTATCTCGTAGTGTTTTGTAGATTGAGCTCTCACTAATATTGAGGCGTTTTGATATATCCGCCACCGTCATTGAGTTTAATTGGTATAGGTCTAATATCTGCTGTTTTTTCTTTTCGGTTAAATCAGGTCTTCCTAATCTCACTCCGTTTTCACGGGCTTTTTGTAGCCCTTCACGAGTTCGTTGTTTAATATTGTTTAGCTCAAATTCTGCAAATATACCAAGTAACTGGTACATTAGTATGCCTGTTGGCGTAGATGTATCTATATTTTCTTTAATACTGACAAATTCGATATTTGCTTCTTTTAGTTCTTCTACAATTTTTAGGAGAGTAGAGGTTTTACGGCTTAGCCTGTCCATCTTGTAGACACAAAACATTACTTGTTTGCCGTCACTGGCTAGTTGTTTGGTAAGTTTAATTGCTTTATCGAGCTGTGGGCGATCGTCATCACTTCCTGATTTTTTCTCTTTGAATAGAACGTTGCAATCCTTCAATGCCTCTGTCTGGATGGACAGCCCCAGTTTTTGCCGATCATCTAATGAGCTAACTCTAGCATATCCAACCTTTACTACATCTAGTTTTTCTAGATCCTTGAACTTCATATTTTGGTATCTTATCATTTCATCTGCCTCCATATACATTATTTTGTTGATATATGTATATAGTACAGGAGGTTTTTATAAATATATTATACTAATTACTAATGAATATACATGTTATAATATGTATAAAAGGATTGACTGCAAGGAGATGTTAAGAAAACCATGGAAAATAATCAAAAACTCTTAAAAAACGATGGTCTAATGAAAGAAGTGGAAGAAAGTATCGAAGATATTGAGCCTGAATTTAATCCTAATTTTCAAAAGTTAACTCCTGAAAAAAGCATAAGCGATGAAGCCCTTTCTGGGTACAAAGAAGCACTTGATTATGTATTTACAGATGAAGACATAGATAATATAGCCTTGACAGGGGTTTATGGATCTGGTAAGAGCAGTATCTTGGAAAGTTATAAGCAAAATTCAAAATTAAAATTTCTTCATATTTCATTAGCTCATTTTGATAAAAACGAAAATACTAAGACCCCAGAAGAAATTAGTGACGCTCAAGAAAAGATATTAGAGGGAAAAATTCTCAATCAATTGCTTCATCAGATAGATTCTAAAGAGATTCCCCAGACAATATTTCGAACTAAGAAGAAAGTAAAAAGACAATCCATATTTCTTATTACTAGTTTGTTTTTATTATCCGTACTGTCAATATTATATCTTCTCAATGCAACTCCTTGGGTAAGCTATTTAAAGATTTTTTTCTTAGACTTTTATAAGTTACAATCAATTTTTCCAGTCCCGAGTAAAAACACCATGGATAAATTAGCTATTATGATAATTTTATTATCTTCCTTTTATTTGATATATAAACTAATTGTTACTCAGCTAAACAGAAGGATATTTAAAGGATTCTCTTTTAAAAGTAGTGGTATTGAAAGTGATATAGAAATATTTGCAGAAACAGATGCTTCTTACTTTGACAAATTTCTTGATGATGTTTTATACTTGTTTGTGCAATCCAAAGCGGATGTCATAGTATTGGAAGATATTGATAGATTTGAAGTTGATGGGATCTTTGAGAAGCTAAAGGAAATTAATACACTAGTTAATAATAAGCTAGAATCTGAAAAAAATTGGTTTAAATCTAAGAAAAGAAATAAAATAAGATTTCTATATCTTTTAAAAGATGATCTCTTTTTATCAAAAGATAGAACTAAATTTTTTGATTTTATTATCCCAATTGTACCCGTTATAACAAGTACAAATTCCTATGAAAAATTGAAGGAATTATTAGATGCAAGTTCAATTTATAAAAAATTTGATCGGAATTTTTTACAAAAAATTTCTCTTTATATAGATGATATGAGATTAATGAAGAATATCTATAATGAATTTCTAATTTATTCCAGAAGAATTAATATCAAAAAATTAAACTTAAACAATAATGAACTATTAGCACTTCTTACTTATAAAAATATTTTTCCTAAAGACTTTTCTGATTTATTATTTAACAGAGGTTTTGTATATAACCTGTTTGAAGAGAAAAAAAATTATATTCTAACTCGTGAGGTAGATATAAAAGAAGACATTGAGATTTTACAAAAACGTCTCAGTAATGCCGATAACGAGCTCGCTTCTTCAATAGACGAGCTTATGTCTTTCTATATGCCATATACTTTACGAATTGGCATTGATAAGCGTCTAGAGCATTTTTCTAATGGTGGAAAATTTATTTCTGCAATGAGAGATACACAAGAAACAATTCAATATATGTCTGATAATTACAATTGGTCTAGTATTACTTTTGAGACGATTAAGAATAAAATTGAAGAGAAGCCTGATTTTATTAAACGAAAAGAATTACTTTTAGATAGACATGCAAAAACAAGTATTCAAGAGGAATTAGATAATCTAAGTATAGAACTAAAATCATTAAAAAACTGTAAAATTAAGGATATTATTTCAAAAGATGAAATTGTTAAATTAGCAAAAGATTCTTATAAAACTATAGAAAAAAATGAATATTTTGAATTAATAGTCTTTTTAATTCGCAATGGTTATATTAATGAAGGCTACTCAGATTACATTACTTATTTTTATGATAACAGTTTGAGAATAAATGATAAAAACTTCCTAAGAAGTATTTCTGATGAAAAAGCATTAGATTGGAGCTTTTCTTTAACAAAACAGGAAGATGTGAAAGCCGAAGTCTTAGATAGGATGGATGTTTCTGACTTTTCAAGAACGGAGTCTTTAAATTTTGATTTACTAGAGTATATGCTTTTAACAAAATTTAATCCTCATATAACTAATTACCTAGATATATATTTTCAGATGATTAAGAATCATGGGAAAATTCAGTTTATCATAGAGTCATTTTTACACTACGAAATAGATACCCAGAATGAGCTTATCTTATCAATATTGAAATATGACAATAGTTTGTTTGCAGATGTTTTTTCTATTAACTACTTCTCGGATGATCAGTTGAGCAAATTTTCAATGGCACTATTGACATTTTTAGATAGTAGTCAGTTTAAAACCAGTAACTTAGCCACCAATGCATTACTGAGAGAATTTATTAGTACGTCAACTAATTTCTTGACTGAGCCTATAGACGCTAACGGATATCTCATTGAAAATATAACAACCCTCTCTCCCTGTTTTAAAGTGGTAAGTTTCTCAGAAATAAATGAGAACATAGCGGATGTAATATTTAAAAATAATTTATACGAAATCAATTTCGATAACTTATCTAATGCACTAGGCCATTTTTTCAATATAACCGATGATTCGCAAATTAGACATAAAAATTACGCAACCATCCATAATATAGATGATAACTCAATTCTAAACTATATTGAAAGTGCAGATGAAATAGATAACTATGTAAATAAGTATATTAGCTTCTCTAAAGAAAGAATAGATGATGATTTAGAGAGCATTTATAGATTACTGAATAACGAATATTTATCTTTTACAGAAAGCGATAAGTACATTCGCAGTTTAGAAGTAAATGATTTAGAACTAGATAAAATAAATTACAAAGAAAACTATCCCTCTATAATCAATAATAGGAAAGCCAGAGCGAATGAAACAAATATCATGAATTATTTCTCTAGCCAAAAAAATGAGTGGTCAGATGAATTAATAGAATTTATAAAAGATGAAAATACTGACTATTCTTTTGATAAAGTAAAAGCCAATGAACTTATTAAAAGTGGAAAGACTAAAAGCTTCTTCGGAAAAACTGCGCAGAACAATAATATACCCAATGAATTATATAGAGACATTATAAAGAAAGTTAGCAGACACTTCGTTGCTTTTGAATATGAAAACATATCTGCAGAAAAAATTGAAATACTAATAGAATGCAATAGTATTGCATTGAATGAGACATCATTAGAAACTTTCAGAAACAGTTATCCAGAGTATTTAACAAAATTCATATTGAAAAATATCGACGATTATATTGATCTCGTACAAGCTGTAGATCTCACAGAGGAAGAAAATAAAGTGTATTATGAAGAGCTATATACTGTACTATATCAAAGTAAAGATTTATCAATTGAACAACAGAAGGCACTTGTGGAATGTTTCGAGACAGATGAAAAAATTTCTATAAGTAATGACTATTTTAGCAATGAGTTGGTAGCATATATATTGTCCAATCGTTTCAATACTAAAGATTTAGAATATATTTGCGAAGTATATGACACTCAACCTAATATAATCAAAACTGAAGTGTACAAACAAGTTAAAATCAATTTAAACTCTATAATTAATCAAAGTATTAATCTATCAAAAAAACTATTAGATACTATACTGAATGATGAAAATATAGAATTAGAGGATAAACAATTATTAATGAGCAGAAATATTAAAAATATTGGCCTCAATAACCTTGTTGAGACCCTTACTAATCTAAGTCTCCCAATATTTGCAACTCTATTTGATAAAAAAGAACCCACTTTCGAGATAAATGAAACAAGTGAAAATATATTAACATATCTTAATAATCAGAATGTGATTTCTAGTTTTAGAGAAGATAATGGAAAATACAAAGCATACAATAGGAGTAGAAAAAAGAAACGCCCTAATTTTATTGATTAACCTAAATAAAATATTACGAAATTCTATCCATCTCATTATGTTCAGCTTTTTCAAATCAAAAAATAAAAGTCTGTAGATTTAATCGCTACAGGCTTTATATGTGGGCAAGATTATTAATTTTTATATTATTGTTCTTTATGATAAGCTATCATAAGCTATGATAAAAAGTATATAATGAAAAAGCATTTAGTTTAAAATGAGAAAAAAATGATGAGGAGCTAAAACCATGTTTACCAATCAAATCAAAATCATGTTATACGTCACAAATGTAGAAGAATCAAGCCAATTCTGGCAAAAAATTGGCTTTGTAGAAAAAGAAAGAGATGCAGTGGACGGTACCCTAGTAGTAGAGATTGCACCAATTGAAACTGCAGAAACAATGATTGTGTTATATGACTTAGCATTTATCCAAAAACATTCACCAGAAGTTGCAGGAAATACACCATCATTGATGTTTTTTGCAGAAGATGTAGTGGAGCTATATAAAAAAATGAAAGATGCTGACGTGCGTGTTGGTGAATTAGTACAATTACCAACTGGTTTAGTCTTCAACTTTGCAGACAATGATGAAAATTATTTTGCAGTATCTGGTCAATAAAGAGTCAATTTAAATGAACTACCCACATTTTTTTTAAGTGCGGGTAGTTTTTCTATTTTCAGTGCGTGTTAATGGTTCATTCCGCTTTTCATGATCTAGCTATATAAACCAGCTCTTCGGAAAAAAGATGAATTCTATTTTTCTGTCAGAGCTAATCGGTTCATTTCGCCTTTCGCTTTATGTTCACTATTCCACAAGCAAATACCTCGCTTTTCGTATTTCTTTTTTTATATACTTAGTACGTATGAATAGAAAATGGGAATTGTACGGTTATTTTGGAGATAGCTAAGCAGTTTCTAGAAAAAAGGAGTAAGATAAAATGGATTACCGCGTATTACTGTATTACAAATATACGACGATCGAAAACCCAGAAGAATTTGCAAAGGAGCATTTAGCTTTTTGTAAATCGTTGAACTTAAAAGGTAGAATTTTAGTAGCGACTGAAGGGATCAATGGGACACTTTCAGGTACGATTGCTGATACAGATGCTTATATGGAAGCAATGTTAGCAGATGAGCGTTTCAAGGATACGTATTTCAAAATCGATGAGGTGCCAGAAAATGCCTTTCATAAAATGTTTGTCCGTCCTAGAAAAGAACTGGTTTCTTTGAGTCTGGAAGAAGATGTGAATCCATTAGAGTTAACAGGGAAATATTTGGAGCCTACTGAATTTAAAGAAGCACTTCTAGATGAAGATACAGTAGTGATTGATGCTCGAAATGATTATGAGTATGATCTAGGTCACTTTAGAGGGGCTGTTCGTCCTGATATTCGTAACTTTAGAGAATTACCACAATGGATCAGAGACAATAAAGAACAATTTATGGATAAAAAAGTGGTAACATACTGTACTGGCGGTATTCGCTGTGAGAAATTTTCTGGATGGTTGATCAAAGAAGGCTTTGAAGATGTTGCTCAGCTACATGGCGGTATCGCTGTTTATGGGAAAGACCCAGAAACAAGAGGTGAGTTATGGGATGGGAAGATGTACGTCTTTGATGAACGAATCAGTGTTGAAATCAATCATGTTGATAAAAAAATCATCGGAAAAGATTGGTTTGATGGCACGCCTTGCGAACGTTATATTAATTGTGCTAATCCATTCTGTAATAAACAAATTTTAGCCTCAGAAGAAAATGAAGCAAAATACCTTGGCAGCTGTTCAGATGAGTGTCGTCATCATCCAGCAAATCGTTATGTGATGAGAAATGAACTTTCTGAACAAGATGTAAAAGCTAGACTTGAAGCGATTGCGAATTAATTACTAAAACAAAAAATTCGACACAAAGCGATTGATCGTTGTGTGTCGAATTTTTTTATAGTATAAAAGCAAAAAATAAGAGAAAGAAAAGTAAAAATACTAGATTCACAGCAGTGAACTGCCAAAGAAATGTTTTTGATTGGGTAGGATAATACTCTTTATACAATTTGAATCCGATCAGATTTGCTAAAGAAGCAATAATAGTTCCTAAACCGCCAACATTCACACCCCAAAAAAGTGCTTGAGCTTGGTCTGTAAATGGCGCAATCAAAATGGCTGCGGGAACATTACTAATAATTTGACTGACTAGAATACTGCCAAAAAAAGTCCGAGTACTTGTCGTAAATTGTACCTTTATAAATGAAGAAAGTAATTCTACTTGTGCAAAATTTCCAACAGCAATAAAGAAAAAAATGAACGTCCCTAACAATTTATAGTCAAGTTGTGTAAGCAACTCTTTATCATAAACAGTGAGGATTATCACAGCAATTGGAATGACAATATAATAAGGCAGAGCATTAAAAATGCCTAAAAGAATCAACCCTCCAATCATACTTAAGAAAACTGTTTTCTTCTTGTTGATTGTTGGAATCAAAGTATGCTGTGTGGGAATCACGCTTTTCTTTATAAACAGAAAAGAAATCAATAAAAACAAAGTTGAAGAAAAAAGTAGTACAATAGACCACTTAAAAAAAATCAACGTGGAGAGAGAATAATACGAAAATAAAAAGAGGTTTTGTGGATTCCCAAAGGGGAAAAAACTACTCCCTAAATTTGCCGCAACAATCAGTAAAACGGCCCCAAAAACCTTATTTTCCATTTCTGGAAATTTTTTGATGATCGTTAAGTAAATTGGCATTAATGTAAGTATTGCGACATCATTCGTCAAAATCATAGAACTAATAAAGGATAAGATCACAATATTTCGGATCAAACTGCGGGTATTAGCAGAATAATCGATCATCTTATCAGCAAAATAAGTTAGAATCCCTAGTTTTTCAAAATTTTTAACCAAAAGCATCAAACCCAATAAACAAAAAATAACTTTAAAATCAATTGAGTCTAAAGAGAATCGACCAAATGCACAACTGATGAGAGCAACCAGAAGCGAAAGTGAAAATAATAAATCATCGGTAAAAAAAGTGTATAATCGTTTCATTTAGTAACACTCCTTTTTTAGGAAAAGATATTCTGAAGACTGTTCAAATTTACTTTAAAAAGACTAAATTATCAAGTGTAAAGCAAAAAAGAGAGATTGCCCTGCAATAGAAGCATTCTCTCTTTTTTTGTCTAAATATTAAGCACTTTATCCAAGAAATCTTTTGTCCGTTCGTTTTGCGGATTTTCAAAGATTTGTTGCGGCGTGCCATCTTCTAAGAAATTACCGCCATCAATAAACATCACGCGATTTGCAACTTCTTTAGCAAAGCCCATCTCATGTGTTACGATCACCATGGTCATGCCTTGTTTTGCTAATTTTTTCATAACGTTCAGTACATCACCGACCATCTCTGGATCAAGTGCAGATGTTGGTTCATCGAACAACATGATATCAGGATTCATCGCTAAGGCACGAGCAATCGCTACCCGTTGTTTTTGTCCACCAGATAATGATTCAGGATAGCTATCTTTTTTATCCGCTAGACCAACCGTATCTAAAAGCTTTATGGCTTTTTCTTCTGCTTCTTTTTTTGAAAGACGACCTAGGTCAGTCGGGGCTAATGTAATATTTTCCATGATCGATAAGTGAGGGAACAAATTAAAATGTTGAAACACCATACCGATATGTTGACGCACTTTGTTGATATTTGTATTTTTATCCGTTAGATTAGCACCATCGATGATAATATCACCACTAGTTGCTTCTTCAAGTTGATTCAAACAACGAAGAAAGGTACTTTTACCAGAACCAGAAGGACCGATAACACAAACTACATCACCTTCTTGAATGGACACATTGATATCGTTAAGCACGGTATTATCACCGTACTTTTTTACTAAATGTTCTACTAGAATTTTTTCAGCCATATTATTTCACCTTCTTTTCTAAAACTTTAGCTAATTTCGTCAAGGCTGTGATCAAGATCAAATACATCATGGCAATTACGAAGTAGACCATGGTACTTTGTAAGTTTCTAGCAACGATGATTTTACCTGTTTGCAACAACTCGATCAAACCAATTGCAGAAAGGATCGTTGTATCTTTTAATGAGATAACAAATTGATTGACGAAAGAAGGAATCATGATTTTGATAGCTTGTGGTAAAATGATTTTTTGCATCGTACGATTGTATGACAGACCTAAACTACGTGATGCTTCCATTTGACCGACTGGTACTGCATTGATCCCGCCACGGACAATTTCAGAGATATAGGCACTTGCGTTTAAGGTCAGTGTAATGATTCCGGCAAGAAATACTGGAATATTGAAACCTAGGATTCCTGGTAAACCAAAGTAGATAAAGAATGCTAATACCATTAAGGGAATCCCACGAATAATATCAACATAAATCGTCGAAATCACGCGTAAAGTTTTTGATGGTGAGGCACTGAATAATCCAAAAAGTACTCCCACGATCAGGGCTAAAATAAATGAAATCAAGGTTAATTGAATCGTCATCCATAATCCGTTTAATAATCGTTTCCAGTTATTTTGAATCATGCCGACGAATGTTGATTCATCCACTTTATTTTCAGTAGAGCCGTCTTTTACGTATTTTCCGATGATTTCATCATATTCACCAGTTCGTTTTAATTCTGCTAAACCTTCATTAAACATTTGAATCAGTTCAGGATTTTTACCTTTTTTAACAGCAAATCCATATTTTCCACCTTCTTCACGTGGAATTGGCGTTGTTAATGGTTGTTTTTGAGCCACACCATAACCAATGACAGGATAGTCATCCATCATAGCATCGATCTCATTGATTTCAAGTGCACTGTATAATGCGTCTGTCGTATCTAGATATTTGATCGAATAACCATACTTATCTTTGTTCGTTTCAAGGAAATCAGCACTTTCAGTTCCGATTTTAGCGCCGACTTTTTTATCTTTTAAATCCTCGTAAGAATGGATTTTGTCATTGCCTTTTTTTACAGCAATTTGAATTCCACTATTGAAGTAAGGAGTAGAAAAGTCAAAGGATTTTTCACGTTCATCTGTGATCGTCATGCCGGCGATCATTGCATCGGCTTGACCAGACTCGACGGCTTGAACAGCTGAGCTGAAACCAATAAATTTAAACTCAATAGTAAAATCTTGTAGTTCTGCGATTCGATTGACTAAATCAACATCGATTCCTTCATATTTGCCATCAGAATTTTGAAATTCAAATGGAGCGAAAGTCGAATCGCTAGCGACTACATAAGTGTCTTTTTTTGGTTGGATTTTTTTCATTTTAGATTCTGAGTCGCTTTCAGTTCCAGTAGAAATATACTTACTTACGATCTCATCATATTTGCCTGAACTTTTTAGTTTTTTTAAACCAGCATTGAATTTTTCAATCAATTCTTTTTTTTCGCCCTTTTTCACAGCGAAACCGTAAGAACTACCAGTTTCTTTTTCACCGACTAACTGTAATTTTTGACCATTTGTTATGGCATATCCTAAAACCGGATAATCATCAAAGATAGCATCGGCTTCACCATTTTCAAGAGCTTGATAAAGACCTGTAGCATCATCAAAATTTTTGATTGTATAGTCATATTTTTCTTGATTCTTTTCCAAGAAAGTGGCGCTTTCCGTCCCTACTTTTGCGGCTACAGTTTTTCCTTTTAAGTCTTCATAGCCTTTGATTTTATCATTGCCTTTTTTGACGGCCATTTGTAAGCCACTATCAAAATAAGGTTCTGAAAAGTCGAATGATTTTTTACGTTCATCTGTAATACTCATACCTGCGATCATGCCATCGACTTGTTTTGATTGGACAGCTTGAATGGCACTATCAAAGCCCAAAGGTTTCAAATTCACTTCAAAATTCTGATCCTCAGCGATCGCATGAAGTAAATCAACATCGATTCCTACATATTCTCCTTTAGAATCTTGAAATTCAAATGGGGCAAATGTCAAATCTGTTCCTATATTATATGTTTTTTCCTCAGCCTGAGCATTCTGCCCAAGGGTAAATGTCAGTAGACTTGCCATCATTACAATGAATGAAAGTAAAAAGTGTTTCCTTTTCATAAAATACCTCCTATATTTGCATATTGGATAATTATATAGTAAGAAAAGGCAAAAACACAAGTCATTCACCATGATAAAGTCAAAAAAAAATCATTTCCTTACATCACATGTTACGTAATATAACATATCCGAGATGAGTTAAAAATCTTAACGGCTATTTTTGGGTGGCAGAAGGATGCAAACAAAAGATTAAATAAAATGTAAATCAGCAAAGAATGCGTATACGCAATCCGTTCTAAAACTAGCGAAAATATGTTCGGTATGTTAAAATAATTTCAGAAGTTTCTTTTCAATTTTAAGGTGATCATTCAAAAAAATAGAATATATTTTGGTGTAACACATGATCGTTTTCATTTTGATTGAATTGAATTTACAATTATTATAGGCAAGAGGAGGATGTTGAATGATAGAAAGAGAGACCTCCAATACATTTGACTTAGTATCAAAATATAAGCCAGATGGAGATCAACCAGAAGCAATCAAAAGGTTAGTAGAAGGTATCGAAGGCGGAGAGAAAGCACAGATTTTGTTAGGTGCTACGGGAACCGGTAAAACATTTACGATGTCTAATGTCATTACGGAAGTAAACAAACCGACATTAGTTATTGCTCATAATAAGACATTAGCTGGACAGCTTTATGGAGAGTTCAAAGAATTCTTTCCAAATAACGCGGTCGAGTATTTTGTTAGTTATTATGACTACTATCAACCAGAAGCTTATGTTCCTTCAAGTGATACATATATTGAAAAAGATGCTAGTATCAATGACGAAATCGATAAATTGCGACATTCGGCAACTAGTTCATTATTAGAACGAAACGATGTGATCGTAGTGGCATCTGTCTCATGTATTTTTGGTTTAGGTGATCCCAAAGAGTATAGTGAGCAAGTTGTTTCGATTCGTGTAGGCATGGAGATGGATCGTAGTCAGCTGTTGACTGATTTAGTAAATATTCAATTTGAGCGAAACGATATAGATTTTCAACGTGGGCGCTTTCGTGTTCGTGGCGATGTTGTTGAAATTTTCCCAGCATCACGAGATGATCATGCGTTACGAGTTGAATTTTTTGGCGATGAAATTGAGCGGATTCGAGAAGTTGATGCATTGACTGGTGAAGTGATCGGTGAGACAGAACATGTCGCAATCTTTCCAGCAACGCACTTTGTGACCAATGAAGATCATATGGAACATGCTATTTCGCAAATCCAAGAAGAGCTGGACGCTCGTCTAACTGTTTTACGTAATGAAAATAAATTATTAGAAGCACAACGTTTGGAGCAGAGAACAAATTACGATATCGAAATGATGCGAGAAATGGGCTATACATCTGGTATCGAAAATTATTCTCGTCATATGGATGGCCGATCAGAAGGCGAACCGCCGTATACATTGATTGACTTTTTCCCAGATGACTTTTTACTTGTGATCGATGAGTCACACGTGTCGATGCCGCAAATTCGTGGTATGTATAATGGTGACCGTGCTAGAAAACAAATGCTGGTAGATTATGGTTTCCGTTTACCTAGTGCTTTGGATAATCGCCCGTTACGGTTAGAAGAATTTGAAAAACATGTGCATCAAGTGGTGTACGTTTCTGCAACACCTGGACCATACGAGTATGAACAAACAGATACTGTTATTCCTCAGATCATTCGTCCGACAGGCTTATTAGATCCATTGATCGAAGTTCGTCCGATCATGGGACAAATCGATGATTTAGTAGGCGAGATCCATGAACGAGTTGAGAAGGATCAACGTGTATTCATCACCACTTTAACGAAAAAAATGTCTGAAGACTTAACCGATTATCTTAAAGAGTTGGGGATCAAAGTCAAATACCTGCATAGTGACATTAAGACCTTAGAACGAACAGAAATCATTCGAGATTTACGTTTAGGTGAATTTGATGTCTTGATCGGGATCAACTTGCTCCGTGAAGGGTTAGATGTACCTGAAGTATCATTGATTGCGATTTTAGATGCTGATAAGGAAGGTTTCTTGAGAAGTGAGCGTTCACTGATCCAAACCATTGGTCGTGCCGCTCGTAATTCAGATGGTCGCGTTATTATGTATGCTGATAAAATCACTGATTCGATGCAAAAAGCGATGGATGAAACAGCACGACGCCGTTCGATCCAAGAAAAATATAACGAAGAACATGGTATTACACCGAAAACAATCATTAAAGAAATCCGTGAGTTGATTTCAATCTCTAAAACAAATGAAAAAGGTGAACCAATCAAGATCGATAAATCTTATCATGAATTGAGTCGTCAAGAAAAAGCCGATTTATTAATGAAGCTAGAAAAAGAAATGCGCGATGCAGCTAAAGCATTGGACTTTGAAACCGCGGCGACTTTAAGAGATACGATTTTGGAGTTGAAAGCAGCAGAGTAAGGCGGATGGGCTAAAGGGAAATAATAAGGATCAATGTCTTAGTAACAGAAGGAAGCAACGTTCCTTGCAGTCACCTTGTACCAAGTCTTTTCGTGCGACGAGTAATCGCAGGAGCATTCAACATCAACTCATTTCTTCGTTGTGTTTCTTGGCATGTTTCACAGCAAAGGAGAGCCGTTACTCTTGCGAATTTATTCGTTAAGAGGTAAGGGACATCAGGTAAAGGGAATAGAAGATACTAAGGATCAACGTTCCCTGCGGTCACCTTGTACTGTTCAACATCAGTTCAGAAAAACATTATCACTGTGTTTCACAGCAAAGGAGAGCCGTTACTCTTGCGAATTTATTCGCTAAGAAGTAAGGGGCATCGGACCAATAAGTATAAGGAGAGTAGTAATGGCAAATGATAAAATCGTCATTCATGGCGCACGTGCACATAATTTAAAAGATATAGATGTTACGATTCCTCGTGACAAAATGGTTGTAGTAACTGGGCTTTCTGGTTCTGGGAAAAGTTCACTAGCTTTTGATACGCTATACGCAGAAGGGCAACGCCGTTATGTGGAAAGTCTTTCAGCTTACGCAAGACAATTTTTGGGTCAGATGGATAAACCTGATGTAGACAGTATTGATGGGTTGAGTCCAGCGATTTCGATCGATCAAAAAACGACAAGTAAAAACCCACGCTCAACAGTAGGAACCGTAACCGAGATCAATGATTACTTAAGATTGTTGTTTGCTCGAGTAGGGCATCCAATTTGCCCAAATGATGGTACTGAAATCACGAGTCAATCTGTTGAACAGATGGTAGACAAAGTCTTAGAACTGCCGGAAAAAACGAAGCTCCAAGTACTAGCACCTGTGATCGTGAAGAAAAAAGGGCAACACAAAAAAGTATTTGAAATGATTCAACGAGAAGGCTATGTTCGGATGCGGGTAGATGGGGAAACCTATGATGTAAGCGAAGCACCTGAACTTGAAAAAAATAAAAAGCATGATATTGCGATCGTGATCGATCGTATTGTTGTAAAGGAAGGCATCCGTTCCCGTTTATTTGATTCATTTGAAGCAGCCTTAAGATTGGCAGACGGTTATGCACTAGTTGACGTAATTGGTGGAGAAGAAATGTTGTTCAGCGAACATTATGCTTGTCCATACTGTGGTTTTACAGTAGGTGAATTAGAACCAAGATTGTTTTCTTTTAATGCGCCATTTGGAGCGTGTCCTGATTGTGATGGATTAGGAATAAAATTGGAAGTCGATCGTGATCTAGTCATTCCAGATCCAACTAAAACATTGCGAGAAGGGGCAATTGCACCTTGGAATCCAATCAGTTCTCAATATTATCCGCAAATGTTGGAACAAGCAGCTGACAGTTTCAATATTGACATGGATACACCATTCAACGAACTTCCCGAGGAACATCAAGAAATTATTTTGAATGGTTCGAATGGAGAACCTTTCCACTTTCATTATGAAAATGATTTTGGCGGAGTGCGTGATGTGGAAGTTCCATTTGAGGGTGTCTTAACAAATATCAAACGTCGATACCATGAAACAAATAGTGACTTTACTCGTGATCAAATGCGATTATATATGACTGAATTAACTTGTCAAACATGTAAAGGGTACCGTTTGAATCCCCAAGCTTTATCCGTTAAAATCGATAACACGAATATCGGTCAAGTCAGTGAATTAGCTATTAAAAATGCAGTAAAATTTTTCGAAACAGTGACGTTATCTGAACAAGAACAAATGATTGCCAAACCGATTTTAAAGGAAGTTGAGGATCGTCTGAACTTTTTAAAAAATGTCGGGCTGGATTATTTAACTCTTAGCAGAGCAGCTGGGACATTGTCGGGTGGTGAAGCACAGCGGATTCGTTTAGCGACTCAAATTGGTTCTAATTTGTCGGGTGTTTTATATATTTTAGATGAGCCATCGATTGGACTTCATCAAAGAGATAATGATCGTCTGATCGAATCATTGAAGAAAATGCGTGATCTAGGCAATACCTTGATCGTCGTGGAGCATGATGAAGACACAATGCGAGCGTCTGATTACTTGATCGATGTGGGACCTGGTGCTGGACATTTAGGCGGAGAAATCGTAGCTTCTGGTACGCCGGATGAAGTCGCAAAAAATCCTAATTCTTTAACTGGTCAGTATTTATCTGGGAAAAAAGTAATCCCAGTTCCTAAAGAACGCCGTAAAGGGAACGGTAAAGTAATCAAAGTTACTGGTGCAGCTGAAAATAACTTGAAAAATGTTACAGTAGAATTTCCTTTAGGAGAATTTGTGGCTGTAACTGGCGTTTCAGGGTCTGGGAAAAGTACCTTGGTCAACCAAATTTTGAAAAAAGCTTTAGCTCAAAAAA
This sequence comes from Enterococcus rotai, assembly GCF_001465345.1. Taxonomy (NCBI): domain Bacteria; kingdom Bacillati; phylum Bacillota; class Bacilli; order Lactobacillales; family Enterococcaceae; genus Enterococcus; species Enterococcus rotai. The sequence continues at coordinate 3,697,000 of NZ_CP013655.1, read as the reverse complement.
TCAATCGTAATTCGAATAAACCTGGAAAACACAAAAGTATTACTGGATACAAACATATCGAAAAGATCATTGATATCGATCAAAGTCCGATTGGGCGCACGCCTAGAAGTAATCCAGCGACCTATACAAGTGTGTTTGATGACATTCGCGATTTATTCGCAAAGACTAATGAAGCTAAGGTTCGTGGATACAAAAAAGGACGTTTTAGTTTTAACGTGAAGGGCGGTCGTTGTGAAGCATGTCGTGGCGACGGAATTATTAAGATTGAAATGCATTTTTTACCAGATGTCTATGTTCCTTGTGAAGTTTGTCATGGTAAACGTTATAACTCAGAAACACTAGAAGTTCATTATAAAGGAAAGAATATTTCTGATATATTGGATATGACTGTTGAAGATGCAGTGGCATTCTTCCAACATATCCCTAAGATTCATCGTAAATTGAAAACAATTGTAGATGTAGGATTAGGCTATGTTACTTTAGGCCAACCAGCAACTACGCTATCTGGTGGAGAAGCACAGCGAATGAAACTTGCTAGTGAGCTACACAAAAATTCAAATGGTAAAAATTTCTATATATTAGATGAGCCGACAACAGGATTGCATACTGATGATATTGCGAGATTGCTAGTCGTTTTGGAACGATTGGTCGAAGCTGGAAATACGGTTCTTGTAATTGAGCATAATTTAGATGTGATAAAATCGGCTGACCATGTAATTGATTTGGGTCCAGAAGGTGGAGATGGTGGTGGAACGATCGTAGCAACAGGGACGCCAGAAGACATCGCCAAAGTCAAAGCCAGCTACACGGGTAAGTATTTAAAACGAGTTTTATAAATTGGTATACTCCATTTTGAAAGTATTACCGTTGTTTTTAAAGAAAGTATGAAGTTTGGAACAAAATTGTCTATTGGTATTGATTTCTTAAAGTGGTTGCAGTAGAATCACAATCAGATAGATATATTGTTCAACCTAATTGGTATATATCTTTCCTTCTATAAATAATCCGTTCAAAAAAGAAAAGTACAGCCTTCATCACTGAAGGTTGTCTTTTTTTTGAAAAAATAAGGACTATTCTGTAAAAAGTAAATATAAGAGAACTATTTGGTAAATAAAAATGAGAATAAAATGATAAAACGAACGGAAACGCATGTTTTTTAATCACTTTCATTTAAAAAAAGTCAAAAAAAGAAAGAATCTATACGTAAGTTGAATGATAATTTCTTAAAAAACATGATATTCTATAGATATCAAAATAGTATGAAAGGATGATTTTTTCTTGAAAAAAAGAGAAGTAAAAATTGGTGAACATTATGTTTGTCATGAATCAAATTTTTCTTGGTTTTTTGTAGGGGAAGCCATCTCCAAAAAAGAAGAAGATGTGCAAGTCAAAGTGGTTAAATGCCACCCGTCTGATCGTCCAGTCATAAGTTGTGATGAGCCTATTTTAAATTTAGCCTATTTTAATGTCATTGAGAATGCATAGTTAGGTAGAGAGACTTGCTTAAATTATTTTATTCAAACATATATAAACAAAAAACAAGAGAACAAAACATTTGTTTTGTTCTCTTGTTTTTTTACGAATGTTTTTTTATTCATTATATATATATACTAAATATATTGAATCCATTATTATATGGTTATAATATAGCAGAAAAGTGTCTTTGGCTCTAATCGAAGTGATTTAGTAATCCATTAAATACTCATCTGAAGCAATACTACTAGATAATACTGTTCCAATTTTTATTTGCATCGATTCATAAGAAAATCCGAATAAATCAATAGAATCGTTTGAAAAGCTTTCTTTGATACGCCCGGGATGCTATAATTAGTAAAATGTTTCCAAAGGAGCGTTAAAAATGGCTGATAATTTACAATTAGTGATAATCACTGGAATGAGCGGGGCAGGGAAGACTGTAGCCATTCAAAGTTTTGAAGATATGGGGTATTTTTGCATCGATAATATGCCTCCAAGTTTAATCCCTAAGTTTTGGGAATTGATCAAAGAATCTGGAAAAGTAACGAAAATTGCTTTAGTAATTGATTTACGTTCTCGTAACTTTTTTAGAGAAATCCAAGATATGTTAGTTGAATTAGAAAATACTAATTTGATCGACACAACGATCATGTTTTTAGATGCAACAGATGAAGAATTAGTTTCTCGTTATAAAGAAACGCGCCGTGCGCATCCATTAGCAATGGATGGCCTAATCACAGAAGGCATTAGAAAAGAGCGAGCGATTCTTGAAGAGATCAGAGGTGATGCTCAAGTTGTGATCGATACGACTGAACTATCTCCAAGACAATTACGAGAAAGAATCAATGAAGAATTCAAATCAAGAGATACACATGAATTTCGTGTTGAGCTGATTTCATTTGGCTTTAAATATGGGTTGCCGATCGATGCTGATATTGTGATGGATGTGCGTTTTTTACCAAATCCTCATTATATCCCTGAACTAAGACCGCTGACAGGTCAAGATTCATCTGTTTATGATTATGTCATGAGTTTTCCAGAGACAGAAAGTTTTTATACTCGCTTTATCGATTTGTTGAAAAACGTGATGCCTGGTTATGAAAAAGAAGGTAAATCCAGTGTTACAATTGCTATCGGCTGTACGGGTGGCCAACATCGCTCAGTAGCTTTGACGGAACGGGTGGCTAAAGAACTTGAACAGGACTATCATGTAAACATCACACATCGTGATAAAGGCAAGCGGAAAGAGACGGTGAACCGTTCATGAAAATGAAAACATACCGGATTAGAAAACCTAAAATCGTCGTTGTTGGCGGTGGGACGGGTTTGCCAGTTATTTTAAAAAGCTTGCGGAACCAAAGTGCTGATATCACAGCTGTTGTGACTGTTGCTGATGATGGCGGCAGCAGTGGAGCGATTCGTGAGTCAATGAATATGACACCACCAGGAGATTTACGTAATGTGTTGGTTGCATTGTCTGATATGCCTCAGCTTTATGAAGATATTTTTCAATATCGGTTTGATAAATCAGACAATTATTTTGCTAATCACGCAATTGGTAATTTGATTATTGCTGCTGTTTCAGAAATGCGCGGGAGCACCTATGAAGCAATTCAGCTATTATCAAAAATGATGCATGTAGATGGGCATATCTATCCTTCATCAGAAAGACCATTGACTCTTCATGCGGTATTTAAAGATGGTACGACTGCGATCGGTGAATCAAGCATTGCCGTTGATCGTAAAACAATTGATCATGTTTTTGTAACCAATACGAATGATGATGAGCAACCCAAAGCGGCTAGAAAAGTCGTTAAAGCAATTGAGGAAGCGGATATGATCGTGTTGGGACCAGGTAGTATGTTCACAAGTATTTTACCTAATTTGGTGATCAACGAAATCGGAGAGGCGATCATTAACGCGGAAGGCGAAGTCGTCTATATTTGTAATATCATGACTCAAAAAGGTGAAACAGAACATTTTACGGATGCTGATCATGTGTGTGTACTTCATGAACATTTAAATAGTAAATTTGTTGATACTGTTTTAGTCAATACAGAAAACGTTCCTGATGGGTATATGGATCCAGAAGTTTATGATGAGTACTTAGTTCAAGTGGAACATGACTTCCAAAAATTACGAGATGAAGGCTGTCGTGTGATTTCCACGGACTTTTTAAAATTACGAGATGGCGGCGTTTTTCACGATGGGGACAAAGTAGTAGATGAACTATTCCGAATCGTATTTGGCGCAAGATATTAAGGACTTATCAACAAGAGAGGAGGGCTGAAGCTTGTCATTTGCAGCAGATGTAAAAAAAGAACTGACGACATTAGAGGTTCATCGAGAGCATGCTAGGGCTGAGTTAGCTGCTTTGATTCGGATGAACGGATCATTAAGTATTGTAAACCAGCAATTTGTACTGAATGTTCAAACCGAAAATGCAGCGATTGCTAGACGAATCTATTCTCTTTTAAAAGATCATTACGATGTTCGATCGGAATTGTTAGTCCGCAAAAAAATGAAACTAAAAAAAAATAACGTGTATATCGTTCGACTAAAGCAAGACACGAAAAGTGTCCTAGCAGATTTGGATATTTTAGATGGCATGATGTTCAACACCCATGTATCCGATGATATTATCGGAAATGCACAAAAAATGAGATCATATTTAAGAGGAGCATTTATGGCTTCCGGTTCAGTCAATAATCCGGAAACAAGTCGTTATCATTTGGAAATATTTTCGATTTACGAAGAACATAATGACGATATTTGCCAGATGCTGAACTACTATGATTTAAATGCCAGGACGTTAGAGCGGCGCAATGGTTACATTTCTTATTTGAAAGGTGCCGAAAGAATTGCTGATTTCTTAACCTTGATCGGTGCGACAAATTCAATGCTAAAATTTGAAGATGTCCGTATTGTTCGTGACATGCGTAATTCAGTGAATCGCTTAGTAAATTGTGAAACCGCAAATCTAAATAAAACTATTGATGCAGCATCGAAACAAATTGAAAATATTCAGTATATTGAAAGTGTTGTTGGACTGGCTGCTTTACCAGGGAAACTGCAGGAGATTGCAGAGTTACGCTTAGAATATCCGGAAGTCAGTTTGAAAGAGTTGGGTGAGATGATTCCATCTGGCGCTATTTCAAAATCAGGCATCAATCATCGGATTCGGAAAATCAATGAATTTGCAGATAAACTAAGAGAAAAAAGTGCATAGTTCCGTGTAGATGGCTATATCTAAATAGCAGAGGGCTAGGTGAGTAGAATGGGTGTAGAAGATAAAGATTTTATCATGAGGCAAATCAAACAACTGGGAGAAGGAATAGGGACTTTTCTTGGAAAAGAAGATGTAGATAAGATTTTGAGCTTTGGTCAAGATGCTAAAAAAGAAGTAGAAGACTCCTCAATAGATAAAAGCGTAAATACCGATCATGAAAATAAAAAAAGTGAGACAAAGCCCAAATAGCTTTGTCTCATTTTTTTAGTACCGTTCAATATAGCGAATTAATTCTTCTTTTGTCACTGACTCATCAAAGATATGCTCACCAATTACGATGGTTGGCACAAATTTAATATTAGCAGCTTCCGCTTCCGCTACGATGGCTTGAACAATTGCAGGTTCTTCTTTTTTAGCTAGTTGCAAATTATCTTCTGCAAATATCGCGACATCTTCTAAAGAAAGATGTCCCCATTGATCTTGGGTATCATACATTTGTTTTAAATCGGTCAAACCCTTTTCAGGTAGATCATAATTGATATGATGATGCATGACATTACCACGTTGCAAACTTTCTTTTTCCTTATCTAAAAGTTTGATGATTCGTTGAACTTTGCCAGCTTTAACATATTCATTTAATAAGTCAAAAGATTCCTCAAACCATTTTTTACAATATGGGCAGCGAACATTCATAAATTCTACCATTTTTACGGGTGCTGAATCATTACCGATCGCTAAACCGTTCTTTGTTGTAACTTTTGTTGCATCAATTACTGAAATATCCATTTTAATACCATCCTTTCATTTCTTCTCTCTTTAGTGTAGCGCTTTTTGTTCGTAGTTTAAATAAAAATGCCCAAAATTCTTAAAAGAAATTTTGGGCATTGCGTTTATTTGCTTAATGAGCTGCTATTTTCCATTACTTCATCGATCAAGCCGTATTCTTTTGCTTGTTGAGCTGTCATAAAGTTATCACGATCAGTATCACGTTCGATAACTTCAAGTGGTTGACCCGTGCGCTCTGCTAAAATTTTATTTAAGCGATCGCGCGTGTCAAGAATGTGTTTCGCTGCGATTTCGATCTCAGTTGCTTGACCTTGAGCGCCGCCTAGCGGTTGATGGATCATAATTTCAGCGTTTGGTAAGGCAAAACGTTTGCCTTTTGTACCAGCTGTTAGTAAGAAACTCCCCATAGAAGCAGCCATGCCAAGGACGATTGTTTGAACATCTGCTTTAACAAAATTCATTGTATCGAAAATAGCTAAACCAGCAGAAACACTTCCGCCTGGTGAGTTGATATAAATATAGATATCTTTTTCAGAGTCTTGCGCATCCAAAAATAGTAATTGCGCAATGACTGAGTTGGCTACATTATCATCGATCGGACCACTCAACATAATGATTCTATCTTTTAATAATCGTGAATAAATGTCATACGCTCTTTCTCCACGAGATGACTGTTCAATGACTGTTGGTATTAAATTCATAGTATATTCCTCCTATATAAAAAACTCTTCAAAATCATTTTATCACAAAGCATACCTTAATGCTTAAAAAAAGTATACTTTATTGGTCAAAAAAGGTCAACACTAATGCTCTCAAATAAACTGAAAAATCGAATGATATTATTTGCTGATTTCATTCCTAAATCTTTGTTTTTTTTCTCTTATTTTTTTGCGCATATGAAAGAGTGTGTTATACTAAAAAAACAAGAATGAAAAGAGTGAGGGAATCCCAATGGTTGTTTTTATTGCAGGTATTACAGGTGTTTTGATCGGTGCTGTGATCGTATCAGTCGGGGTAGCATTACGTGTGACCTATGAGGAGCGTAAGGCTGTCCGGTATCGAGAACTAGAAAACTATGTCAAGGAAATAGAGACATTGAATCTTCTGAACAAGAAAATCAATGAGATCCTCCAAAAAAGAGACATCTATGTCGACAAATCAGTCAATTTTATTTCAATGGATGATTGTTATATCAGTATTGACGATTTTATCTATTTAGAATCGTTTTCGGCTCAAAATAATTTCTATTTGCCTACATACTTGATTGAAGAGTTTTTCAAAAAAATTGCACATAGAAAAGTCATTTTAACGCCTGATGAAGTAATCTCAATGGGCGGTAGCACGTATAAAGGCGGTCGGGTCATCTTAGAAAGTTTTTCAGATGAGTTACTTTCAATCATCGAAGACAAGAAACGACAAATGAAGCGATTAACACATAAACCGTTATATTATTTCCAAAGAGGTTAAAAATAGCTGACACTCCAATCATTTGGGGTGTCTTTTTTTATATAGTCAAAAATACAAACGATAAGTAAGAAAAGCAATGCGGATGTTTTTAGAATTTTCTGAATCTTTTTATCAAATTTTATTGACATTCTCATTTATTCGGTTTATAGTTAACAAAAGCTTTTATTTATCACATGCTATTTTAATCTTTATAGATTTTATAAAAGAGGAGACCATTGCCATGAAAAAGACAAACAACAACCACGTATTAGTCATTATTTTATCGTGTAGGACTTAGAACGCTGAGAAATTTCGCAGATGTTTGAGTCCTGTTTGTCTTTGGTAGATGGGGTTCTTACTAAGACATCCCATTTAATCAATGGGATGTTTTTTTTGTAGAAAGTGCTGTAAAGAGGCAAGGCATAAATAAGAAACCAAAGCAGAAGAATCTGACAAATAGAATTCTCTGCAGATAACAGAATTGGAGTGGATGAAACATGCGTAGTGATCAAATCAAAAAAGGAATCGAAGCCGCCCCTGCTAGAAGCTTACTTTATGCGACTGGACAGGTTAAAAATGCCAAAGATATGGACAAGCCGTTTATTGCAATTTGTAATTCTTATATTGATATTGTCCCAGGTCATGTGCATTTGAGAGAATTAGCGGATGTGGCAAAAGAAGCGATCCGTGAAGCTGGAGGAATTCCTTTTGAATTCAATACGATCGGTGTAGACGATGGGATTGCTATGGGACATATTGGTATGCGTTATTCACTGCCAAGTCGAGAAATTATTGCAGATGCTGCAGAAACTGTCATTAATGCGCATTGGTTTGATGGTGTTTTTTACATCCCAAACTGTGACAAAATCACTCCAGGAATGCTGATGGCCAGCGTTCGAACCAATGTCCCAGCAATTTTTTGTTCAGGCGGACCTATGAAAGCTGGCGTTGATCCGAGAGGCCATACAACAACACTTTCTAATATGTTTGAAGCAGTCGGTACCTTTAAAGAAGGAAAAATGACTGAAGAAGAATTTAATTTTATGGAACAAAATGCTTGCCCAACTTGCGGTTCATGTGCAGGAATGTTTACGGCAAACTCTATGAACTGTTTGATGGAAGTTTTAGGAATGGCTTTACCGGGTAATGGTACGATTTTAGCTGTATCAGATGAACGTAGAGAATTAGTTAGAAAATCAGCTTTTCATTTGATGGATCTAGTCAAAAATCAAGTGAAACCTAGAGATATCATCACCAAAGAAGCAATCGATGATGCATTCGCCTTAGATATGGCAATGGGTGGTTCAACCAATACTGTCTTGCATACCTTAGCAATCGCTAATGAAGCTGAGATTGATTACAACTTAGAGGAAGTCAATGCGATTGCAGAACGTGTTCCATATCTTTCTAAAATTGCACCATCTTCTGCATACTCAATGCATGATGTACATGAAGCTGGCGGCGTTCCAGCAATCATGAAAGAGTTAGTCGATCTAGGTAATGCTATTCATCCAGATCGGATCACGGTTACAGGAAAAACGATTCGTGAAAATGTTCAGGATGCTGTAATCAAAAATGAAGAAGTCATCCATCCAAAAGAAAATCCATACAGCCCAGTCGGTGGTTTATCGATTTTATATGGCAATATTGCGCCAAAAGGTAGTGTCATCAAAGTCGGTGGTGTTGATCCATCAATCAAAAAATTTGTAGGAAAAGCGATTTGTTTCAGTTCTCATGATGAGGCTGTTGCAGCAATTGATGATCATACTGTAACCAAAGGACATGTTGTCGTAATTCGTTATGAAGGACCAAAAGGCGGTCCAGGTATGCCAGAAATGTTAGCACCCACCTCGAGTATTGTTGGACGTGGCTTAGGTAAAGATGTTGCCTTGATCACTGATGGCCGATTCTCAGGAGCAACTCGGGGAATTGCTGTCGGACATATTTCTCCAGAGGCAGCGGCTGGAGGACCCATCGCATTGATTGAAGATGGAGACGAGATCGAAATTGATTTGATTAATCGAACGTTAGAATTACATGTTTCTGATGAAGAGCTGGCGAAACGAAATGACCAATTGCCAAAATTCAAAGCTAAGGTAAAAACAGGATACCTAGCTCGCTATACAGCTTTGGTAACGTCAGCTCATACAGGTGGGATCATGCAGATTCCAGAAGATTTGCTAGACTAGAGGAGGGAAGCTCATGGCAGAACAACAGAGAAAAATGAAAAATGGCTCAAAGATTTTGATTGAAGCGTTGTTGAAGCAAAAGGTAGAAATGATTTTTGGTTATCCTGGTGGAGCAGTCCTTCCTTTATATGACGCTTTATATGATGGCGATATTCCTCATATTTTGACGCGACATGAACAAGGCGCTGTGCATGCGGCTGAAGGTTATGCCAAAGCAACTGGGAAGCCTGGTGTTGTGATTGTAACCAGCGGTCCTGGTGCAACGAATGCAATTACAGGGATTGCGGATGCAATGAGTGATTCGATTCCGATGGTTGTGTTTACAGGTCAAGTTCTCACAGATGGTATCGGAAAAGATGCTTTTCAGGAAGCCGATGTGATCGGATTAACCATGCCAATCACCAAAAATAATTATCAGGTTAGAGAAACCAAAGAGCTACCAAGAATTATCGAAGAAGCCTTTCATATTGCAACAACGGGCAGAAAAGGACCAGTTGTGATCGATTTGCCAAAGGATATCACCATAATGGAATCAGACGCAGAGATTGAGGTCAAACTAAACTTACCAAGCTATCAACCAACCGTGAAACCGAATAAACTTCAGGTGAAAAAATTGATGGAAGCTCTTGCTACAGCCAAAAAACCACTAGTACTTGTCGGTGCGGGTGTCTTACACGCTGATGCAGGAAAAGAATTACTAGCGTTTATCAATAAATATCAAGTACCAGCATTGAGTTCTTTGTTAGGGTTAGGGGCTATTCCAACTGAACACGAGTTATTCTTAGGGATGGGTGGTATGCATGGATCGTTTGCAGCCAATATGGCGCTGACAGATTGCGATTTGCTGATTAATATCGGCTCTCGTTTTGATGATCGTTTAGCCAGTGCGCCAAAAGAATTTGCTTCAAATGCGATGATTGCTCATGTGGATATCGATCCAGCGGAAATTGGGAAAATCATTGAAACACAAATTCCGATTGTAGCCGATGCTAAAGAGACCTTAAAAGAAATGCTGAAAATCGAAGTCACATGTACCGATACGACTGATTGGAAAAAGTTAAATCTTTCTAGAAAAAAATTACATCCGTTTAAATACGATAAAGAGCAAACCACTGAAATCAAGCCGCAAAAAGTCATCGAATTCATCGGTGAATTGACGAAGGGTGAAGCGATTGTGGCAACGGATGTTGGTCAGCATCAAATGTGGGCAGCTCAGTTTTATCCATTCAAAAATGAGAAGCAATTGATCACGAGCGGCGGTCTTGGAACAATGGGATATGGTATTCCTGCGGCAATCGGTGCAAAACTGGGCTGCCCAGATAAAGAAGTCGTATTATTCGTTGGTGACGGTGGTTTTCAAATGACCAATCAAGAATTAGCTATTTTGAACATTTATAATAGCCCGATCAAGATTGTGATCCTAAACAATCGATCATTAGGAATGGTTCGCCAGTGGCAGGAAAGTTTCTTTAACGAACGTCGTTCAGAATCAGTTTTTGAGAGCCAGCCAGACTTTGTTAAAATGGCAGAAGCTTATCATATCAAAGGCGTTAGGCTCGATAATCCGGCGACCGTTGAAGCTGATTTGACTGAAGCATTTAAAGAAACTGGTTCGATTTTGATCGAAGTGATGGTTTCGCCGACTGAACATGTACTACCAATGGTTCCAGCTGGCAAAGCAAACTATCAAATGCTGGGGGTGGACTAAAATGAAACGGATTATTACAGCAACAGTCAATAATAATTCTGGTGTCTTGAATCGCTTCAGTGGTGTGCTGACACGCAGACAAGTCAATATCGACAGCATTTCAGTCGGTCCAACAGAGTTAGATCATGTATCACGAATCACCATTGTGGTTCAAGTATCAGATTTAAAAGAAGCAGAACAGGTTACTAAACAATTAAATAAACAAATCGATGTGATCAAGGTCTCAGATATCACAGATGAAGCACATTTAGAAAGAGAGCTAGCATTGGTAAAAGTCAATGCACCAGCAGCAGTTCGAGCTGAATTATTCTCAGTGATCGATCCGTTTAGAGCCAATGTGATCGATGTCGGCACTCGCTCAGTGGTGATCCAAGTTACAGGAACGAGTGAAAAAATAAGTGCTTTCGTTGATGTTGTCGCACCATATGGCATCAAACAATTAGCAAGAACAGGCGTCACTGGATTTACCAGAGGCAACAACTAAAAACAGGTCTTAAAGCATACGCTTATAAGCATAAAAAATTTGGAGGGTTCAACAATGGCAAAAGTATATTACGATAATTCAGTAGAGAACAATCAATTAGAAGGAAAAACAATTGCAATCATCGGTTATGGCTCACAAGGTCATGCTCATGCGCAAAACCTAAGAGATAACGGTAATCAAGTGATCATCGGAATCCGTGAAGGAAAATCAGCAGAAGCTGCTCGTAATGATGGTTTCGACGTATTATCTGTTGAAGAAGCATCTAAAAAAGCAGATGTTGTGATGATCTTAGCACCAGACGAAATTCAAGGAGATCTTTATGACAAAGAGATTGCACCAAATCTAGAGGCAGGTAACGCATTAGCCTTCGGACACGGCTTCAATATTCATTTTGATGTAATCAACCCACCAAAAGATGTGGATGTTTTCTTAGTTGCTCCTAAAGGACCAGGACACCTGGTTCGTCGTACCTTTACAGAAGGGTTTGCGGTACCTGCATTATTTGCGGTTTATCAAGATGCAACAGGAAAAGCTAGTGATGTTGCCTTATCTTATGCCAAAGGAATCGGCGCAACACGTGTTGGTGTGTTAGAAACAACCTTTAAAGAAGAAACTGAAACTGATTTATTCGGTGAACAAGCAGTATTATGTGGTGGTTTGACAAGCTTGATCGAAGCTGGATTTGAAACGTTGACAGAAGCTGGTTACCAACCAGAATTGGCATACTTTGAAGTATGTCATGAATTGAAATTGATCGTTGACCTGATTTATGAAGGAGGATTTGAGAAAATGCGTAACTCAATCTCAAATACTGCAGAATACGGCGATTATGTTTCAGGACCTCGTGTCGTAACCGCTGAAGCTAAAGCAAACATGAAAGAGGTTCTAACGGACATCCAAAACGGCAAGTTTGCAAAAGGCTTCATTGATGACAACAAAAACGGCTTTAAAGAATTCAATCAAATGCGTAAAGAAAATGCTGGACACCCAATCGAAAAAGTTGGAGCAGAACTACGCAAAATGATGCCATTTGTTTCAAGAGAAGACTAAATTAAACGATTAGCGAGCAGAGGCTGGGAAAATAGTCATTTTTCTCGGTCTCTCTTACATACTGAAAGGTGGGGAGAATTTGTTGACATTAACAAAAACAAATGTTGAAGAAGCATATGATGTGCTAAAAGACGTGGTAACCAAAACGCCATTGCAATATGATATGTATCTATCACAAAAATATCAATGCAACGTTTATTTAAAAAGAGAAGATCTACAGAAAGTTCGTTCATTCAAATTAAGAGGGGCCTATTATGCGATTAAACAAACTCCTCATGAGATGCTGAAAAACGGTGTGGTTTGTGCAAGTGCGGGGAATCATGCTCAAGGAGTTGCATACACTTGCCATGAAATGAACGTTGCGGCAACGATTTTTATGCCGACAACAACGCCACAACAAAAAATCTCTCAAGTAAAGTTTTTTGGTGGAGATGAAGTAACGGTCAAATTAATTGGTGATACTTTTGATGCATCCGCTAAAGCTGCTAAAGAATATGCTAGCGCCAATCATCAAGCTTTTATAGATCCCTTTAATGATTTAAATATCATGGCTGGACAAGGGACAGTAGCCGTTGAAATATTTCAAGAAGCGAATGAAGCTGAATTTCAAGTAGATTACTTGCTGGCAGCAATCGGTGGCGGTGGTTTAGTTAGTGGTGTTTCTACCTATACTAAAAGCGTTAGTCCAACGACGGCTGTCATTGGCGTAGAACCATTAGGTGCCCAATCGATGCGGGCGGCTTTTGATGAAGGTAAACCGGTAATGCTGGACAGTGTAGAAAAATTTGTTGATGGGGCAGCAGTGAAACAAGTGGGCAAGTTAACGTATGAACATACGCTTGAATATGTTGATGAGCTTTTAGCTGTGGATGAAGGGCAAGTCTGTTCTACGATTTTAGAGTTATACACTAAACAAGCAATTGTAGTCGAGCCAGCAGGAGCTCTGAGTGTTTCAGCGTTAGAACTGATCAAAGATGAGATTAAAGGGAAAAATGTTGTTTGTATCATCAGTGGTGGTAATAATGATATCAATCGAATGGAAGAAATCGAAGAACGTTCTTTGATTTCTGAAGGACTAAAACATTACTTTGTGATCAATTTCCCCCAACGACCAGGCGCATTAAGAGAATTCGTAACAGATATCTTAGGTCCAAATGATGATATCACCCGGTTTGAGTATACGAAAAAAGTCAATCGTGGAACAGGCCCAGTAGTGTTGGGTATTTTACTGAAAGACAAAGAGGAATTACCTAATTTACTACAGAAAATGGCTGAGTTTGATCCTAAATATATTGATTTAAGTGATAATCCGTCATTGTATGCGTTACTTGTTTAGAAGCCGAGATAAAAGGTTTAGCTCCTAGAAATAAGAAGGGGCTGCTTTTTTCTCGCCGTTGATTCGCTCTCGTGCAAATGAATGAAAAATGAGTTGTCGGTTAGATAAAATTCTAACTGACAACTCATTTTTTTTATTTCAAAAGAATGTCTAAAATTTACTTAAAAAATGGAAAATAGGAGAGAGAGTTCTTGCCATTTGTCTGGAAAGAACGTATATTTAACTTACTACATTAAATCGGTCAGAAAAACACCGACCGTCAAAGAACATGATCCCAGATAGAATTTTTTTAACACTTCAACAGACCACCTTTTTCGGGTCAAATAAGACTTATTTTTTCTATCGTCTATCATTTTTAAAATCATGTTCCTTTGTTAAAAATTACTCGAAATATAAAAAAGAATATTAGTAAAGTTGGAAAATATAAATGAATAATAAGAAAAGGTTAGAAAATCGCCGTTATATTACCGGGTTCGATGGGATACGAACTATTGCGGTCGTCGGCGTGATTCTGTATCATTTGTTCCCTAATATAATGCATGGGGGCTATTTAGGCGTCCCTATTTTTTTTGCAGTCTCTGGTTATTTAATTACTGATTTACTAAGGCAAGAATGGTTACAAACCGAAACAATCGATGTTAAAAGTTTTTATATACGCCGTATGAAACGGCTCTATCCAGGCTTAGTTGCCATGCTGGTAGCAGCTTCAGCCTATATTGTCTTTTTCCAGCAAGACTTACTCAATAATTTACGTAGTGTAGTCGCCAGTAGTGTCTTTTACTATAATAATTGGTGGCAAATTTTTAAAGGATTTTCTTATTTTGATCGATTTACCACCCAGTCACCATTTACACATATTTGGTCTCTTGCAGTTGAAGCACAGAATTATTTGATCTGGCCGTTGTTATTTATTGTGCTAAAAAAATATGTTAAGCACAGTGGTAAAATTTTTGGTTTGATCATGGCGGCGGCTGTTGGATCTGGTATTTTGATGGCAGTTTTGTATACTCCTGGTGCCGACCCGACAAGAGTTTATTATGGAACAGACACAAGATTATTTTCGATTTTAATGGGAAGTGGGTTGGCCTTTGTTTGGCCAAGTTTCCGTTTGAAAGAAGAAATTCCGATAAAGGCTAAAAATTTACTGAATGGCGTTGGAATTACCTCCTTGGTTGTCTTACTGCTTTCCTTCCTATTTTTAGCAGACCATCTAGCTTTTGTCTATTATGGTGGAATGTTTATCGTCAGTATTTTTGCAACGATTCTAGTGGCAGTTACAGCTCATCCAGGCGCCGATTTAAATCGTTGGCTGACAAATCCTGTTTTCACATGGTTTGGAAAAAGAAGTTACGGAATTTATTTGTATCAGTTCCCAGTCATGATTTTTTATGAAGCTAAAGTCAAAAATTTAAGTGATCATGTGTTGTTGCATTCTTTGATCGAGATTGCTTTGATTTTAGGCATTAGTGAATTATCCTATCGATTTATCGAGAAACCATTGGGCAAATTTTATTATCAGTATACGTGGTTTGCTATCAAAGATTTTTTCCGTAAACCATGGTTTACAGTGGCTAAAGTGACAGCTTTGATCAGTGTTGTTTTATCTTGTTTTGCACTCTTTGCTCTAGCTGTTGCGCCTTCCAATGAAGTTACTGCAGAACAGCAACAACTACAAAAAAATATTGAAGCAAACAAAAAGAAAGCAGAACAGAGAAAAGCAGAAGAAAAAGCCAAAAACGAAGGCAAAACGACCGATTCGACAAAAGCGGCAACGCCAGAGCCAGAGGCGAATTTTGATTTAACTGCTGAAGAAGCGAAGAAAGCCAAAGAGATGGACGTTACAGCTTTCGGTGATTCTGTTATCTTAGATGCAGCTGCAGGATTACAAGAGATTTTTCCTAAGATGATTGTGGATGGTGAAGTGGGGAGACAATTATATACCAGTACACCAGTCATTGAAAAACTAGAGAAAGAAAAATTATTGAAAGATAATGTTTTAGTTGGTCTTGGGACGAATGGATCATTTACCGAAGCGCAATTTGATGAATTCATGACAGCAATCGGTTCAAAACGAAAGGTCTATTGGATCAATGTTCGCGTTCCTACTCGTAGATGGCAAAATGAAGTCAATGGAATGCTCGAAACAATGAAGAAAAAGTACAAAAACCTTGTCATTATTGACTGGTACGGCTACAGTAATGAGCATGAGGAATGGTTTTATGATGACCGAGTTCATCCGAATGTAGATGGACAAGTAAAATACTCAAGTTTTATTGCAAAACAGTTAGTGAAATAAGAGTCAGATAAGGAACGCTGCAACGTCTGAACTAACACGACATAGTTGCACTACGTCTGTTAGGATGACGTTCACTAGATAGAAAAGAAGAAAGTAAGGCACGAATTAAGCCTAAAACAAACGATTGAATTGTTTGTTTTAGGCTTTTTAGTTTATTTTAAGTCAATACCAATTGATAAGCGAATCGTTCGCCATCAGCTACAGGCAGTAAAATGTCACCGCAATAAGTGAAACCGGCTTTTTGAATCAATTGTTGCATTGTTTTATTTTCTGGGTGAGTATCAATTCGAATATCAAGACAACCATTCAATCTAGATGTCGTAATCAATAGATTCATTAAAAGCAATGCTAATCCTTTTCCTTGATAGGTAGGAGCAAGAGCGACTCTGTGAATCGCTGAATAATTTCCAGGAGTCTGTTGCCATTGTCCATTTTTTATTTGTTCATATGGCGGTTCAGGACTGGTTGAAAGGATGCCCAGACCAGCAATTTGTTGATCGACGATCAAGACATAACACTGTTGTAAAACAATATCTTGTTTCAACTGTTCTTCATTAGGACCTTCACCATTTTGCCATTGAGGAATATTTTTATCATGGAGCATTTGTCTCGCAGCAGCAATAATTTCCATGATGTTAACTAGATCAGTTGCTTCAGCTTTTCTTAAATAAACGACCATTTCATCCGCCTTTCTTCACCGTAACTATGTGAGGAGCTATTATTTTTTATCGGAGTTTTCAGGTTTTAGCTGATAAATTTTTGAAGGGCGACCAATACCTACCGGACGTTCTCCAATTTCTTCAAAATGATGAAGCATGGCTTTTTTAAAGTTTGAGTGGTCGATTGTTTTATAATCAATACCAGAAAATTTTGCAAATACTTTGCGAGCTTCTGTGATCGTAAAATCTTTCCCTAAAACTTGCAATACCTGAGGATCATGTTCCATTTTATTCGCCACTCGATTGAAAGCTTTCAGAATAATTTCACTGTGGTCGAAAGCTAAAGTATCTTTCCCAGTTGAAGCACCTGTCTGTAAATCCAAAATGATTTCTACATCACCATTGGTAAGAGCCAGTGTGTTTTCTTTCCGCTCCATTGTAAACCAACGGACTTCTTTAGCATCATCTCCTGCAATCAATGGTTCTTCACCAATAAAAGCGAGATAACTAACTGTTACGACCCAGCCGCGAGGATCTCGATCAGGCCGGCTGAAACTATGTAGTTGTTCGATGTTTTCTTTAGAAATAACCACGCCAGTTTCTTCTTTCGTCTCCCGTAAAACACTTTCTCCAGTTGATTCATTTCTATTGACGAATCCGCCAGGTAAGGCCCAAGAATTTCTATAAGGATGTCCTTTTCTTTTAATCAGCAGTATTTTAAGTTGATCTTCTTCTTTGTTATAGCACATTAAAACAATATCTACAGTCAGAGAAGGCTTTTCATATTCAGGAAGTTCTTGTTGGTGATACCATTTTAAAAACTCAGTTTCGCTGGCTTCTTGTTCATAATATTGCTTTTCCGCTTCCTTTGAACTAAAGTGTGTCAAGTTGCTCATCCTCTCTACATCCGATAAAAGTACTTTGTACTTTATTGTATCATTATCAACAAGAAAAACAACTAAAGACTGATAACACTTGAAATAAATTCTCTTGGTTAACCAGTTTAATTAAAAGGTTGACATTGGTGCTTTTAAATAGTATTTTAGAGAGACAAAATATTATTTTACGTTTGGAGAGAACAAATGAAAACAAAAGATATTACGAGAATTGCTATTATGATCAGCATTATTATTGTTTTAGGCTTTTTCCCACCGATACCGCTTGGTTTATTACCGGTACCGATTGTGATTCAAAATGCTGGCTTTATGTTAAGTGGATTGCTACTCGGTAAGAAAAATGGAACGATTGCAACTTTACTGTTTTTACTACTTGTTGCGATTGGTTTTCCTATATTAGCTGGAGGAAGAGGGGGAATCGCCGTTTTTCTCGGTATCACAGCAGGTTACCTTTTTGCCTATCCATTTGCGACTTTTTTGATAGGCTGGGCTAGTGAAAGGGTCAATCCTTATAATCAAAATATTTTCTGGGGATTTGGAATTACCTTCCTTTTTGGTGCATTATTTATTGATTTTTGTGGAGCAGTCGGGATGAGTATTTTATCTGATATGAGTTTGTCTAAAAGTTTGATGGCAAACCTAGCGTTTATTCCTGGAGATACGATTAAAGCATTTTTGACTGTTTTTATAGCACAAAGAATATCAAAATCGTTCGATCAAAGGAGAAACTAGTATGGTGAAACTATATGGGGCGACGATCGATCATGAAGGACGGTGTGTTCATTATAGTTCACCAGTCGATGTAGTGGCGAATAAATGTTATTCTTGTAAAAAGTATTACGCTTGTTTTCAGTGCCATGATGAGCTGGAAGATCATCTTTTTTCTGCTTGGCCAGTTTCAAATGAAAAAATCGTTCTTTGTGGTTCATGCCGCACTGAATTAAGTGCAATGGAATATAAAACAAATACTAAATGTGTAAATTGTGGGCATTTATTTAACCCAAACTGCGCATTGCATAGTCATATTTATTTTAGTGAACAGGAATAACATGTTAAAAAGATAATTCGAATTTAAGGAGTCAATCAAAACGTATATTTCGTTTTGGTCGACTTTTTTTGTTGTCCCTAAAAGGTTTGGACTCATTTCATTTGATAAGTGAAACCTATTGTTCAATTTTTGTCCAAAGACCTTGGACAAAACTGAATTTTCATCTTCTTGAATCATCTTTAGTGAGCGTTTACAATGTAAAAGACAACGAAGGGTTGTCTGAGAAGATCTGCGCAGATCGATGACTCAACATTTTTCTTGTTATAAGAAGAAGGAGGAAAAAAATGGAACAAACACAAGGTAATTTAAAAGTGAAAGTTCAACAATTTGGCAGTTTTCTTAGTGGAATGATCATGCCCAATATCGGGGCATTTATTGCTTGGGGAATCTTGACCGCTTTATTTATTCCAACAGGTTGGTTTCCAAATGAACAATTAAATGAAATAACAGGTCCGACGATTACTTATTTATTGCCGATCTTGATAGGTTTTACAGGTGGGCGCTTGGTTTATGATATTCGCGGTGGAGTAGTTGGTGCAATGGTTACAATGGGCGTGATTACAGGTGCAGAGATTCCTATGTTCTTAGGAGCGATGATCGTAGGTCCTACTGGTGCATATTGTATTAAAAAATTTGATGAACTTGTCGATGGGAAAATCAAACCAGGGTTTGAAATGCTGGTCAATAACTTTTCATCAGGGATTTTATCCTCCATTTTAGCCATTATTGCATTTTTGATTGTTGGTCCTGCAGTTGAAGCATTGAATAATTTTTTGGCAACTGGAGTGGGTTTCTTGGTTGAAAACTCATTGTTGCCATTAGCAAGTATTTTCGTTGAGCCAGCTAAAGTGCTCTTTTTAAATAATGCCATCAATCATGGTGTAATCAGTCCAATTGCTATTGAACAAGCAGCCGAAACAGGGCGCTCAGTGTTATTTTTATTAGAATCAAATCCTGGACCAGGATTAGGTATTTTATTAGCCTATACAATCTTTGGTCGGGGCAGCGCTAAACAAACGGCACCTGGCGCGATTATTATTCATTTTTTAGGTGGTATTCATGAAATTTATTTTCCGTATATTTTGATGAAACCTGTTTTGATTCTTTCAGCAATCGGTGGTGGAATGGCAGGTGTCATGACGTTTTCATTATTTAATGCTGGATTAGTAGCTCCAGCTTCACCTGGTAGCATCTTTGCAATTTTAGCAATGACACCTCGTGATGGTTATGTGGGCGTATTAGCAGGAATCATAGTGGCGACCATCGTCTCATTTGCGATTTCTGCCGTTGTCTTGAAAACATCAAAAGCAACGGACACTACGATTGAAGATGCTTCTGAAAAAGCCAGTGCTTTAAAAGGGCGTAAGACAATAGTGCCAGAAGTTCAAAGTAGCTTTTCGTCTGCTGAAAAATTCAGTGATACTGTTGAAACTCTTGCGCATACGGAAAAAATTATTTTTGCTTGTGATGCAGGCATGGGGTCAAGTGCGATGGGCGCGTCTGTTTTACGAAACAAAGTGAAAAAAGCTGGGTTATCAATCGAGGTGATTAACTCTGCTATCGCACAATTACCTGAAGATGCGGATATTGTTGTAACCCATAAGGACTTAACTTCGCGAGCAAAGGAAAAATTACCTAAGGCGTACCATGTGTCTGTTGATAATTTCTTAAGCAATGATCGCTATGATGAATTAGTTGAAAAATTATTAGTTGTTAAAACATCTGTTTAACAACTAAAAGAGTTAGAGAGGAGAATTCCATGTATCTTTCAGCACGAGCTCGACTAATCATGGAACAGCTGTTAACAAGTAATCGTCCTGTTTCAATCAATGAACTAGCAGAAGATCTAAGTGTTAGTCACCGAACTATTCGACGTGATTTAAAGGAAGTCGAAAGTACGCTGACTTCTTATCAACTTACGTTAGCAAAAGAGCATGGAATTTTATCCTTAGTAGGCCTTGATTCTGATAAACAGCGCTTCCGTTGGCAATTGATGGATTTATCTTATAACGATTATAGTCCAGAAGAACGCCAACAGAAAATTCTTAAAGTTCTTCTAAAAGAAGAGTCAGTAAAATTAGCCGGACTAGCCAATGATTTAAGTGTCACAATTTCAACAATTAGTAATGATCTGACTAAAATAGAAGAACGATTACCGAATACAGTCAAAATTGAAAGAAGAAGAGGATTTGGTGTCTCTCTAAAAGCAAATGAAGTGCAAAAAAGACAGTTGATGAGCGAGCTTTTTGGGCAGCAATTTCCAGATTATCGTTTACTAAAATTTTTCCAAGAAAAATCTCGAGATCATACCACAAATGAATGGGTGGAAGATCGTCTACTCGATTTAGTTAGTGAAACGCTATTAAAAAAAGTGGAGCGCAGTGTTAAAAGCTGGCGCAATAACAATCTAGAAGGAATCAATGATGAAGCCTATGCGAATTTGATTGTGCATATTTCAATTTCAGTTGAACGAATGATCGCAGGTAATTTTATCCAACCCAATGTCACAGGTGAAAAAATGACACAATACCTCGAGTTTACAGTAGCGAAAAACATGCTGGCTGATATTTTGGATATGGAACCAGAATTCGTACCAGATGGTGAAGCGGCCTATGTTACAACGCATCTGAGAGGGGTTAAAAGCACTGAAAGTACAATATATTTCTTAGAAAATGAAGAACTGGAAGTCATGATGTTCGTCAAAAAATTAATTGCAAATGTTGAAACAGAATTGGGTCAAAAATTACCGAAAGAGCTTTTAACAAAAGGATTAATCGCTCATTTACGCCCAACACTAAGACGATTAAAACAAGGTATGCGTATTTACAATCCCTTGATTCAATCAATCAAGCAAGATTATGAAGCTTTGTTTAAAGTAGTCAGACGAGCATTTGATCAAGTCTATCAAGACAAGACAGTACCAGATGAAGAAATCGGGTATTTAGTATTACATTTTGGGGCAGTCTTGTTGCAATTAGAGAGTGAAAATAGTTTTTCTGGGTTGGTTGTGTGCGCTAGTGGTATTGGCACTTCTAGGATGCTTGTTACCCGATTACGGCAACGAATTCCTCAATTAAAAAAATTAGAAACAGTCTCTTTATTTGAGTTAGGGAAAAGGAAAGCTGAAGGTAAATACAATGTCATTATTTCTACAATTGATCTAGGTCAAGTGGATTTTGATTATTTTTTAGTGTCACCTATTTTGACGGAAAGAGAACTTTCGCAAATCAGTGTTTTCTTGAAAAGTTTACACAGTGGCTATCATAAAAAAATTGCCGAAGAAGAGCAAGCAGTGCAGCTAACCTTGCTGGAAGCCACTCATTTTTTAGAACAGCAGCAAATGTTCACGTCAATCGTTTTAGCCATTTTAAAAAACTTTAACTATTCTAAGTTAAATGAAAACGTAGGGACAATGGAAGATACGATTCGAGTTATTTGTACGCAATTGTTAGAAAAAGCGCCAGGATTAGACGTGGAGTCATTAGTCAGTACTTTTTTACATGATGGAAATTGGAAAGCTTTTGGCATTCCAGATACAAAAATTGGACTGTTCCACGCTCGCAATGAATCAATCAAAGAGCCATTTTTTCAATTGTTTTCATTAGAGCAGCCTATTCTCATTGAAACAATGGATCATACAAAAATGCCCGTTGATCGAATCGCTTTACTTTTAGTTCCTGAGAAATTTTCGCAAGAAGGCTTAGAAGTGATCAGCTATATCAGCACTTTATTTGTAGATAATCAACAAATGATCCAACTTTTGGAACATGGAGCGAACGAAGAGATCACGTCTTATTTTGTTCAAAAACTATTATCTTATTTAGAAATGAGGAAAAAATAATATGATTACATTGAAAAAAGATGATATAGTATTGCAACAACATTTTTCAAATAAAAAAGAAGCTATCCGAGCAGCAGGGAAACAATTATCGAATCAGGGGTATGTATCGGCTGATTATATTGAAAAGATGATTGAACGTGATTGTCTAACAACCACTTATATCGGCAATATGGTAGCGATTCCTCATGGAACAGACGATTCAAAATCGTTGATCAAGCAATCTGGGATCGTTGTTTTACAAGTGCCAGAAGGGGTGGATTTTGATGGAAATCAAGTACGATTGATTATTGGAATCGCAGGATTAGGTGATGAACACTTAGCGCTTTTATCTAGTATTGCATTAGTTTGTGCCGAGATGGAAAACGTACATCAGTTGATTGCTGCTGAGTCCAAAGAAGAAATTATCGATTTGTTTAAAGAAGAGGTGATCGCATGACAAAATTAGCTGTTCATTTTGGTGCTGGTAATATTGGGCGAGGATTTATTGGCTGGTTATTGGTTCAAGCAGGCTATAAACTGGTATTTGCTGATGTGAATGAAGCAATTGTAGCTCAAATCAAGGAGCAAGGAGAATATGAGGTTATTTTGGCGAATGAGGAACAAGAGCAATTTACTGTTCAAGGAATCAAGGCCGTTAATAGTATAACTGAAACTGAAGCGTTAGCGACTTATATTAGCAAAGCTGAGATAATAACAACTGCGGTCGGGCCAACAATTTTACCAAAATTGGCAGAAATCATTGCTAAAGGGATTGAGCTAAGAAAAAATGAGCAACACTATTTGACTGTGATTGCTTGTGAAAATATGATCGGGGGCTCTGAAATTCTTCAATCAGCCGTGTTGCCACTAGTATCTACTGAGGCTAAAGAATATGCGAATGAATTTGTTGCGTTTCCTAATTCTGCGGTGGATCGAATCGTACCTAACCAACACCATAAAAATCCTTTAACTGTAACGGTAGAGCCATTTTATGAATGGGTAGTAGAAGCACCTATGAATAAACATAATGCACCAAAAATCGCCGGATTAAACTATGTGCCAGATCTAACGCCTTATATTGAGCGGAAACTATTTACCGTTAATACAGGTCATGCTGTGACAGCTTACTTTGGGCATATGCGAAATATAGAATCAATTGAAGATGCGATCCATAATGAAAAAGTGCTCTTTATCGTACGTAGTGCCTTGGAGGAGACGGGGGCATTATTAGAAAAAAAATTTCAATTTTCCCACCAAGAACATCAAGCGTATATCGATAAAATTATTGAACGTTTCAAAAATCCGTACGTTTCAGATTATGTCACTCGCGTCGGCCGCTCGCCAATTAGGAAAATTGGTGAAAATGATCGGTTTATTCAACCAGCGAGACAATTTGTGGAAGCCTTTAATGAAACACCAAAAGCGTTGGCGATTGCGATTGCGGCAGCAATGAAATTTGAAGAGCCAACAGATGCCGAAGCATGCGCACTACAAGAGGCGATTAAAGAGCAGGGATTGGATCAAGCGATTGAACAGTACACTGGATTAAAACCATATACAAAATTATTTGAAAAAATTCGCACATCTTATCATGAATTAGTTTAAAACATAAGCGTGAGACAAAACTTATTTTTAGTTTTGCCTCACGCTTATGCTTATCGTTATTGAGTTAATTCTAATAATTTACTCTTCAAATCTTCTTCCATATGGCCTAATTCAATTTCAGCTGCACGGCGTTTTTCTTTACCTTCTTGCTGAATTCTTAGGGTTTCTTGAATTGTTTCAACTAAATCATTTTGTGTTTTTTGTAATGTATCAATGTCAACGATACCACGTTCATTTTCTTTAGCGGTTTCGATTGCAGAGATTTTAAGCATTTCAGAATTTTTCTTCAATAGGTCATTGGTTGTTTCAGAAACTTGGCGTTGTGCTGTAACAGCATCTTTTTGTCGTAAGAGTGTTAGAGCAATGACCACTTGGTTTTTCCACAGTGGGATGGCAGTATTGATTGACGCTTGGATTTTTTCTGCCAATGCTTGGTTTGTATTTTGGATCAAACGAATTTGTGGTGCTTGTTGGATCGTGATTTGACGTGCCAAACGTAAGTCATGTGTTCGTTTATCTAAACGATCTAAAAATTGAGTATAGTCATTCGCGATTTGAACATCCATCTGATCACCAGAGGCTTCAGCCTTTTTCATGGCTTCGGGAATGATGGTGGTTTGTAATTCTTCCATCTTCAATTCTCCAGCCGCAATATAAATATTCAACGCATCAAAATAGTCTTTATTTTTATTATATAGTTGATCCAACATTAAGTTGTCTTTTAAAAGACCATTTTTTTCATGATCTAACTTGATTGAAATTTTATCGATTTGAGCACCGATTTTTTGATATTTTGCAGTGATTTCAAAAACAGATTGTTTTACTTTCCCAAGCATTTTTGAAAAGAAATTTCCTTCGCCAGCTCTAAGCTGATCAGGGTTTGCTTCGCTTAAACGATACATCAAATCAGTCAATGAATCACCGACAGGTCCGATATCTTGTGCTTGTACATGGTTTAACATTGATTGTGAAAATTCACTTAGCTTTGTTTGTGCAGCTGATCCATACGTGATAACTGCTTGCGAATCTTGAACATCGATTTTTGAAGCAAGCTCTCTTGCTTGAGCTTGTCTATCAGCAGGTAGTTTATCAACTAAACGTTCAGCAACTTGTTGATCTTGCAATGCAGAAATTTCACTTTGTTGCGTCGTGGTCAACGAATCAACAGGTGTTGAAAAGGGATTATTTAATAAATCATCCAGCGTATCATTCACTGGTGTTACATCTTTTTGGTCATTTTCCATTTTTGGTCCTCCTAATTTTAAAAGCGTAGCTAGATAACATGCGGTAACAACGTTCCGCTTCGTTTCACCTTGTGCTTTTCAAGATCTTAATAACAAAAGAAAGCAACGTTCCTTTCAGTCACCTTGTACCATTCAACATCAACTCAGTTCTTCGTTGTGTTTCTTGGCATGTTTCAAAGCAAAAGCGAAACAAAACGATTATTCCTGATTATTGTTACTTTCATTATCTCTTTTTAAGCTATTTTTAGCAACAGAAATCTCAACATCTAAGTCTTCTAAATCCTCTGCTACAAACTGTTCATAGTCCTTTTTGATCAATTTAGAGACTTGATCGATGATTTGTGCACTTTCCTCTAACTTTTCATAAGTTTGTTTATTTTTGATCTCATGATCATCGATTTCCAAGTATTTGCTTGTTAAATCAACTAAGTTAGGTAGGTGAGTGTAAAGAAAGTGATTCGCTAAATGCAATTTTTTTGGTTCTTTCACTAATTCTTTAAACAATGCTTTTGAAACTCTTAATGTATCATTACGCAAGTCTATCGCTCTTAATTTAGTAGAGGCATTCATATTCTCTTGTAGCCGAACGATTTGTTTCTTGGTAATGTTCATTGTATCACGGAAAAAATCGATTTCCTGATCGGTCATTCCTAAACTGGCATAATGCTCTTCTTTAGTTTTCGTAAGGTTAGGCAGTGGATCTTCTGTTTTTCCAGACTTTTTCTTTGATCCGACAAAAAATAAAATCAATAGGATCAAAAGAGCCACAGCAATAACTGGTGTATGGATACCAGTGACAAGGCGCAAAATTAAACCTACTAAAAATAAACCTGCAATTATTTTGAACATGTTTCTATTTCTCATTTAAATTCCCTCCAATCATTCATTCCATCGAAAGTGGTTAACCTTCGCTACATAAGTTATTTTAGCACATTCTGATATAGAAAGAATATCAGTCCAAAGGTTGATTTTGATATTTAGAGAAAATGTAAGAAATGGCAAGGCAAAATCGTGTTTTTTCCTACCCTAGATGTAGAATGAACTAAATTGTTCACAAAAAAGTCAAAAGAAAAAAGAGAAAAAATTAAAAACGTGAGGTATAATGGAAGGTAACGATCTGGATAAAAGGAGAAACATTGTGAAGAAAATAAAAATCATAACAATACTGTTGGTTGGCTTATTGGTCACGGGCTGTTCTGGACGTAAAGTTGAAGAAGAAGATTTCGATGCTTATCGGGATCAAACTAGTTCTAGTGTTGAGGAATCAAGTTCATATAGTGACGATGAAGTTTTCTATGAACCACGTGATAAAACAAAAACAAGCGATACTGTTGATGAGAATAAAACAGCCACTGAAACAACCCAAGATTCGTCAAAAGAGGCGAAGGGCAAGATAGAGGTAGTCAAAACTAAAAATGGCAATTTTAAAATAGAATTGACGGATGGTTGGCAAACGGTTGAGGCAAAAGAGTTAAGTGATAATGCCGATGTTAGTTTGAAAAATGCGGTAAATGAAGAATATTATATGGTATTAAGTGAAGCTAAAAAGGATTTTGAGAACTTTGATGCTTTCAAGAGTTCCGTGGATCTATCTGATTTAGGTGAGATCAAAGATGAAAAAAAAGAAGAGATCAAATACCATGAACTAAAAGGTGAACGTCGCAAGTTTACTGCTAGTAAAGATGGTGTCGAGGTTTATTATATCTATGATTTAATGGAAGGGAAAGATCATTATTTACAATGTATCAGTTGGACATTAGATAGTAAGAAAAGTGATAATGAATCTGATTTAATTAAAATCATGAACTCTCTAGCCGAATTAGAAAAATAATAAAATGATTGAAGATCAAGATCTTTAGAGAGCGATAAAACTAGATTCTTAGTTTTATTCCTCTCTATTTTTATTAAATTGCTTAAATAAACTCAAAAAACACCTCGATAGAGTCTGTAAAGGATTCACAAAAAGACCGATAAGTGATAAAATTTCAAAATTAGGGTATGATATATCCGTAGAAAGATTGGTGAACTGCATGATGAACTTTGAAGAGTTTGAAGAAAAGACGATTTCTAGAAAAGAAATATTTAAAGGTAAGATCATTGACGTTGTTTTAGACGAAGTCCGCTTACCAAATGGAGAAACTGGTACTCGTGAATTGGTTTTCCATCCAGGAGCGGTTGCGGTCATTCCGATTACAGCCGATCATAAAATGATCATGGTCAAACAATTTAGAAAACCGATGGAAAAAATTCTTTTAGAGATTCCTGCTGGGAAAATCGATCCTGGTGAACATGATCATCCCAAAGAAACAGCAGAGCGAGAATTAGAAGAAGAGACTGGCTATCGGGCTAATAAATTTACCTTTGTAACGTCGATGTACGTTTCGCCTGGGTTCGCTGATGAACTCCTTCATATTTATTATGCAGAAGACTTAGAAAAAGTGCCTAATCCTCGTCCTCAAGATGAGGATGAAGTTTTAGAATTATATACACTAACATTGGATGAAGCAAAAGCAGAAATCGCCAGTGGCTTGATTTGCGATGCAAAAACGATATTTGCTGTACAATATTGGGAACTGCAGCAAATGAAAGAGCTGCTGAAGGAGGATAAACGATGAGTAAAGGTCCGCTGGTCACTCGGACAGAATTACGGAGACGAAAAGAAGAAGAAGAAAAGGCCGCACAACGAATATTTGAGCAAGAACAAAAAGAAGCGGATAAAGAGTACCGTAAAAAGGAAAAAGAAATCTCGAGTTTCTACCGAAAAGAACACAAGAAGCAAAAAGAAATAACCAAATCACGCTCAAATGAGCAAACAAAAATTCGCGAACGCAGCAGTACGCTGACCAAAGCAATTATTGTTGTAGCGATTTTGTTGGCTATAGTAATATTTATAGTATTGAATTTATAGAGAAGAGGATGTCACAATGAAAATTGGAATTATCGGTGCGATGGATCAAGAAGTAAAAATCTTAAAAGAGGGCTTATCTGATATGCGTTCTTGGGAAAGAGCAGGTGCAGTATTCGTTTCAGGTTCTTTAGGTCGTCATGAAGTGATCGTTGTCCGTTCTGGAATTGGGAAAGTGTTATCTGCAGTTACAACAACCTTGTTGATTCATCAATATGGTGTGAACATGGTGATCAACACAGGATCTGCTGGCGGTATCGGTCAAGGCTTAGCTGTAGGTGATGTCGTGATTGCCGATAAATTAGCGTATTTTGATGTAGATGTCACAGGATTTGGCTACAAACCTGGTCAATTGCCTGGTATGCCGTTATATTATGAATCAAGTGATTATTTAAAACTGGAAATGAAAAAAGCGGCTGAAAAGACAGGTATGTCGATCCGTCATGGATTGATCGTAACTGGGGATTCATTTGTGAATGACAAAGAAAAAGTCAAAGAGATCATCCACGAATTTCCTGAAGCATTAGCTTGTGAAATGGAAGGTGCAGCGATCGCTCAAGCAGCGGCACAATTCAATATTCCATTTTTAGTTGTTAGAGCAATCAGTGATACAGCTGACCATGAAGCGTCACAAACATTTGATGAATTTATTGAAGAAGCGGGAGAAAAGTCAGCTCAAATGGTGATTCATTTTGTAGAGCACCTTGTCTAGTCGATTATACGAATTGGAGGTCTTAGAATGAAGGCATTGATTTCGATTGATTATACAAATGATTTTGTCGCAACAAAGGGTGCTTTGACCACGGGAGCTGCTGGACAAGCAATTGAAGAAGCAATCGTAATGGTGACAAAAGAATTTACTCAAAATAAAGATTTCGTCGTTTATGCGATTGATAGGCACGACCAAAAAGATCCGTATCATCCAGAAAATGCTCTGTTTCCACCTCATAATCTCGCGAATAGTTCTGGTCGAAATCTGTATGGGAAACTTGCAGAAGTATATGAAAAAAGCCGTGAAAAAGCTAATGTTTATTGGATCGATAAACGCCACTATTCAGCTTTCAGTGGAACAGATCTAGATATTCGTTTGAGAGAAAGAGGCATTTCAGAAGTTCATTTAGTGGGTGTTTGTACAGATATTTGTGTATTGCATACCGCTGTGGATGCTTATAATTTAGGTTATAAAATCGTGATCCATAAACATTCCGTTGCAAGTTTTGATCCAGTTGGTCACGAATGGGCTTTGAACCATTTTAAACAAACCTTAGGTGCGGAAATAATAGAATAGCAATGTTGCGTTGTCTCTCATTTTTTGGATTTAGAGTCTGAAACAAAACGGATAGTAAGTTTTGTTTCAGGGCTCTTTTTTTGACGACAAAAAGTCACTATTTTTGTATTAACTAGACCAACGCGATTATAATAAAACTAAACGATGATAACTATCAATCAGAATGGAAGTGATCGAATGCAGGTACTAAAAAAAGAGGTTTCCGAGTTCGAACTGTTTTATGATTTGATTTTTGCTTATGCCATTAGTCGGATTGCATCAATCTTGTTTGTTGATGCAAATCAAGTGTTATCTTTCCAAAGCCTAGGTGAATTTTTAATGTTGACGCTGGTATTTTGGACGATTTGGACCTATCAAACCGTTTTTGCTAATCGCTTTTCTATCAAAAATAAGACCAGTGCATTGTTTTTATTTTTTGATATGTTCTGGGTGATGGTTTTGGCTCAATCAATCAATGTGGATTTTGAAAAGACCCAGTTTACTTTTGCCGGAGCTACATCGATCTTATTTTTTAGCATTGCGTTACAGTATTATTTAAAAATGAGAAGTACAGAAGATCTTGTGGTCAAAAAATTATGTTATCAGCTGGCAATTATTTTATGTGCAAGTGGGTTGATCGGTTTTATTACCATTTTACCTTGGGGGACCTATGCAATTCGCTTTGCCGTATATGCTTTTTCAATTTTTATTACAGCCTTTTTCCCAATTGTAATGAAAAAAGCGTTAGAAGATTTTCCCACGAATTTTGGTCATTTGACGGAACGTTATAGTTTATTTACGTTATTATTATTTGGTGAAGCAGTGATTGCTGTGGCGAGTACATTTGCCTTTAATAAGATCAGCATTGGCAGTGTTTTGTTCTTTCTATTAGTTGTGGTGATGTTTCTCTTTTATAATGCTGTATACAAATCAGGGATTGACCGGGAAAAGTCGACAGCGGGCTTAGTATTGATCCATTCTCATTATTTTGTTTTTGTTGGTTTAGGACTGTCGATCGTTTTATATGAAAACTATGTAAATGGCGAAATTCAACCGCTATTCTTTATTTTATGTTTGGCAGTAAGTTTGGTATGTTTCTTGGGTGGAAGTATTGTGAATGTGGTTGTTTATAGCAAACGAGAGCATAACTATCTTCCCTTTATTAGTAAAAGTGTCTTGTATTTTGTAGCTTGGATCGTGGCAAGTTTACTATTACAAGATTTTATAGTACCATTTTTATTCGTTAATATTGTATTTCTACTATTCTTACTTTATAAAGTTAAACAAGAGCTTAGATAGATGAGCTATAAAAATCCTCCGTTGAATGAATGACGGAGGTTTTTTTAACATCGCTTTTCCATCCGAATATAGCCGTTCTCATCTTCAATGCCTTCAGCATGTTTTAGCTGATACCCTAAATGTAGATAAAATTCTTTGGCAGTTCTAGATGCAGGAACTTCGATTCGATTCGCTCTAAGATAAAATTCATCTTGTTCAAGGTACTTCATAATAGCTGAACCGATCCCTTGTCCATGGAATTCTGGTTGAACAAACAGACTCAAAATAATACTTTCCGTTTGACTATTCCAAAATGGACAAATCGTTCCTGTACCGACTAGAGTATCATTTATTTCAGCTACATAAGTATGACCAAATATTGCTTGAGTAGAAATTTTTTCTGGCGTATATTCAGCGGCTAATTTGTGCATCTGGACAAGTGGATAGTCGTTACTGTTTATTTCTAAGAAGTTTCTTTTTAAGAGCAGGGCAATTTTAGGCGCATCATTATTGTTGAATGGTCGAATGATTAAGGCCATTTTTTTACTCCTTTCTCTCTTAAATAAGCAATTTTATGCTTTCTTGTTAATTTTTTAAACGCATATTCTGCTTTAGTCGCATCACTGCGGCTAGTGAATTTTTCGATATGGATCATTTTAGCAGGTAAGCGGGAGGAAAGTCGTGTGTATTTTGCCCCTATACCACTATTATGTTCTTTTAATCGTCGCGCGGGATCAGTTGTGTAGCCACCGTAAAAAGTATCATCTTTGCAGTGCAGTACATAAAAATAATGATCAGTTTCCATACAACATCGCCTTCATTTCTGGTGAGTAGTTATTTTGTTCATCATACGTGAACAAGGGTGGTAAAACCCGAAAGCCGTCTTTTTTCCCTTGTTTGATTCCTTCAATCAACAAGGTGTTTGCTTCTTTACCGACTTTAGGATAGACGAAACGAACTCGTTTGGGTGCAATATGGGCAGATTCCATTGCGTGTAAAATGTCTAAAAAGCGATCAGGACGATGAACCATTGCCAAACGACCATTTGTTTTTAGTAGTTTTGCGGAGACTTCAACGACTTCGGTTAATGTAGTATGAATCTCATGGCGAGCGATCGCTAAATGAGGGTTAGGATTTTTTTGACTAGTAGGCAGCTCTTTGAAGTAAGGGGGATTACACAAAACTAAATCAACTGAGTCTGGTTTAATTATGGTAGTTGCTTGTTTTAAATCCAGTTCAACCATCGACAGTTGCTCTTCCAATTGATTTAGTTGAATACTTCTTTGACCCATATCAGCTAGACGCTCTTGCAGCTCGATTTGCGAGATTTTTGCATTAGTTTTGCGACTAGCAAATAAACCAACGGCTCCATTTCCAGCACAGAGATCTACAATACTGCCATTTTTAGGATATGCTGGGAAATTTGCTAGTAAGACAGCATCGATGGAAAAAGAGAAAACTTCTTTGCTTTGAATGATTTGAATATCATCTGCAAATAGTTGATCGATTCGTTCGCCTGGTAATAACATGTATGATTCATTCCTTTAATTTTTCTTGCGTTAAATTTGCTTAACTAAATAATATTTTGTGGTTCCAACAAAAGGCGTATCAGCTAGTTGTCCAAAAACGTGATAGCCCTGTTTTTCATAGAATGTTTTTGCTTGATAATCTTGAGTATTGATTGTGATAAGTGTTGCACCTTCTTGTTTAGCAAAAGTTTCGGCTTTTTTTAGTAACTGTGTACCATAGCCTTGATGACGGTAGGATTTACTGAGTGCTAATAGTGAAATATGGGTAGCGTTCATCCATTTATTCGCTGTAATGCCACCGATATATTGATTGCCATCATATAGTGCTAGTGAAAATGCTCTATTTTCTTCGACAGGAACTTTTTTGACTTCTACTTGATTTTCAGAAAGTAAATCAATCAGGCAAGCTTCGTTTTCCGTAATAGCAAGTGGTTTAAATTCGATCATAAGTGGCACCTCCAGTTTTTCATAACACTCTTTAATGGAACATAACATATCCTTATATTATACTACGATTAAGATACAGAAGAAACCTATGAAAAAAGACTTGTCAAAAGCAACAGTTTTCGGCATACTTATAGCTAGTGAAAAGAAAGGAAGAAGACTATGTTTTTTACGTTTATGCGTGGCGTTGTCCGGGTTGTTTTATTGATTATCAACGGCAATGCACACTATGAAAAGAAAGACCGTATTCCTCAAAATGAAAATTTTATTTTAGTTGCTCCTCATAGAACCTGGTGGGAGCCGTTATATTTAGCGGTTGGCGGATCACCAAAAAAGTTTAGTTTTATGGCGAAAAAAGAATTATTTAAAAATCCATTTTTAAGTTTTATTTTAAAACATGCGAATGCCTTCCCAGTAGATCGGGAAAAACCAGGTCCAAGTGCCATCAAAACACCTGTGAAAAGCTTAAAAAATACTGATTTAAGTTTAGTGATGTTTCCAAGTGGAACACGTCATTCGTCTGAGTTAAAAGGCGGCGTTGCCTTGATTGCAAAAATGGCGAAGGTGCCAATTGTTCCTGCAGTTTATCAAGGACCATTAAAATTGAAAGATTTATTTAAACGTCGTCGTGTGACCGTTCGTTTTGGTGAACCGATCGATGTAAGTGATATTGTTAAGATGGATAAAGAGGGTATTGCAGAAGTTGAACGTAGAATGCAGGCTTCTTTTGATACTCTAGACAAAGAAATCGATCCTAATTTTAAATACGAAGTACAAGAATAGAACATAACGAATCAAAACAAGCATAGTTTTGGTTCGTTTTTTTGATTAGCTCGATCGTTAATCAAGGTTCAAATTAATCCTATTTAGACCCGTTAAGGCATAATTTTTTGGCAGTAATTAAAATAGGATACATTTGAACAATATATTTCTCCATAAATTTGGTATAATAGTAAGAAGGACTTTTTTAGGTGGTGGGAAAATGCGTTTTTTACATACAGCAGATTGGCATATTGGTAAAAAATTACATGGCTATGATTTATTAGAAGAACAGACTGATGCATTCAAGCAGATTTTAATGATTGCTAAAGAAGAACAAGTGGATGCAATCGTTGTAGCGGGCGATTTGTATGATCGTTCAGTTCCCTCAGTAGAAGCAATCGAGGTCTTTAATCGGATGATCGTAGAAATGAACTTGCAGGAAAAATTTCCTGTGTTGGCAATTTCTGGAAATCATGATAGTAGCACTCGTTTAGAGACGGGAGGACCATGGTTTATTCAATCGGATTTTCACTTGAATACGCGTCTAGACCAAGCGTTTCAGCCAGTGGAACTGGCGAATACACAATTTTTCTTATTGCCATATTTTGAACCAATTTCAGCTCGTTTGTACTTTGATAATGAAGAGATTCGGACGATTGAACAAGCAATGAAGGAAGTCATTGCAGCAATGGAAAAACAATTCAAGCCTAATATGGCCCATGTTCTGGTTAGTCATTTTTTTGTCGCTGGCAGTGAAAAGTCTGACTCAGAAACCAAACTGATGGTTGGTGGTTTAGATACAGTTCCATTGTCATTATTAGAATCATTTGATTATGTCGCATTAGGTCATTTGCACGGAAAAAATGCGTTGCAAGCTGAAAATGCTCGTTATAGTGGATCACCACTAAAATTTTCTTTGTCAGAAATGAACCAGAAAAAAGGGGTTTGGATCGTTGACGCTCGAGTAAATGAGACGACATTTGAGTTTAAAGAGATCACACCACTAAGAGATGTGTTGCAAATCGAAGGTAGTTTTAAAGAGCTGACGACACCAGAAATTTATGAGGCGATCAATCGTGAAAATTATTTACATATTCAATTAACAGATCGCGCTGTGATTCCAAATATGATGAATCAGCTGCGGCAAATTTATCCGCGAGTGATCGGTGTTGAGCGTCTATTTGGAAGAGAAGAGCGACAAAAAAGCAATAAAGCCAAAAAAGAGATCAAAACCTTAGCGCCAACAGAGTTAGTTGACCAATTCTTTTCAGAAGTAACAGGAGAGGAATTGACGGCACAACAACAGGTATGGATCAAAGAAAATCTAGCAGATATTCATCAAGCAGAAAGAGGGAAATAAGTTGAAACCATTAGCACTAACATTGAAAAACTTTGGACCTTATATTGATGAAATAATCGATTTTACTAAATTTGAAGATTCATCTTTATTTTTAATCAGCGGAAAAACAGGTTCTGGTAAAACTACGATTTTTGATGGGATGAGCTATGCTTTATTTGGCGAAAGCTCAGGGAAATTACGGCAAGGAAAAGAAATGCGTTCAACGTTTGCTGATCCATCGGAGCCGACAGAAGTGCATTTGGCTTTTTCTCATGGCGATTATTTTTATGATATCACGAGAAAGCCAGAACAAGAGCTGTACAAAAAACGTGGTGACGGTACTAGGACTCAAAGCGCAAAGGTTTCATTGATCGTTAAAGATCATGCTGGCAAAGAGCTGAGAGAGTACACGAAAAGACGAGAAGTTGATAATTTTATCCAAGAGCTTCTACATTTAGATGCGACTCAATTTGCGCAAATCGTTCTTTTACCGCAAGGAGAATTCCGCACCTTTTTGATTGCCAATAGTAATGATAAAGAAAAAGTTTTGCGTAACTTGTTTGGCACGCAATTGTATCAGACCTTAAATGAACAGCTAAAGCTACAACTGAAGGTAGTGAATAAAGACATTGAGGGAACACAGCAGACGATCCAAGCAAAATTGGATCAATTATATTGGCAAGAGCCATTGTCAGAAGAATTGACGGTAGAGCAACAATTAACCGCATTAGCTCAGCAACAAGAGACACTAACTAAGCAACAAGAAACTGAAAAAACTGCATTATCCAGTTTGCAAAAACAAAAACAGCAAAAAGAACAAGAAAAGTTTGCTTTAGAAGAACTAGCTAATGAATTTACAAAACAAAGTCAACTAAAAAAACAAAAAGAAGAGCTAGATCAAGCAGCTATTATGATCGAAAAGCTACGCTCAGAAGAGCAACAACTTCAATGGGTGCAAAAGCATCAAAGCATGATTGAAAAAATCGATGAAAAAACCAAATTGATTTCAAACTATGATCAAGAACTAAAAACAAATCAAAACGAGCAAGTAACGCAGCTACAATTGATCCAGCAATTGGAACAAAAGCAAGAAGAAAATCTTAACCGAGCTACTGAAATGAATGCTCTAAAAGAACAAGTAACCAAGCTGAAATTTCAACTTCCTTTATATGAAGAAAAGGAAAAAGTAGCAAGCAAAATTGAACAGGCTCAGATTGAGTTAGACCTATTAGCAACTCAGCTTACAGCAATAAAGAAAATCCAAGAGAGCGCTGAGCAAACCTATCAAAAGGAACTTGTCGTTATCGAAGGAAAAGCCCAAATTGAAAAAAATCAATTGGAACTAGAGCGACAACAGGATCAGTGGCTGACTTTTATAGAAAGCTGGGAAAAACAGCAACAACTTGAAACAAAAACAAGCAACATGATAGAGCAATTAACCGCAAAGGAAGCAGAACTAAAAGACGCGGTGCTTAAAAAAGAGGCGATCTACCATCAAGTTGCGCAACAAAAAAGTCAGTGGGCTAAGATGCAAATTAGCCGTTTAAGTTTATTTTTAGTAGATGGAGAGCCTTGCCCAGTCTGTGGCTCTATGGAACATCCAAGTCAAAAAGAACATCAAGAGTTTACATTAGAGGAAATTCAATCAATTGAACATCAACTCAATGTAATTGAACAGACTGCTCAAAAACAAGAAGCGAGCGTTGCTAAATTAGAAACTCAAGCGGCTCAAATGAAGCTTGCTGAACAAGAATTACAAAAGGAATTAACTCAACAAAAGAGCAAGGTTAGTTCATTATTTGAACAACTACAAGAAAAACAAGTCATTACCTTACAGGCACCGTTAAATTCAAAAGAAATCGACCAATTGACCACTGATTTAAATAGTAGAGCTGACCAACTCAAATTTGAATTAGACCAAATCAAAACTGCTGAAGCTAGCCTTATTGAGATAGAAAAAACAGTTAAAGCGCAACAACAAAAAGTTCATGAACAAGAAAAAATCGTTATTGAAAAACAGCAAGAGCAAGCAACCAATCAAACAAAACTAAAAACAATCTTAGAACAATTGAACGATGAAACACTTTCCTTAGCTGAAATAACAGAAAAACAAGAGCAACTTGAACAACAAGTTGCACAGTGGGAACAACAAAAACAAGAAATTGAAACGCAACTAGCAAACGTAAAAGAGCGTCGCTTACTACTAAAAAATAGTGAAAAACACCTAGAAAAAGAGCAAGCGACAAACCTAGCTGAAAAAATATCATTAGAGCGACAGTTGACTAAAGCGTTAAAAGAGTCAAGCTTCGATTTAGACGAGAAAGTTGTACGAGTTTTATTGAGAGAAGTCCCTAAATTAGAAGCTATCAAAGAAGAACTAACTGCATTTGATAAGAAAAAGGATCAGCTGACATTTCAATTGATAGAACTAGAAAATAAATTGGCAAATAAAGCGAAACCAGAGCTAAGAAGTTTGTTAGAGGAAATTGAAGCATTAACAATCTCGCTTCAAACGAAAGAAGCTAATTATTATCAACAACAAGAAAAAATCCAAGCAAACGAAAAAATTCAAAAACAAGTCAAAGAATTGATCGCTTCAATCGAACAGCAATGGGAATCAGTGACAGCTTTGCATCAATTGGCAACCACTGTCAATGGGGATAATCCCAGAAAAACTAGTCTTGAAAGATACGTGCTACAGACCTATTTGGAAGAAGTTTTAAAAGTTGCAAATCAGCGTTTAGGCTTATTGACGAAAAATCGTTATCAATTTGAATTGAATCAGGATTCCGGGAGTTTTAAAAATCAAACTGGGCTTGAAATCAATGTGTATGACGATAATGCAGGGAATGCACGTAGCGCTCATACCTTGTCAGGTGGAGAAAGCTTTATTGCAGCCCTAGCATTAGCCTTATCTCTTGCAGAAGTAATTCAAGAGCAAGCTGGTGGTGTTTTAATCGAAGCGCTCTTCATTGATGAAGGGTTTGGCTCTTTAGATGAAGAAGCCTTGGAAATGGCGATGGAGGCATTGGAAACAATCGAAAACGAAGGAAGAATGATCGGTATTATCAGTCATGTAAGTGAATTAAAAGCAAGAATTCCACAACAATTACAAATCAAAACAAATGGAAATGGTCAAAGTCAAGTGACCTATCAAACGGCTTAAACAGCCTAGGAGGTGAGAACATGAAGTGGAGTATTCCAGAGCGAATTGTTGAACGAGGTCGAGAATATATGAAAGAAGGCAGAGTCCTGTCAGTTGTTCAAGACTCTGAACGTAAAATATGGCATGCGGAAGTCTTAGGCAATGAACTATATCGGGTGCAATTAGACGGTACAGCCAAAGAAAATGATATTTGTGAATGTCCTTATTGGAAGGATCATGGTTATTGCAAACATACAGTTGCCGTCGAATTATATTTACGTCAAAAAGGAACTGCTCGAATCATAAAGGCAGACCAACCTGTTACATTTGAAAAACGAGCTTTATCAATCTCAGAAATGTTTACGAAAGGTTTCGCTAAATTAAATCAGTTAGAGGAAAAAACGACTATTACACCGTTGACTGTCGAGTATATCGTTGATGTAATTGAAACGAATAGTTATTATCCTGAATTGGCCGTTTTAGGGATTTCACTGCGACTTGGCTTCCAAGGCGTTAAACCGAAAACCTATATCATTAAAAATATTGGTGAATTTTTTCAAACTTTTCAAAAAGAAGGCACTTTTTTGATCAATAAACAGCATCATTTTGATTTAAAGAAAGAAGCTTTTCCAATTGAAAATCAGGAGTTGTTAGAGCAATTAGCAGCGATCTATCAAACAAGTCAATTATTAGGTGCCAATGGACTTCAAGTTAAAGGGAAGATCGATAAGCGATATCTCGTTTTACCAATCGATCAAGGTCAAACACTACTTGAAAAAATGAGTAAAACCCCTCATTTTCAATTAAATGATGAAGGCAAAAAATATCGACATTTGTCCTTTGTAAAAGGATCGTTACCGATTTACTTTAGTCTGAATAAGCTAGAAGATAATCATTACCGACTAACGATCGACGACCAGTTGACCACCTTTTTAGCCCACTATCAATGGGGCTTTAGTCAAGAGCAAGTTTTTATTTTTACGCAAGAGCAAGAAGCAATTTATACGACATTACTGCAATTATTAAAGCGTGTGGAAAAACCAGAGATTCTGTATGAAAAAAATGAATTATCTGATTTATTTGGTTCAGTCATTCCTTTGTTGAAAAAAATTGGAACAGTTTCTGTTAGTGATGTGGTGGCAAAAGAAGTGGTTTATCATCCTTTAGAAACGATTTTCATTTTCCGTAAAATTAAAGGAATGATCAAAGTACGGGTAGACTTTACCTATGGAGCAGTCGTCTTTTCAACGGATAAAGAACATTCAGTTGCATCAGATGATAATCAGGAGGTCGTGCGCGACAGTAAGAAAGAACAAGAAATTTTAGAGCAATTAGCAGCTTTTTGTTATCAAAAAACAGCAGATGGCTATGAAAAAGCATTACCAGCCGGTGAACGGTTATACTACTTTTTCAAAGCAGAAGTACCGACTTTTCGACGTTTGGGAGAAGTTCGAATGGGCAAAAAACTACGAGAACTGTATTTAGATGCTGCCCATCATCAACCATTGATTGAAGTGTCTGATTCAGATTCTTGGTTAGATGTTCGTTTTGATGTCACAGGTATCGCTGAACAAGAAATCGATGCGGTACTGGCTAGCTTATTACGTAATGATCGTTTTTATACGTTGGAAACCGGAGAAGTCTTATCATTAGATTCGGAAGAATTTCAACAAACCAGTGAAGTCTTAACCATGTTGAGGCAAAATATGAAAAACGTTCAAGGAACGATCCAAGTACCACGAAACCAAGGACTAATGATCGAAAATATGCTGGAAAACAATAGTCGTGCGCATTTTTCAGATTCTTTTAAAGAAATGGTTTCAAATTTGACTCATCCGGAAGAGTTTGCAGTAACGTTGCCTGAAAATATTCAAGCGACTCTTAGAACCTATCAAATAGATGGATTCAAATGGTTAAAAATGCTTAGCTATTATCAATTTGGCGGTATTTTAGCGGATGAAATGGGGCTGGGGAAGACTTTACAAACGATCACCTATTTATTGTCTGAAAAAGAGGAACAAAAACAAAAAGGAGCTGCACTGATTGTGGCACCTGCTAGTTTGATTTATAACTGGGCAGCGGAAATCAAAAAATTTGCGCCAGAATTGCAAGCCGAAGTTGTTGCTGGAAATAAATCAGAACGTGAGCGGCTAGCTAATCAAGTGGGATTAGACATTGTGATCACTTCGTATGCTAGTTTAAGACAAGATATTGAGATGTATCAAGCTTTAAATCTGGGTTACTTGATTTTAGATGAAGCTCAAATGGTAAAAAATAGTGCGACAAAAACAGCACAAGCACTAAAAAGCTTGACCGTTCCTCAACGGTTTGCCTTAAGTGGGACACCAATCGAAAATAATATCGATGAATTATGGTCGATTTTCCAAATGATTTTGCCAGGATTATTTCCGTCTAAAACTTTGTTTAGATCGATGAAACCAGAAGAAATCGCTAAAATGATCCAACCGTTTATTTTAAGAAGAGATAAGAAAACGGTACTGGCCGACTTGCCTGATAAGATTGAAAGTAACTTGTACAGTGTTCTGACAGAAGAACAAAAAACAGTTTACCTGGCTTATCTGAAACAAATGCAAGAAGATGTCAGCCAAATGGACCAAGATTCCTTCAAGAAAAATCGTTTAAGTATTTTAGCTGGTTTGACTCGTTTACGTCAAATTTGTTGTGACCCTAGTTTATTCATTGATGATTATACAGGTGGCTCTGGAAAATTAGAGCAAGTTAAAGACTTACTAGTAGCGGCTAAAGAAAATAATCGACGAGTCTTACTTTTTTCACAGTTTACAAGTATGCTGTCGATTATCGAAGAAGAATTAACTGAATTAGGTTTAACGACCTTTTATCTACGAGGCAGTACAAAACCAAAAGAACGGATGGCTATGGCGGATGCATTCAATGCAGGTGAAAAAGATGTCTTCTTGATTTCATTGAAAGCTGGGGGAACAGGCTTAAACTTAACGGGTGCTGATACCGTGATTCTTTACGATTTATGGTGGAATCCAGCAGTGGAAGAACAAGCGGCTGGGCGCGCCCATCGAATCGGGCAAAAGAATGTTGTTGAAGTCTGGCGCATGATTGCTGAAGGAACTGTTGAAGAAAAAATGGATTCCTTACAACAAGAAAAGCGTGAGCTATTCCAAAAAGTAATTCAAGGAAATGAGGAGCAATTAGCCAAAATGACGGAAGACGATATTCGAACGATTTTGAGTATTGGTGAATAAAAAGAGCTTGGAGCATACCACTGGTATGCTCCAAGCTCTTTTGGATTTATTATGAGAATAATGATTGGATTGTTGGGAAAAGGTCTTCAAATGAAGTGACTTCTTTCAGATGATGTGCTTTTTTACCATCTGGTATTTCTCGTAAGCGGTGGTTGAACCATAAAGATTTCCAACCACCGTTGGTTGCACCGACAATATCGTTTTCAAAACTATCACCAACATATAATGTATGGGCGCATTCCATATTAAATTCTTTAGCAGCAAGGTCGAAAATTTCTCTCTCTGGTTTCTGGAAACCAGTGCTTTGGGAAATAATAATATTATCAGTAGGAACCCAATTTTCCAATTGAAGTTGTTTCACTTTTTTGAATTGATGATCTGTTGGACCATTTGTGATGATTCCCATCGGAATATTGTTTTCCTTTAAGAAATCGAACACTTTTTTTACTTCTGGATGCATTACGATATTATCCAGCTCTTCTTCATATGTTTTTTGAAAAATCAGCCCGTTATCTTGTGAAACACTTGGATAATTTAGGTCTTTTAATGACTCGTTAATTCGATAAAAGCGCATAAAATCTAGTGTCCAATCATCAGACATGACTTTGGGAAAAGTTTCATCACTATGAAAGCGAAAGCGAATATATAGCGCATGCATATCCTCAGGTTTTACATCTGGAAATACTGCGTTTATTGCATTTCTAAATGGTTGTTGCTGGTCATAAATCGTATCATCTACATCAAAAACAATGGTTTTCATTAAAAAAATTGCACCCCTTATTAATTTTCACAAAAATTTTCTGAATCCTTTTTCATTGTAGCGAAGTTCTTCACAAAAGAACAGAAAGAAATTTTTAATATAGATTAGAATGCTGTCAGGAAGGGGCTCTTAAAAAGTATGTTGGGGTAAATAAAATCATAAAAAATACATACGCTAAAAAATTCACTTTCATGATCAGAAAGCGAATAAAAAAACATATTTTGACAATTTGTTCTTCAAAAAAGTACTATCGATAATACTTTTTTGAAGTGGTGAAAAAACCCTACATTTAGTATAATAAAAACAGAAACACCGATCAGGCCTATCTTCCCCAAGACATAAGCAACTCATCGGTGTTTTTAATGATGTACATGTATATGTCTAATTTAACAAATTGCTTGCTGCTTTTCAAGTTATTGACATAACAGCAATTGGAGTTTTTCAAAATGTCTAAAAAACTGGAGAGAATGTCTTCTCCCCAGTTTGAAAACTCATTATTTACGATGTCGTTATCGTTGTTATTTTCTTTTTTTCGTATCCCCAATCACGAAAGTCGCCCCAAAAATAATTGACAATACAGACCAAATATATAGATCTCCATAGCCACCAGCAAGTAAGAAGGCTATAATCCCTCCAGCAATATAAAATCCAGCTGCGACAAAACCACCGTTACCAGACGAATTTCTAGTTGCAATCGCGACAATTCCAGCGACTAATAAACAGATAGCTAACAACATACCAGCGCTTCCGCCAGCTTCCCCATTATTACTGATACTGTTTGATAATCCGGCAACGCAAGATTGGAATAAAACTAATAATGATAAAATAATACTGATAATGCCAATCACTAATTTAGATGTTTTCACTTGAACACTCCTTATAATAATCAATATTGACTGTATAGTTAATTATACAACCCTATATATAATATAGTTAAAAGAACTTTTTTTCAATATGAATTTTGGTGATTATTATTCTATTTGGGGCTGTTTTTACCTTAAAATGAATAGAAATATGTTTTGAGCGGTTTTATGCCCAAATTTAGCGTTATTTTCTTACAATTTTATGTCTTTCAAACTTTGCATCCTATCATTCTTTGCGTATAATGGTGGTAG
Organism: Enterococcus rotai; assembly: GCF_001465345.1. Classification (NCBI taxonomy): domain Bacteria; kingdom Bacillati; phylum Bacillota; class Bacilli; order Lactobacillales; family Enterococcaceae; genus Enterococcus; species Enterococcus rotai. The sequence continues at coordinate 3,653,945 of NZ_CP013655.1, read as the reverse complement.
TGTCGAAAGAAAGAGGGAGATTATGTTAAAACGATTTTTTAGTTATTATCGACCATATAAGCACTTATTTATTTTAGATTTTGGTTGTGCAGTTTTAGCTGGTTTACTGGAATTATCATTTCCAGTAGTGGTAAATCAAGTCATTGATAAAATCATGCCTAAAGGAAATTTCCGATTGATCGCATTAGCGTGTCTAGGGTTGCTTTTATTTTATATACTTAACACTATTTTACAGTATATTGTGGTCTTTTTCGGTCATAAATTGGGGGTCAATATTGAAACAGATATGCGTCGCGAATTATATGGACACTTACAGACGCAACCGTTTGAGTATTATGATAATCAAAAGACTGGGAAATTGATGAGCCGGTTGACAACCGATTTATTTGAAATCTCAGAAGTTGCTCATCATGGTCCAGAGGATGTATTTATTACAATCATGACGCTAGTAGGCTCTTTTTATTTGATGCTGAGAATCCATGTACAACTGGCTCTGGCAACATTTATCGTCTTGCCGTTCATCACAGTCGCATTAGTCTTTTTCAATAAAAAGATGACAAAAGTCAATACCAAAATTTATGACAATCTAGGTGACTTTAATGCAGGTGTTGAAGCGTCAGTTAGTGGTATTCGTGTCACACAATCTTTTGCTAATGAACCATTTGAACGTCAGCGCTTTGAGGGATTGAATCAGGCATATCGCCAATCAAAAATTACCTTCTATAAAGTGATGGGGATCAGTTCAGCATATAATTACTTTTTGATTCGTTTGATCAATTTGTTTACACTGATTTTTGGGGCTTATTATACAATCAAAGGTGAGATCACTGATGGGCAATTTGTTGGATTTATTCTATTATCCAATGTTTTTGTTCGTCCAATCGAGAAGGTCAATAATATGATTGAAAGCTATCCGAAAGGGATTGCTGGTTTTAAACGTTTTACGGAAGAAATCGATAAGAAACCGACCATTGAAGACAAAGTTAATGCGATTTCTGTCGATCATTTACATGGAGATATTATTTATGATGATGTTTCATTTTCGTATGCTGACTCAACGAAAGTTTTAAACCATATCAATTTGCAGATTGTTCCTGGTGAAACGGTTGCTTTTGTGGGACAAAGCGGTTCAGGAAAAACGACACTATGTAACTTGTTGCCGCGTTTTTATGAAGTGACAGAAGGAAAAATCACAATAGATGGCATCGATGTTCAAGATATGACATTGGCTTCTTTAAGAAGTCAAATTGGGATCGTGCAACAAGACGTATTTCTATTTCCAGGAACGATTCGAGAAAATATTGCGTATGGTAAACTTGATGCCACTGAAGAAGAGATCCAAAGAGCTGTTCAGTTAGCTCATTTGGAAAAAGTAGTGGATCAAATGTCTGAAGGTTTAGATACGATGATCGGTGAACGTGGCGTCAAACTTTCCGGTGGACAAAAACAACGTGTAGCGATTGCACGAATGTTCCTAAAAAATCCACCAATCTTAATTTTAGATGAAGCAACTTCTGCCTTAGATACCGAAACAGAGCAAGTGATTCAAGAGTCTTTGAATTCATTAGCGGAAGGACGGACAACATTGATCATTGCCCATCGTTTGGCAACGATCAAACATGCGACAAGAATCATCGTTGTTAGTGATCAAGGCATCTTAGAAGAAGGAACTCACGAAGAATTATTAGCAAAAGGTGGGCATTATCGTCGATTGCACGATGCCCAATTTAGAGATTAACAAAAAGCCAAGCTGATTCGTTCAGCTTGGCTTTTTGTTAATTTCTTTTCCGTGGTTTTCTACCTAAACCAATCGCATTTTTCATACGTTGTAAGGTTTTATTGGCAACCAGACGAGCTTGTTCAGCTCCAGTATCAAGAATATCATCTAATTCATCAGAGGCTAATAATTCATGATAGCGCTCTTGAATCGGGGTAAGGAGCTCAACGACAGCTTCTGCTAAATCTGTTTTAAATTCGCCATAGCCTTTTCCAGCATACGCTGTAGCCAGTTCTTCAATTGGGCGACCTGTTGCAGCAGAGAAAATACTTAGCAGGTTGGAAATACCAGGTTTGTTCTCTGGATCATATTCAATGATCCCCGTTGAATCAGTGACAGCTGATTTGATTTTTTTACGGATTATATTTGGTTCATCCAACATAGAGATGAATCCTTTAGCATTTGTATCTGACTTACTCATTTTTTTAGTTGGATCTTGTAAGCTCATTACACGTCCGCCTTGTTCAGCGATTTTAACCTCTGGAAGCACTAGAATTTCTTGATTCGCTTGTCCGTAGCGTTTATTGAAGCGTTCAACAAAATCACGTGTTAATTCCAAATGTTGCTTTTGATCATCACCAACAGGAACTAAATTGGCATTGTACAAAACAATATCTCCGACCATCAATGGTGGATAAGTCAAAAGTCCGGCACTAACACCTGTCCGGCCATTTTTTTGAGATTTGTCTTTAAATTGAGTCATCCGTTCTAACTCACCAATCGTTGTGTTACATTGAATGATCCATGCAGCTTCAGCATGAGCTGAAACTTCTGATTGAATGAAGATTGTTGCTTTTTCAGGATTGAGTCCTACCGCTAAATACAAAGCCGCTAAACCACGTGTCTGTTGTCGTAATTTTATAGGATCTTGAGGGACTGTTATAGCATGTTCATCAACAATACAAAAATAACAGTCATAGTGATTTTGTAAATCAATAAATTGTTTCATTGCACCAATATAATTTCCAATAGTTGGTGTACCGCTTGGCTGAATGCCAGAAAATATCGTTTCCATAAAGTAACCACCTTAATCAATTAATAAAAAGTCATTGATATCATTATACCGCTAAAAGAAAAAAAAAACAGGATTACTCGAAAAAAATAAAATGTCAGAATTTTTAGACTAGTACAGTTATAGCAGTCTGTGAACGCTGTATCATTTTTATTCGTTTTGAAAACGTTATAATTTTATGTTGAAAAAAGGTTCGCTTTATTTCAATATTTAAAAAAAACTTGTAAAATAACGAAAAACTATGTTTTTTTTTGGAAAAAGAGCTAGTATTTTTATTAGAAGTTGGGTATACTAACATTAAATAGGAAAACAGTTTGATTTCCTGTTTCAAAACAGTGATGAAAATCACAAAAAGGAGTGATGCACATGTTGACACTTTATACTTCCCCAAGTTGTACGTCTTGCCGTAAGGCTCGTGCATGGTTGCAAGAACACGAGATTCCATTCAAGGAAAGAAATATTTTTTCAGAACCATTGAATATTTCTGAATTGAAAGCAATTTTGCGAATGACAGAAGATGGAACAGAGGAGATTATTTCTACTCGTTCTAAGGTTTTCCAAAAACTTAATATGGATTTGGATGAACTTCCGTTGCAAGACTTGCTAGAGTTAGTAAAAGAGAATCCTGGATTGTTGCGTCGACCAATAATGATTGATGAAAAAAGATTACAAGTTGGTTTTAATGAGGATGAAATTCGACGTTTCTTGCCAAGAGGAGTTCGGCAGTTGGAATTACGTCAAGCGCAATTGATGGCAGGTTTATAAAATGTACAGGAGAACCTTTGTCCTTGTGACAGAGGTTTTCTTTTTCTATTTTTCTTTACATAGTAAATGATTTATTGATTTTTTGTAAATATTTATAAAAAAAGTGCACATAGGTTTGTAAAACCAGTTTTAAGGAATATACTAAGACAACAGTTTATTTAGGAAGATTGTTACTTTTCCCTTTACATTTGGCGTGATTCCGCTACAATGTACGTAAGAATAAGTTTCCTGATTAGCAAAAGTGAGGTGTAGCGACATGGAAATGGAACATATCAATGAAAATACCATACGTGTGTTGATCGGCAATGAAGATCTAGCAGATAGAGGCATTACCTTTTTAGATCTACTTGGCAACCACAAAGAAGTAGAAAATTTTTTCTACAGTATTTTAGAAGAAGTTGATGTGGAAGATGAATTTCAAGGCAGTGAAGCTGTTACCTTTCAGGTTCTGCCAAAAAGTGATGGGTTAGAACTATTTATTAGTAAGAATGCCTCGATCGATGAAGTATCTAATTTTGAAGGCTTCAGTGATTTAAATTCAGAAGAAGTTAGTAATATAATTCGTAAACAAATCGAAGAAGATTTTGCTGATGAGACGCAAGAATTTGCTGATAACACAGTTAAAAGTTTAGTATTTGAACTGAACGATTTTGATACAATGGTTCAACTGGCAAATGAAGTTTTCTTACAGTCTGTGATAGCGAATCTATATACATTTAAAGGGACGTATTATCTCCAAACTATTTTCTTATTAGATGAATTAGGAAAAAATGATGTAGAAAATGAATTGGCTCAATTATTGGAATATGCTAATTTATCTGCTGTTACATCTGAAACCTTGAATGAATATGGTACATGCATCATGGAACGTAATGCTTTAGAACTAACAAGATATTACTTTGAATAATTTAAAAACTGAGACAAACGATTATCGTTTTGTCTCAGTTTTTTTGCTGAAAAAGCATTTTTCTTACGTATCTTCATTATGAGGTGAGTGATATGTTGAGTGCGTATTCAAATAACAAAGAAATCATAACACTATTGAATTTATCTAGAGAAAAAATCGAACAGTTAAAAACAGAACACTATTTTTGTCCTGCGTGTGATCATCCTGTCAGGATAAAAAATGGCAAGGTAAAAGTCCCACATTTCTCACATTATAATCAAAGTGCTTGCAGCGTTTATTCAGAAGGTGAGACGATTGAACATCTAACGTTAAAAGAGATGTTTGTTCGATGGTGTGAGCAAGAGGGCCTTTCTTATGAATTAGAAAAATATCTACCTGCTTTACATCAGCGGCCCGATATTTTAATAGGTAATATAGCTGTGGAAATTCAATGCAGTTCTCTAAGCATTTCAAGATTAGTAGAACGAACGCGTAGCTATCAGGAACACGGCTATATCCCACTTTGGATCTGCGGTAAAAAGTTATTCTCAAGGCATCATAGTTTAAATGAATTAGCCAAAAATTTATGTTATTATTCTGAAAAATTAGGCTTTTACTTATGGAGTGCGGACTGGGAGCAAGCAGAGTTAACGCTGCATTTCCATATTGAAGAAGATTGGAAAAAAATGCTGTTTGCTTCAAAGAAAACGTGGTCTTTTTACAGTGAGTCATTGATAAATATCGTTCATTTTCCCACTAAAGGTAATATTCATAGTCAGCGTAAATATAAAATAGGTGAGCTATTACATAGTTATTACTCTGACTTGAATAAAAAATTATATCGACGAGATGAGAAAATCCGAGTGATTCAAGCTGAATTATATAACAATCTTTTTCATCTGATTCAATTACCAAATTGGTTTTATTATCCAGGTTTACACATTTTCTGCTGTAGGGGATCAGACCTCTTGTTAAAAGTCCGAATTTGGAAATTGGTACAGTTTTTTGATCAGAATGTTATTAGCCATTTTGAGCTGATCGATGTGCTAGAAAAAGAGTTAGCAAAAGGAAGTGAGTTATTTTACGAGCTACCTAATATCCCTCATAAAGTTATCCAAGCTTATTGTCTGAACCAGGTATTCAATTATCTGATCGATTGTCATCATTTAATTAGAGTTCCAACAGGTTGGAAGGTCAGTCTTGGGCAACGAGATCAAAGCACCTCAACTATTTTAGAATGGTTGAAAAGAATTGAAAATAACTATCTAATCACTGCTACTCCATTAAAAAATGTGATAAGATAAGTTTGTTGTAAGAATAATTGAAAAGGGGTAGATGGAATGAGTGAAGCAAAACAATTACCAGAACGTTCAAGTTTACCAGTAGAAAAAACATGGGACTTAACGAAAATTTTTAAGGATGATCAAGCTTTTGATGAGGCATTTCAAGCTTTATCTGATAAGTTAAAAGAAGTTGAACAGTTTAAGGGATCTTTAGATAAAGGCAGTGATGCATTTCTAGGCAGTATTGAAATGTTATTAGCGATTTATCGTAAAGTCGAAGTCATTTATGTTTATGCTCATTTAAAAAATGACCAAGATACGACGAATACAACGTATCAAGCACTTTATGCTAGAGCAAGCTCTTTATTAGCACAGGCTAGTGAATCAGTTGCTTGGTTTGAACCAGAAGTATTATCGTTGGATGACGAGAGAATTTGGGGTTATTTTGATGAAAATCCTAAATTGGCAACTTATCGACATTTTATTGAAACTATTTTAAATGAACGTCCGCATATCTTGTCTGCTGATCAAGAAGCTTTATTGGCTGGTGCAGGGGAAATTTTTGAAGCGTCTAGTAATACGTTCTCCATCTTGAACAATGCCGATTTAAAATTTCCAGTTATCGAAAATGAAAATGGTGAGAAGATCCAATTGACACACGGTGTCTATGGACAATTGATGGAAAATACTCATAGAAGCGTCCGTGAAGAAGCATTTAAAGGACTCTATAGCGTTTATGAACAGTTTAAGAATACATTTGCACAAACGTTAAGTTCACATGTTAAAGCGCATAACTATAAAGCAAAAGTTCGCAACTATTCCTCAGCGAGAGCAGCAGCACTAAGTAACAACCATATTCCTGAAAGTGTTTATGATACATTGGTGGACGTAGTAAACCATAATTTACCATTGCTGCATCGTTATGTATCTTTACGTAAACGTCTATTGAAAGTGGACGAACTGCACATGTATGATATGTATACGCCTATTTTAGGAGAAGCATCGATCAAGTATTCTTATGATGAAGCAAAAGCAAAAGCGCTCACTGCATTGAAACCTATGGGAGAAGAATACCTAACGGTTGTTCAGTCCGCTTTTAATGATCGATGGATCGATGTTATTGAAAACCAAGGAAAACGTAGTGGAGCATATTCATCAGGGGCATATGACACAGCGCCATATATCTTAATGAATTGGCATGATAGTTTGGATCAACTATATACTTTAGTTCATGAAATGGGACATAGTGTTCATAGCTATTTTACTCGAAGCAATCAGCCATATGTTTATGGCGACTATTCAATTTTCCTAGCTGAGATAGCATCTACGACAAATGAAAATCTATTGACCGAATATCTATTGGAGACTGAGACAGATCCCCGAATTCGTGCGTATGTCTTGAATCATTATTTGGATGGTTTCAAAGGAACGATTTTCCGTCAAACACAATTTGCTGAATTCGAGCACTTTATTCATACGGAAGATGCCAAGGGGACACCTCTAACGAGTGAATATCTAGGTGAGTATTACGGAGATCTAAATCAGAAATATTATGGACCTGATGTTAAGAAAGATCCAGAAATTTCATTAGAGTGGTCTCGTATCCCTCATTTTTATTACAATTATTATGTCTATCAATATGCTACAGGTTTTTCAGCAGCATCAGCGCTAGCAAATAAAATATTAGCAAACGAGCCCTCAGCTTTAGAAAATTATTTAACTTATCTGAAGTCTGGAAGTAGTGATTATCCAATCGAGGTAATGAAAAAAGCTGGAGTAGATATGACAAAACCAGAGTATATCGAAGATGCGATGACAGTTTTTGAAGCGAGATTAAATGAATTAGAACAACTTATAGAATCTTTAGAGCAATAAAAAAGAATGATCAGATTTCCTCTTATTCAGAAGAGATCTGATCATTCTTTTTTTACTCAAAGTAAATGTAAATGACCATGAGGAACACGGGATTCCTCAAAGTGATTTAATTCAAATTTTTCATGAAAATACTGTAGATTATCTTCTGATGTTTCGCAAAGCCGTTTGATTTCATCCATTGATTCACAGTCTTCTACGAGTACACCAAAATCACGATCACATGTATAGTTATAAACTACTGCAGAAGGGTGTTTTACGATCCCCATTTCACGAGCAATTTGTTGATCTGTTTGAAAGGATTCCTTTACAAAGTCAGATTGACGATCTGCTTTAAACATATCTAGGTCACCGCCAGCTTCTACAACTAATTTTTCAGCTAACTCTGATGAATAAGGTATATTTTCCTCGGCTACAGCTTGTTGTAACCCAAGTAATAGATGACGCCCTTTTTTCTTTCCTTGCAATTGTGCTGCTTTGTAATCAAGTGCAGCTGAGTAAACATCTTCAAACAATTGATTCCGTTGTTCGATATCATGTGTTGGAATCTCGAACAACTTTATAAGATGGTTTATGGTCCGCATGTTCACGAGCGGAATGAAACGAAATTGAATTTTTTTATTCTCAGTTTCAACCAATTTTAAAATATCCTTTTCTACGTTGAGACAAATGCCCCCCAAAGGATTAACGAACAGATAGATTTCAATCATTCATACTTCCTCCAATTTGACTCTTTTGCGACTAGACATCATTTCTCAACTAAGTGACCCTAATTTATCAGAAAAACTAGGAAAAATGAAATGATATGTTTTTACTATTATAACTTCTTAATCTTTCTCTTTTGAGCTTAGCATCATGCGTTGGATTTTGTTAGGAGACGGGGATTCTTTGATAGTCAAAGTATCCAATAAGGAAAGAAAATCTTTCTTACCGTTGGTTGCGTCATTTACTTCTAACTCCAACTCAAAATCATGTTGCTCATTGTACCAACTTTCATCTAGCGCGAGTAAACCTTGGGGAAGTTTTATTTCTGCTCGTTTAGTTGTTAAGCTGCCGATTAAACGTAAATCACTTTGGTCAATTCCTAATTGATTCAATTTGTTGTAAACATTTCCAATAGTTGGAAGTGTGGCCGATTCAACGATAGCCTTTGCTTCATCAACAGAAAGCGTATCATTGATTTCCAACAAACCGACTTTTTCAGGGATTTTTAAAGTGATTTCTGCATTATCTGATAGGACACGAACTCTCAGACCCATCCGCCTTTTTCTAAGTTGAAAATCGGCTGAGTCAAAATAATAATTGATTTGGGTAAAAAATTGTTCTTCTTTAAATTGAAAGTAGTCAATCACACGTGAAAATTCTTCTATAGATAATAATGTCTTAAATTCTATTTCTAAATTTTCACTCACGTTTTTGGACCCACCTTCTTTAATTTAATTCAATTTTTGCATACTTTCCCCTATTACGTCAAGAAAAGTGAACTAGAAGTTAAAAAATTTCCTATTGTTGAAAAAATTTATACAATTTCTCAAATTACCCTATTTTTCTCAGCTCTATGGTAAAATAAGCAGTGAATCAAATTCAAGGAAATAGAGGGATTAGGATGGAGAAAGAGTGGGAGCTTTTTCTGGCACCTTATGAACAGGCTGTTGGAGAAATGAAAGTTAAACTGCGCGGTATTCGTAAGCAGTTTCGAGAGCAAAATAAACATACACCTATTGAGTTTGTAACAGGAAGAGTGAAACCTGTAGATAGTATTTTAACGAAAGCGGCATTGCGTAATATTTCTGTTGATCGTTTGGAAGAAGAGATGCAGGATATTGCAGGTCTGAGGATCATGTGTCAATTTGTTGAGGACATTCGGCAAGTGGTAGCGATTATCCGTAATCGAAAAGACTTGAAAATCATTCAAGAACGAGATTATATTACTAATAAAAAAGAGAGTGGCTATCGTTCGTATCATTTAGTGATCGAATATCCAGTTCAATTGATTACAGGCGAAAAAATGATTTTAGCTGAAATTCAAATTCGGACATTGGCGATGAACTTTTGGGCTACGATCGAACATTCATTAAATTATAAATATCAAGGTGCTTTTCCAGAAGAGATGAAAGAACGGCTGCAGCGTGCGGCTGAAGCTGCCTATCAATTAGATGAAGAAATGTCCACGATCCGTGAAGAAATTCAAGAAGCTCAGCATTTGTTCTCACATGGACGAGGAAAATCAAAAGCTAATTATTATCAAAATTTCAATGATCGTAAAGAGCAGTTAGAGAAAGAATAGGGGGAGCAAAATGAAAGTAGCCATTGTTCATAATCATGAACACAAATCAAGTGAAGTTACTCGCCATTTACTCCTGCTTCTGAAAAAAAATAAAATCGAAATCGATGATCATCAACCTGATCTTGTGATTTCTGTAGGTGGTGATGGGACGCTATTATCTGCTTTTCACCGTTTTAGTCATCGATTAGATGAAGTCAGTTTTTTAGGTGTTCACACTGGTCATTTAGGGTTTTATACGGACTGGCGGGATTATGAGCTAGAAGAATTAGTTCAAAGTTTGTTAGTTCATCAAGAAAAAAGTATTAGTTATCCCTTGTTGGATGTGAAAATCAGTTTTCATGGAAATAAACCGGATAAACATTTTCTGGCACTAAATGAGTCAACGATCAAGCGAGCCAATCGGACGATGGTTGCGGATGTATTGATCAAAGACGAACTGTTTGAGCGCTTCCGTGGCGATGGGTTGTCTGTTTCCACGCCGACAGGTTCAACAGCGTACAACAAGAGTATTGGCGGCGCTGTGCTGCATCCAAGTATTAATGCATTTCAATTAGCTGAAATTGCTTCATTGAATAATCGCGTATTTCGAACATTAGGCTCTCCGATCGTGATAGCTCATACAGAATGGTTGGAAATTAAATTACAGGAAAGCAATGATTATTTGATCACGGTCGACCAATTAGATATTTATCAAGATGATATCAAGTCGATTTATTATCGTATTGCGGATGAGCGGATCCACTTTGCCTCATATCGACATATGCATTTTTGGCATCGTGTAAAAGATGCCTTCATTAGCGAGGATTAATAACTTAATGGAATTTTATTGGACAGTAGAAAAAAAAGAATCACAACAAGTAAAAGTTTTTTTAAAAGAGCAAGGCATCTCAAAAGGTCTATTAGCGAAAATTAAGTTTCAAGGTGGTAAAATCGAAGTCAATCAGTCAGTTGAAAATGCCTTGTTCAAATTATCTTTCGGAGATCAAGTTAAAGTCACGATTCCAGATGAAAAAGAGCATGAGACATTACTTGTAGATGATGTGCCAATTGATATCGTATTTGAGGACGATCATTATCTAGTTGTGAATAAGCCAGCAGGAGTTGCCTCGATCCCTGCTCAATATCATCCTAATGGAACTATGGCCAATCGTGTAAAAGCCTATTACAAAAAGCAAGAATATAAAAATCAGGTGATACATGTCGTCACTCGCTTGGATCGAGATACGACAGGTTTAATGCTATTTGCTAAGCATGGTTTTGCTCATGCGATGCTGGATCAAGAATTGCGTAAAAAAGCAGTAATCAAAATTTATCAAGCACTAGTAGGCGGTTCGACTTCTGAATTAAAAGAGCATACAACCATTCAACTTCCAATCGGTCGGGATTTATCTTCTATTTTGAAACGAACGATTGTTGAAACCGGACAACAAGCTGAAACGGAATATTGGCTGACAAAACGCAAAGGCGATGAAGCTTTGGTCAATATTCAACTTCATACAGGTAGAACCCATCAAATTAGAGTGCATTTTGAGGCGATTGGGTGCCCTTTGTTGGGTGATGAGATGTATGGTGGTAAAATGGATAGTGGTATTGAGCGTCAGGCTCTACATTGCTGTAAATTGAGTTTTATTCATCCGTTTACCAAACAACGCTTAGAATTAACTTCTCCTTTAGCAGAAGATATGAATAAAATTGTAGATCGATTATAGATTGAAAGGAGCGGTTTAAGTGAATGAAGGGCAAGAAATGGACGATCATTTTTCGTTACTGCTAGAAAAATTGAAAGACCAACAAATGGCTGAATTCAGAGAATTGTTTTTAGAGCTCCACATATACGAACAAGGACAATTCTACCAATCGATTGACGAAACAGATCGAAAACAAATTTATAGTTATCTGTCACCAAAAGAATTGGCGGATATGTTTGATGTTATTGAAGAAGATAACGAAAACATGAAGGATTATATTGCTGAAATGCGTCCTAGCTATGCTGCAGAAATGTTATCAGAGATGTATACGGATAACGCAGTTGATTTATTAAATATGCTGGATAAAGGTCAAAAAGCGAAATATTTAAGTCTGATGAGCACAGAAGATGCTGGTGAGATTAAAGAACTATTGCATTATGAAGATGACACCGCAGGCTCGATCATGACAACTGAGTTTGTCTCTATCGTGGCTAACCAAACGGTGCGTTCTGCAATGTATGTCTTGAAAAATCAGGCAGATGTGGCCGAGACGATTTACTATGTTTATGTGGTCGATCAGGAAAACCATTTAGTCGGAGTTATTTCTTTGCGTGATTTGATCGTAAATGATGATGACACGATGATTTCTGATGTTCTAAGTGAGCGGGTTATTTCTGTTCATGTTGGCGATGACCAAGAAGATGTTGCCCAAACGATTCGGGATTACGATTTCTTAGCCTTACCGGTCACAGATTATGATGATCATCTTTTAGGGATCGTAACGGTTGATGATATCATCGATGTTATCGATGATGAAGCGGCCAGTGATTACTCTGGTTTGGCTGGGGTCAACGTCGAAGAAGTCAGTGAAAATCCATTCAAAGCAGCTTCAAAACGATTGCCGTGGTTGATTACGTTATTATTTTTAGGGATGTCTACAGCAACATTGATTAGCCATTATGAAGAATTAGTAAGTGAAGCAAGTATTTTGGCTGTATTCATCTCATTGATCACAGGGACTGCCGGAAATGCGGGCACCCAATCATTAGCGGTGGCAGTTAGAAGACTAGCAGTATCAGATGAAAAAGATAATAACTTTGGTCGCTTGATTGTCAGTGAAGTATTGACTGGTTTAGTAACAGGAGCAATTACAGGAGTAGCAATTTTTCTTGTTGTTGGTGTTTGGCAGCATAATTTCCCATTAGGTTTTGTCATTGGAATGGCGATGCTGTGTGCGATAACTGTAGCGAACCTAGCAGGAAGTTTGATTCCAATGCTGATGGATAAATTAGGCTTTGACCCAGCAGTAGCTAGTGGTCCATTTATTACAACTTTAAGTGATTTAACCAGTGTTTTGATTTATTTTAATATTGCTAGTCTTTTTATGCAGTATTTTGTGTGAAAGTAAATATAAGAATGGGTTTCTCCGTTAAATGGGTTAAAACGTTATTCATATCTAGGGAATGAAATAAAAGTGATTTTTTACTTTTATTCCATTCCCTATTTTGTATGATTTTGGCGGGAAAAAGGACTAGTGATTGACAAGAATAATATTTTTAGTTATGATACATACTAACGGTATGTATGGAGGAGAGTTTGTGGCACGTAATAAGTATCCAGAGGAAACAGTAAAAAAAATATTAGATGTATCAGAACAGCTCTTTTTAGAAAAAGGTTACGATCATACGACAATTCAAGATATAATTGATCATTTGGGGGGACTAACAAAAGGCGTTATCTATCACCATTTTAAATCAAAAGAAGAAATCTTTAATACTATATTAGAAAAAAGATATGCTATTGGGATAACGGATCAAATTGAATCAATGAAAGACATAAGCGGTTTTGAAAAAATTAAGAAAATCAATTCAATGAGTTTAAGATCATTGGAGCATCAAAAACTTGCTTTTTCTGCAAAATCATTGATTACAAACCCCAGAATTATTGGGGAACTGTATGCGGAAGCTTTTACAAATATTATTCCCTATATTAAAACATTCGTTGAAGAAGGGATCAAGGACGGTTCAATCAAAACGGATTATCCTCAAGAAATTGCCGAGTTGATTGTAATCTCGACAAATATCTGGTTAGCTCCTTCGTTTTATAAAATGGATGAAAACGCGCTTTTGAACAAGCTGTCATTTTTTAAAATGCTCTATGAAGGCGTAAATTTTCCGTTGATCGATGATGAGTATATAGATGATGTAGTGACGATGTTTAGGGCGATTCAAGAATAAAAATGCGTAGTTGCATTTTTTATTTTTAATAAATACATACCGTTAGTATGTATCTGTTTGAAGTAAAATAAGTCAGTGTAAGACAAATTAGTTCAATAGGAAAACAATCATAGGAGGAAAAAAATGATCAATGAAATGAATAAAAAAATAAACAAGATTAATAAAAAGTTGCGTGTAAATGTTGAATTACCGGAATTTACAAGTAAGAGATTGAATCAAAGTGCAACAGTTAATTTGATTATTGGTGGGGGATTAGCTAGTGCAGGAGTGTTCTTAAAGCGAAATGAGCTGTTTTTTTTAGGTAGCTTAGGTCTTTTAAGTAGCTTAGTTATGAGCATCGAGGCAAAAAAATTACAAGATAAGTCAGAGTAAATGATCAAAAATAGAGGGAGATGATTTATATGAAACAAACCTCTCTCTCTATCTATACATTATTCTACAATTTTTGTTCCGTGGACTTCGTTGACACCTAAAGAATTTAGAACAGTATCCGCGTTTTTACTAGAAATTCCCCCGCCTGGCAAGATGATAAGCCGTTTGTCAGCGTATTGAATGAGCTCTTTCAAATGATCAAAATTTTCTTCAATTGGGCTTCCAGCAGGACCTCCATGTGTGAGAATCCGGTGAACATCATGATCAGCCAACCAATCGATTGCTTTAAATTGATTTTCTTTATTTAATACATCAAAAGCCATATGAAACGTGATTTGTAATCCTTCTGCAGTATCGATCAATAACTCTAAAGCTTCTTCATCTAACCAGCCATCAGCTGTTAGACACCCTAAAACAACACCATCAGTTCCAATTTTTTTTGCTTCGATTAAATCTGTATGCATGATTTTAAGCTCAATATCATTGTAAACAAAATCTCCGCCTCTGGGTCTGATGATCGTCATAACAGGAATTGATTTTTCTCCAGCATATGCTACAGCTTCTTCGATCACACCAGTACTCGGGGTTGTACCACCTACGGCTAAATTATCACATAATTCGATTCTTCCAGCTCCGTTGCGAATAGCTGTTGGGATATTTGTGAAATTCTCAGCACAAAATTCTTTTATCATTGGATTCACTCCTCATTTTTTCTTCACAGGCATTGTACCATAATTCTAGCGGTTGCCAAAGTCTGGTTCTCGTTGTAAGATAAATAGCGATAGTTTAGCAGACAATTTCAGAAATTATAATGAATAGGAAGTAGCCTTATGTTAAAAAAAATTGATTTTGCACGTATTTTTTTAGAAACGCACCATGAACAGTTTCTTTGTCCAGTATGTAAGCAGTCATTTCAATTGGAAGGCTACAGTCTGATTTGTGCGCAGAATCATCAATTTGATTTATCAAAGAAGGGAACGATTTATTTTCTTTCCCATAGTGTTCAGACTGAATATAATAAAAAAATGTTGCTTCATAGAGGTCGCTTGATTCAAAGTGGCATGTATCAGCTTTTGTTGGAAAAAATCATTGCTGCAATGGATTTAACTGGTTCAACGTTAGATGTTGGCTGTGGTGAAGGAAGTTTCTTAGCTGAATTGTCTCAATTAGGATTAGCTGGTGCAAAATATGGTTTTGATATTTCAAAAGATGGCATTTACTTAGCGAGTAATCAGCCGATCGAGGCTTTTTGGTCAGTGGCAGATCTGACCAATTTACCGTTTGCAAATCAATCAATGGATACCATTTTGAATATTTTTTCGCCCTCTCATTATCAAGAATTTCAGCGTGTTTTGAAACAAGATGGAAATGTGATCAAAGTGATCCCCGAAGCTGATTATTTGAAAGAGTTAAGGGCAGCGTTTTATCCAGAAGATAAAACAAAACAAACCTATTCAAATGAAAAAGTTTTAGCCAAGTTTTCTAAAGAAATGACTGTTTTGAGCGATGAGCGAGTGAGCTTTACGTATGCTATTCCGAAAGAGTATCGTTTAGATTTATTGGAAATGTCTCCGCTTGAATGGGGAGTGGCTGAACAAGTAAAAGAAGCGCTTCAAGAAAATCCATTAACTGAAATTACAATTGACGTCCGCATGTTAAAAGGAAAGGTTAGATAACGCTTTCATTTAGTTAATTTACTAAAAGGTATTGCAAAGCTCTGATAATGGTGTTATATTACATACAAGTTGTTTTTTCGTTGGTTTTTATCAGGTTCCTGTTCTGATAAAAGTTAGTGAAAAGAGCTTCACTAACGTAGCGACTCGCAGTGATTGACACCGAGGCGATACGTTTTTTTTTATGTTGATTTTAATGGAGAAAATAGATAATGAGTCATCTAATCGAAAGGAAACTGTAATCATGACAAATCATATCGTATTGTTTGAACCACAAATCCCAGCGAACACTGGGAATATTGCCCGAACTTGTGCCGCAACTAATTCACCCTTACATCTCATCGAGCCGTTAGGTTTTTCAACAGATGACAAGCACTT
Organism: Enterococcus rotai; assembly: GCF_001465345.1. Classification (NCBI taxonomy): domain Bacteria; kingdom Bacillati; phylum Bacillota; class Bacilli; order Lactobacillales; family Enterococcaceae; genus Enterococcus; species Enterococcus rotai. The sequence continues at coordinate 3,637,715 of NZ_CP013655.1, read as the reverse complement.
GAAAAGAGCCGGATTAGACTATTGGAACGATGTTAATATTATGTATCATAAAGATTTAGCAGCCTTTTTAAGTTACTTAGAGGATCGTCCACTGCACTTGGTCACAAAGTTTGCAAATCAAACGTATAGCGAAATGGACTATGCTGATGGTAAAGATCATTACTTTATGTTCGGGAAAGAAACGACTGGATTACCAGAAGAGTTTATGCGTGAAAATGAGGAGAAGTGTTTACGAATTCCAATGAATGATGAGCATGTGCGTTCATTAAATTTATCAAACACAGTAGCGTTGGTGGTGTATGAAGCATTACGCCAACAGGATTTTCCAGCTTTAGAATTGAAACATCATTATGAAAATGATAAATTAGATTAAGAGTTTAAAAAACTGTTCCTTTGATTGCAAAGAGAACAGTTTTTTTTATCGAAGAGTAAGTGAATGGTTCATTCATGTAATTCTAGAGGCAGACCATCTGGATCAAAGAAAAAAGTCATTTTTTCACCTGTAAATGTATCTGTCCGAAGCGCCTCACATTCGATTCCTTTAGTATTTAAAAAGGCAATAACTTCTTCAATGTCCTCGACTTTAAAAGCAAGATGACGCAATCCTAAAGCTTCAGGATAAGATGGACGTTTAGGTGCATTAGGTGTTATAAAAATCTCTAATTCCTGTTGCCCTAGTTTTAAGTCCAGTTTGATATCCTTTTTATCTGTTCTTTGATTTTCACGGATAATTTCAAAACCTAGTTTTTCGACATAGAATTCTTTTGTCTTATGATAATCAGAACAATTGATGGCAATGTGATGAATGTGTTTAAAAAACAAATCAGGTTCCTCCTAGATCTAAATACTAGTAAAGTTAGTGAGTTAAAACTACCTAGTCTAATTTACTTTTTATTAGGCAGACAATCAAGTAGTTTGTTTAGAGAAACATTTTGGTTAAATGGAATTTTCACAGTGAAAATGATACACTAGATAAGATAACTTAGCGATAAGTAGGAAGCAACGAATGAATAAACCAGAATTAAGGGAGCAAAAGCAAATGAAATTATATTTTACTCGTCACGGAAAAACAGAATGGAATCAAGAGCTTAGATTTCAGGGAATGAGCGGTGATTCACCACTGCTTCCAACGAGTTATGATGAAATAAAGCAATTAGGTCAAATGATCAAAGATGTGCCTTTTGAAAAAATATTTTCAAGTACCTCAATGCGTGCGAGAAAAACAGCTGAAGGCATCAATCAGGAACTTGAACGGCCAGTAAAAATCGTTTACACAGATGAGCTGAAAGAACTAGGTTTAGGAAAATTAGAAGGACAATCGATTGCTGAAATGAGAAAAACATACGAAAAAGAATTAGAACATATGCGCTATCGATTGGATCGTTACAATCCAGAAGTCTTTCAAGGAGAACCGATCGAACAGGCAATTTCCCGTATTGCAACAGTAGTTGAAGCAGCGGTAGAATCAGGTGATGGACCTTATCTTTTTGTTGGGCATGGGGCATCGTTAACGGCTGCAATCCAAGCACTTACTGGCAAAGATTTAGCCGATTTACGTAGCATGGGCGGACTTAAAAATAATAGTTTGTCGATTCTAGAAACAACAGAATCAGAGGCTGATTCAGCTTACACGTTAAAATTATGGAATGATGATTCTTTTTTACAATAAAAAATACTGTTTGATGGAACGAGGTGAAAGTAATGGAAACATTGTTTGGTGATGAGGAAAAAGAATATGTGGTAGGCCAAGTTCAAGCGATCTTTTTTCAAAACCCTAGCAATTTTTATAAAGTTTTACTAGTAAAGATCACGGATACGAATACAGATTATTTAGAGAAAGAAATTGTAACAACGGGTAGCTTCGGTCAAATCCAAGAAGAAGAGATTTACCGTTTTTTTGGTCATTTCGTCGATCATCCTCGTTATGGTAAACAATTTCAAGTCGATAGCTACCAGCAAGAACGACCAACTTCTGCAAGTGGTGTGGTAAATTATCTTTCTAGTGAAAAATTTCCAGGAATCGGAAAGCGAACAGCTGAGAAAATTGTGGAAATCTTAGGGGAAGATGCAATTGACCGAATCATTGCTACACCTGATGTATTAGCAGAAGTTCCTCAATTAAATGAAAAAAAACGCCAAACAATTATCGAAACGATCCGCTTGAATCACGGAATGGAACAAGTAATTGTTGGGTTAAATCGTTATGGCTTTGGTAGTCAGCTGTCATTTGCGATTTATCAAACATATAAAGAAGAGACCTTAGATATTATTCATGAAAATCCCTACCAATTAGTGGAGGATATTGAGGGAATTGGCTTTAAACGAGCAGATAATATTGCAGAACAACTTGGCATTGGAGCTGATTCTGATAAACGAGTCAGAGCTGCGATCACACATGAGATTTTCCAACATTCTGTTCGGTCAGGAAATACCTATGTGGAAGCGGAAATACTCCTTCGTGAAACGATCAATACCTTGGAAGCCAGTCGTCCTGTTGAAATATCTTTAGATCAAGTAGCAGAACAAATCATTCATTTGGTGGAAGAAGGTAAAATCCAGCAAGAAGGCACTAAACTTTTTGAAAACAGCTTATATTTTTCTGAGTGGGGAATTGGGACCTCGATCCAGCGTTTACTTTCACGAAAAAAAGAAATTAAATACGAGAAAAAAGAGATTGAAAAAAATATACGAGGTGTGGAAAAACGTTTGGGGATTCTATATGGTGATTCTCAACAAGCAGCAATCGAAGAAGCGATCAAGTCGCCATTATTTATCTTAACTGGTGGACCAGGAACGGGGAAAACTACTGTCATCAATGGGATAGTTTCAGTTTTTGCTGAACTAAACGGACTTTCTCTCGATGTAAAAGATTACACTCAGGAAATGTTTCCAATTTTGCTAGCGGCTCCGACTGGTCGTGCAGCCAAGCGGATGAATGAAACAACAGGCTTGCCTGCCAGTACGATTCACCGTTTGTTGGGACTAACTGGGAGGGAAAAAAATCCCAGTATGACAGCCAAAGAACTAGAGGGTGGTCTCTTGATCGTCGATGAAATGTCGATGGTTGATACTTGGTTAGCCAATACCTTGTTTAAAGCTATTCCAACCAATATGCAAGTGATTTTCGTTGGGGATAAGGATCAATTACCTTCTGTTGGTCCGGGGCAAGTATTGCACGATTTGATGCAAATCAACGAAATTCCCCAAAAAGAGTTGACCGAAATCTATCGACAAGGGGATGGGTCAAGCATTATTCCGTTGGCTCACGAAATCAAGCAAGGCAAATTACCTCAGAATTTTACTGTAAATCAAAAAGACCGTTCATTTTTCCCTAGTGATGTCCATCATATTGAGACCTATGTCCGTCAAATCGTGACCAAGGCAAAGGCGAAAGGTTTTTCACCCCAAGATATTCAATTATTGGCTCCGATGTATCGTGGAGCTGCTGGGATCGATGCGCTGAATAAAATGATGCAAGAAATTTTCAATCCAAATGATGGCACAAAAAAAGAAGTAAAGTGGAATGAGTCGGTTTATCGTATTGGAGATAAGGTCCTACATTTGGTCAATACGCCGGAATTGAATGTTTTTAATGGTGATATGGGTGAAATTGTCGGAATTATTTTAGCTAAGGAATCAGAAGATAAAGTCGATGAATTAGTGATTCAATTTGATAACAATGAAGTTAGCTACAAACGTAATGAGTGGAATAAAATCACGCTTTCATATTGTTGTTCGATCCATAAAGCCCAAGGTAGTGAATTTAAAATGGTTATTTTACCAATGGTTCACCAGTATCATCGGATGCTGCAAAGAAACTTGCTTTATACGGCAGTTACTCGAAGTAAAGATATTCTGATTTTACTGGGAGAAGTTCAAGCGTTTAATACTTGTGTAGCCCATGAATCTGCGAGTCGCTTAACTATGTTGAAAGAACGAATTACTAGTGCTGATGATATGTCACTGACTACCAGAATGCAGCTGGAAGCTTATGAAGAAGGTTTAAATAAGGAGACACCATTTTCTGATACAGCGGGAGCAGACAAGTCGATCGTGTATGAGACAACCAATGAGAATAAAGCAGCGGTAATCGAAGAAACAACAGAGCCAATCAGTACAGTTGTTAAACCTAAAATAGAAGAAATGTCATTATTTAATGAACCGGCGCAAGAAAGTGCGGAGCAAGTCAACGAAGTCCTAGATCGATTACTAACGCCAGACCTAGTAAAAACGCAGACAATTGATCCAATGATCGGCATGGGGCAAACAACGCCTTATGATTTTATGAAATAATCGCTAAACTGGAAGGAACGCACCGCCGTTATTCCAGTTTTTTTCTTGCTTTGAGCAAAGACTGGTGTATATAATGAAAAGCAGAGGCTGGGACAAGTGTTTAACCTCGAGAACCAAGTAGGTACTGTGCAACATCAGCTCGTACCTCGCTGTGTTTTACAGCAATAAGAAGGGATTGCTTTTGCATCTACGGTTCTCGTTTCACTCCGATCCTCGAAGCATGGAGGACCGTTTGCTCCCGCCGTTTATTCGCATGAAGGTAGTTTAATTTTGGTAGAAATGAGGGAAGATAATGGAACAGCAAGAACAATCGGGACAAATTCAAACCGACACATTTTTGGCACAAATCGGTAATCATCAAAACCCAGTAACTGGATCGATCAATACGCCCATTTATTTTTCAACAACGTATGAACATCCAACCCTAGGTGAGTCGACGGGCTATGATTACACAAGAACTAAAAACCCAACCAGAGAGGTTGTAGAATCCGCTTTAGCTGTATTAGAAAATGGTGCAGTTGGTTTAGCAACAAGTTCTGGCATGAGTGCGATTCAATTAGTCTTCAGTCAGTTTCCTGTAGGCAGTCAAATCGTAGCATCAAGAGATTTATATGGTGGCAGTTACCGCTATTTTAAAGAACTAGAGTATCAAGGGATGTATCAATTTATTTATGTTGATGATGAAGCAGGTTTTGAAAAAGCCATTACAGACGAAACAGCAGCAGTGTTCATTGAAACCCCGACAAATCCTTTAATGAGTGAAGTATCACTTGAAAAAATTGCGATTTTTACCAAGCAACATCAAGCGCAATTGATCGTGGATAATACCTTTTACACACCGTTGATCCAGCGCCCATTAGACTTAGGAGCGGATATTGTATTGCATAGTGCAACTAAATATTTAGGTGGGCACAATGATTTATTAGCAGGTGCTGTGATTGCACGCTCTCAAGAAGTTGGCGAAAGACTAGCCTATAGTTTGAATACAACAGGAGCTGTCCTGTCACCTTTTGATAGTTGGTTGTTGATCAGAGGACTCAAGACGTTAGCTTTGCGTATGGAAAGACATGAAAAGAACGCGCAGGCAGTGGTAGCCTATCTAAAATCGAGTCCCTATGTTAACGAAGTAATGTATCCAGGACGTGGTGGTATGCTGAGTTTTAAAATCAAAAATCAAGAAATGATCAAAGAATTTCTACTGAATTTAACGATTTTCACCTACGCAGAAAGCTTAGGCGGTGTTGAAAGTTTGATCACTTATCCAACAACGCAAACCCATGCGGACATTCCAAAAGAATTAAGAGAATCATATGGTCTAACACCAGACTTATTAAGAATATCTACTGGAATTGAAGCAAGTGAAGATTTGATCGCTGACTTGAAGCAGGCATTTGAATTATTAGCATAAAAAATAAGGTTGAAAAAACATTCGCTGTTTTTTCAACCTTATTTTCATATTTAAAACCAAAATAATCTAGTTTCTGTCCCAAAAGAAATATCAGCACTTCTTTTCCCTAGAATTTCTCCATCAGCGTGAATATATTGGGGAACGGTAGAAACGATTCTTAATTTGCTAGATTGAAAATGATGAAAGTATTTCGATTTCATATGCTTCTTTTGAATCAATAAACTAATGAGCCAAAAAATTTTAAACATATTCACTCGTTCTACTAAAACAAAATCCAAAACAGGTTTACGTGGATCAGCAACTGGAGCAATCGGTACCCCGCCACCAAAATAGGGATGCTTTGTCACCGTACATAAAAAAGCTCGGTCAAATTCATGATTCTTTCCATTTACTTCAACAAGAATTGGAAAGCCTTTTTGCGTAAATAATACCTTTAGAATAGAAAAAATATAAGATAATGAGCCCATGTTGAATTTATTTAATGCATTTTTTGATGCAGAAGTATTGGCTGCGTTGACGATCGCAGCATCTAGGCCAATCCCGATATTATTGACCGCAAGTCCAGTTTCTTCTTGAATCGATTCATCATAAGTAATCACTTGGATTTCCTGCGGTATTTCTGCTTTGAGAAGTTGGAAGAACGCTTTTTCGGCTTGTCTATTGATTCCAACACCACGGGCAAAATCATTTCCCGAACCGCATGGAATATAGCCAATCGGAATCTTACTGCCAAAAGGTTGTAAGGCGTTAAGAACACTATGCAAGGTACCATCTCCGCCAAGAACAACTAAAAGTGGGAAAGTATCGATATCTAAATCAGTGCTCCATGGAATCAGAGTATCTTGTGCTAAATTTTGGACAATCTCGATTTCATGTCCAGCATGATCTGTATAAAAAGTCGTATAATCAATAGTAGCCGTTTGTAATTGTTTAATGATTTTATCTGCAGCTTTACGCCCAGTACCGCTGCCGGCATTCTCATTGATGACGAGATAAAAATGTTTCTTCATTTGTTTCCTCCTTGTACAAAGTCTTATTATAACAGACATGTGAAAAATTAAGAATAATGGATGCTTAAAAACGATAAATAAAACTGCACAAAAATGGATTTGTTTAGACTTTTTATTGTGAAACCATTAATAATGCGATATAATGCCTACGTATCAATTTTTGAGGAAACTGATCCTCAACAAGGTTCATCAACCATCCCTTGTAAAAAAACTCGGAGAAAGTGGGGAAACTATGCAAAAAACTGTTACAACAAACAGTAAAGTAAAAGCAATCACCATGAATGGTATTGTGATGGCGTTATACCTTGGCTTAACGATTTTAGTTGCACCTGTTTCGTCAGGGCCAGTCCAATTTAGAATTTCTGAAAGTTTGAATCACTTAGTTGTTTTCAATCGGAAATTGATGTGGGGCGTTTTAGGTGGCGTTGTAGTTTATAATTTTTTCTTTGGCTTTGGTGCAATTGATGCATTATATGGCGGACTACAATCCTTTATTTCGTTAGGGCTGACAGCATTATTACACAAAAGAGTACCGAATGTTATTGCACGCTTAGCACTAAATACGGTATTTTTCACTGCGACAATGTGTATTATTGCCTTTATGCTGGCACCAAATGGCGGTGCAGCTTTCTGGGGGAACTACGCAACACTTGCTCTTAGTGAATTTGCGACTATGGCAGTTGCGGCACCTGTAATGTACTGGATCAATAAATCCGTTCATTTTGAAAAACGACTTTGATCAATAAAGAATAATAAGAGGTACTCTCTAGTCTATTTTTAGTCTAGAAAGCACCTCTTATTATTTTTTAACCAATTTCATGAAAAACTTTACTGTTCCTGTACAATAAATTATGATATGGTAATACAGAAGCTAAAATGTAGAGGAGTTTTTTTATAATGTTTGAATTTAAAGTTGGCGTTGATGCCAAAGAACACGATAAATTTGTGGAAAGCCATCCCTTATGCAATTTATTACAGTCATCTGCATGGGCAAAAGTAAAAGATAATTGGGGCTCAGAAATTGTCGGAGTTTACGAAAATGGTACCTTAGTTGCCTCTAGCTTGGTATTGATTAGACCATTACCAATGAAATTTTCGATGCTTTATACACCACGCGGTCCAATCATGGATTATACAAATTCAGAACTAGTTGCATTCTTTTTAAAAGAGCTAAAGCAGTTCGGTAAGAAAAAACGTGCCTTATTTGTAAAAATGGATCCAACAGTTCATTATAAAGATTTTCATCTTGGCGAAGAACAAACAATTGATCCAATGGCACAATCAGTCATTGATAATATCGTCGCAAGTGGAGCGAAACACCAAGGCTTGACGATGGCGATGGATGCAACGATCCAACCCCGTTTTCAAGCAAATATATATAAAGAAGATTTCAGCGAAGAACAACTATCAAAAAGCACAAAAAAAATGATGAAACAAGCTCAGAAAAAAGGCGTTATGGTTAAAATGGGGCATACTGAATTAGTTGATGATTTTGCTAAAGTGATTGAATTGACGACGGAGCGTCAAAATATTTCATTGAGAAATAGTGACTATTTTGAAAAATTATTAAGGATCTATCCTGAGAGTTCATTTATCATGTTAGCACAAGTCAACTTGAAAGAACGTTTTGAAGAAACCAAACAACGCTTTGATAAAAATAAAGAAGATCTAGCAAATCTCAAAGAAAATCAAGTGAAAAAACGTCATAATTTAGAAGAGCTTGATTTTTCGCTAACCCGTGAAATGACGGAACTGGAAGAAAATATTGCACATTCTGGAGATGTTGCGGTCGTGGCTGGCGCTTTAGCGATTACCTTTGGATCAACTAGTGAGATTTTGTATGCTGGGATGGATGAACGGTATAAGCGCTATATGCCTGCATATCTAACCTGGTTTGACGCAATCAATGAATGTTTTGAACGAGGCTGTACATCTTGTAATATGGGTGGATTAGAAGGTAGTTTGAGTGATGGCTTGATCAAGTTTAAAGCGAACTTTAACCCAACCGTAAATGAATTTATAGGTGAATTTGATTTACCAGTTAATGGCTTGTTGTTTAAAGCGAGTGAATATGCTTATAAATTGAAAAAACAAAAAAAATAAAGATTGGGGCAGGATTAGCTGCCCCAATCTTTTTATAATTTTTGCGTAGCATTCCTTTTCACTAAACGTAATAATACTGAAGCAACCCCAACAGTCGCAACTGCTGCAACGATTGCTTCAACAACACCACTAGTAAAGATAACGGTCAAAATACCAGTATAAATTGCCGCGCCACTAACGCCGATACTTTGTCCATAAGAATCTTTAAATAGAAAATAAATCAAGTTCATTACAAGAATCGTATTAGTAGCTGATCCTAGGAAGCCTGCGATGAATAAACTGACTGGTTGAGAGCTCGGTTTATTTTTTGTTAGTTTTTTAAGACCGATAAAGACAAAATAAGGGACGATACCGATTAAAATTCTTGGGACCATAGCTACAATAATCGCTTTCCAGCTTCCTTGATCTGTTCCAATCACAGGAATAAATGGGGAGAAAATAAACGATAACGGAGATAGTATAATCGTACTACGAATCATACTGATAATTCCGAAGACACCACCTAAAAAAGCGCCAATTTTTGGGCCTAAAACAATAGAAGCTATAATCACAGGAATGTGCATAGTGGTTGCATTGATAGGTCCAATTGGAATAAACCCTAAAAAAGGAACGGCAGATAATAAAATCAAGATTGCTAAAAACATAGCGGTTAAGGTAAATGTTTTTGTATTTTTCATAAATGACTCCTCAAAATTATTTCGCTAAAACTTCATTGATCGTCGCAACAATCTCCTCAACGGTTGCCAGAGCGCCACGCCCAAAATCACCACAAGCTAATAGTGCTTCACGGGGATCAATTTCATGATACCCAACTTCTTTCAGTGTCGTCAAATTCCGTTGCGTGATCGGATTTTGATACATATACGTATTCATCGCTGGGGCGATAAACTTCGGAACTTCTTCTTTTAACGCTAAGGCAACAGTTGAAAGCATGTCATCTGCAATTCCGTTTGCCAATTTGGCTAGAATATTAGCAGAAGCTGGAGCGACTAAAAAAAGATCTGCTTTTTTGGCTAATTCAATATGGTTGATCTTATCTGGAGCAATTTCTTCCATAACATCTGTATGGACTGGATTTTTAGATAGTGATTGTAACGTCAATGGTGTGATGAATTTGGTACTATTCGTTGTCATGATGACGTCAATATCATACCCTAATTTCGTGAGTTGACTCGTTATATCTGCAGCTTTATAAGCAGATATGCTGCCGGAAACCCCTAACAGTATGTTTTTCATCATTAGTTCCTCCATTTTTCTTCAACTTTTTTAACGATCAGTTGAGCGATCTCGTTTTTAGTCTGAGCTGTCACAGTTTGACCTTGTGCGTCAATCAAGATACCTTTATGTTGGTCTCCATGAATCTCTTCAAGATCATTTGCTAATACGAAGTCACAATTATTTTTTGCTAAAATCGATTGTCCCACATGAATCAGTTCTTCTGTGGAAACGCCGACCAACAACTTAAATCCAACAAGAATGGCCTGTGGCTGTTGTTCCTTCAGCATTGCAATTATTTTAGGATTTTTCTTCAAAAAAAGCAAGAGTCGATCGGTTCCAGAAGGAATTTTTTTCTCTTGTTGGCTAGTTTTACCAATTTCGTCCAGACTAAGGTAAAGAGCTTCAGTTAATTTAGTTAAATCGGATAAAGCAGGCTGTTTTGCTAATGTAGCAGCCAGTTTTTCAATAAAGATCTCTTCTGACATAGTTGTTTCAGTTGTATAATCACTCACAGCCATGCTATGGATGATTCCGTCGAACGACTGCTGCTTAAATTGTTCAAGCAAAGCTGCTTCTAAGTCTTTTGTTGTTTCGATTTCGATAAGAGTCAAATTTTCTTCTGCTTTTGGTCTGACAGCTTGAGGAGTTGTTACATAGGTTAAGTGATGACCGTTAGCTAAAAAGTGTTCACCGATCTCTTTTCCTAAACGTCCTGTCGAATGATTCGTGATGGAACGGACATTATCAATCTTTTCTGAAGTTCCACCTGCTGTGATTAAAATATTCATTTATGTGATGCTCCTTTACTTCATTTTGACGATAGTACGACCATGATGAGTCCCAGATTGTAATTGTTCAAAGATCGTTGGAAGTTCTTCTAATGAAATCTCATTCGTTAGCGCCTGTTGACTTACATTTAAATCAGTTGCTAGACGTTGCCAAATAACTACTCGTTGAGGCATTGGCACGTTGACTGAGTCAATCCCTAATAGATTGGTTCCTCTTAAAATAAATGGTAACACAGTTGTATTTAACTTAATTCCTGCTGCATTTCCACAAATCGCAATATTACCACCATAACTAAGCTGGGGTAAAAGGGCACAAGTAACATCGCCACCAACAGTATCGATCGCAAAATCAATCGTTTGTTTTGCTAAGGGTTTGATTTTTTCAGGCATAAATTCATCTAGTAAAAGAACTTCAGCGGCTCCGATTTTTTTCAAGGAATCAGTAACTGTTTTTTTTCGACTTAAAGCAATGATATTCCCATAACCTAATTTTTTCAACATTGCAATTGCTAAAGTTCCCACACCGCCAGAAGCTCCAGTAACTAAAATTGTGGCTTCTTTATTTTGAGATAATCCATGTTGTTCAAGAGCTTGAACTGATAAGGCTGCAGTAAAACCGGCCGTACCGAAAAGCATAGCTTCTTTTAAACTTAGATTTTCTGGTAAAGGAACGACCCATTCTGCTGGGACTCGAGCGATTTGGGCAAAACCGCCTGTGTGTGTAACGCCTAATCCATAACCGGTCACGAGAACCTTATCAGATTTCTTAAAGCGATCATCTTGAGAGGACAAAACAGTCCCGCTTAAATCGATTCCAGGAATCATTGGATACGTACGAATGACACCGCCATTTGGTTTAACGGCAAGTGAATCTTTATAATTGACCGAGGAATAGGCAACTTGAATGACGACTTCACCTTGAGATAGTGTATCAATCGTTTTTTCTTCTATGTTTAGAGCAATATTTTCCTCGTTTTCATTGATTGTTAGTGCTGAAAATGACATAGTAGATAACCTCCTTTATTAGATGTTTCTTTGATTGTTACTATCATACCATATTCTGTTTTTTTTCTTTGGTAAAATCGACTGAAACTTCTTTTTTTAGAGTGAAAAAAAAAATGAAAAAGAAGCAGTCGATCAACTTTGGCAGGATTATATACACTACGGAATGAATAAATAATTATCAGTAAACAGGAAAAGAGACACGATCTGTGATGGATCATAAGAAAAAACAAAAGCAACGCATAGTGTGATTAAGAATTATTGCATTGATTGATACATATCTAGACTGGGAACAAAGAAAAAATATTACGCAATAAATTGAAAGCTTGAGAGAAGTCTTGATTGAACCAGATATTAAAAAGAATTTTCCAAAACGAACTATAGGAGAGTCATGATATGGAAAAAAATATCTGTACAGAATGCGGAGTGGCTTTATGGGGACTAGCTCTGAAAAATTGACAAAACAAGAAGTTGAAGAGTCTGAAGCCTTGTTTTTAGTTTTTTTTATACGACTGAGGAACAAGAACAGGTAATTAATACGTTTATTGCTTAACATCCGAGTATACCTGTTATGAATAAGAGTGATTACATTAAATAAAAAATGATTCCTAGTAGAACTTGTTTATCTGATCGTAATTATTTAAACAGATAGTTCATAAAATAATGTAAGAACTCTTTTGGATTTTAGGATGATACTTAAGCCGAAATAGGGTAGAATGAGAAAGAGTAGTCTTTACTTAGTTGACCCGGTCAACTAAAGTAAGTCATTGAGAGCCATTATTTTATGATCAAGTTTGAAAGGAATTTAGTTTGTTGAAATTTAAGATAGGTATGCGAACATTTAAAACAGGGTTAAGTGTCTTTTTTTGTATTTTAGTCAGTATTTTGTTAAAACGAGAAACTTACGTAGTTGCTGCAATTACAACTGTCTTCACTTTGAGAGAAGATATGGAAAATACCTTGAGATATGGCAAACATCGTATTATTGGGAATGTCATGGGTGCAATCATGTCTATCGCGGTGATCGCCATATTCAATTGGCTAGGTAGGACAGAATTAGTACAGTTGATTTTTATTCCAGTTATTATTACGCTGATGATTGCACTACTCGCTAGCTTAGGGTATCACGAAGGAACAGTTGGAGCGTGTGCAACACTGTTGACGATCGTTTTTATGATCCCAGCTAATCAATCATATGGTTATGCATTTGCAAGAGTAGTCGATAGCTTTATCGGTATGGGGATTGCGTTGTTGGTGAATTACGTAATTCCATGCAAAGTTGATAAAAAAAGATTTATAAGAACTGGCAAGAGTGAAGAAGAGGTTGGGGAAGAAGTGTTTAATCCCGAGAAATAAGCCGGAATTCATGTGTCAGGGACATAACTCGCAGAGTTATGTCCCTGACACTTTTTTATTTTGTCAAAATAATCCAATCAGTGTTAGCATAAAAGAATGAGATGATGCTAAAAAATGAAAATTTTTTATTAAAATTAGTTGCTATTTTTTGAAAAATTCGTATACTAGAAAAAGTAAAATTAAACTTGTAGTTTAGTATTAGCAAACTTTTAGATAGTTAAAAAATAGAAAAGGGGTGGGGCAATGGAGATTGGTGAGAAGCTCCGTAATTTACGAGTGCAGAAAAACTTGACACAAGAAGAATTAGGTGAGCGAACTGATTTAACGAAAGGCTATATTTCTCAGTTAGAACGTGATTTAAGTTCTCCCTCGATGGAAACGTTCTTTAATATTCTTGAAGTTTTAGGGATTACACCAGAACAATTTTTTAGTGAACGAACCTTGGCGCAAAAAATTGTTTATAGAGACGAAGATAGTACACTTTATTACGATGAAGAAAATAGTTATGAATTGAAATGGTTGATTCCCGAATCGAATGAAAAAGAAATGGAGCCAGTTTTGCTGACTTTTGATAAGAATGGTGAATATAAGACGTTTGAACCTTCTTTATCTGAGACTTTTATTTATGTGATCGATGGTTCAGTTTCTTTGATCTTAGGAGAATCGACTTATTCTGCTAAAAAAGGGGAAGCCATGTATTATCAAGCGACAGAACCACATCAGCTAATTAATCATTCAAAAGGGAAAAGTCGCGTATTGATTGTGGCTACGGAATCTTATTTATAGTATCTGGCTTTAAGGGCTAGCTTTTCGGGAAAAAGATAAAATCTGATTGTGGCATAAAGCGCCACCCTTCTATTTTCCTATTTTTCTGTCGGAGCTAAACGAGCCCGCTTCACTTTTAAATTTATCTAGCTACGCGGGCTAGCTCCTCGGAAAAAAGATAAAATCTGATTGTGGCAAAGAGCGCCACCCTCATA
>NZ_CP013655.1:3004420-3287079 GCF_001465345.1 Enterococcus rotai | reverse complement strand
GNNNAGACAAAATCCGATTCTGGCNANAAAAACGCCNNCCTCTGATTTTTCTATTTTCCTGTCAAGGCTGATCAAGCTCTTTCAGCTTTTAAAACTATCTAGCTACGCGGGCTAACTCTTCGGGAAAAAGATAAAAATAGTTTGTGGTAAAGAGCACCACAATCGATTCTTTCTATTTTCCTGTCAGAGTTGAACGAGCCTACTACGCTTTTAAAATTAGGAGGAAACTATTATGACAGATTCAGTATTTCAAGGACGTAGTTTATTAGCAGAAAAAGATTTTACAAAAGAAGAGTTAAACTATTTGATCGATTTTTCTATTCATTTAAAAAAATTGAAAAAACAAGGTATTCCGCATCATTATCTTGAAGGGAAAAATATCGCCTTACTATTTGAAAAAACATCTACTAGAACTCGTTCAGCGTTTACAACAGCTTCAATAGATTTAGGCGCACATCCTGAATTTTTAGGGAAAAATGATATTCAATTAGGAAAGAAAGAATCAGTAGAAGATACAGCGAAAGTTTTAGGTAGTATGTTTGATGGGATTGAATTTAGAGGATTCAGTCAACAAGTTGTGGAAGATTTGGCAAAATATTCTGGTGTTCCAGTTTGGAATGGTTTGACAGATGAATGGCATCCTACTCAAATGATTGCCGATTATATGACCATTAAAGAAAATTTTGGGTCACTTGAAGATGTTACACTGGTTTATGTTGGAGATGGACGGAATAATATGGCCAATAGTTTATTAGTAACTGGGGCTATTTTAGGGGTTAACGTTAGAATCTGTGCGCCTGAATCCCTATTTCCAGAGGAGTCTGTCGTAGCCTATGCGAAAAAATTTGCAGCCGAATCAGGTAGTGAGATCATGATTACTGATGATGTGGCAAAAGGTGTCAAAGGGGCTAATGTTCTTTATACGGATGTCTGGGTTTCAATGGGCGAAGAAGATAAATTTGAAGAACGGGTTCGTTTATTAAAAGATTATCAAATCAATATGGAAATGGTTAATAAAACAGGTAACGCGCAAGGAAAACTAATCGTTCTTCACTGCTTGCCAGCTTTCCATGATGCGACGACGGAATACGGTCAAATGGTCAAGGAAAAATTTGGTATCAGCGAAATGGAAATTACCGATGAAGTGTTTAGAAGTCAATACGGCAGACAATTTGAAGAAGCTGAAAATAGGATGCATTCAATCAAAGCAATCATGGCAGCAACGCTGGGAAATCTTTTTATTCCTAAAGTTTAAGGAAGAAGAGACTGATTAAACAGGAAGAAGGGGTTTTATGAAAAAGCCGACAATTGTTATTGCATTAGGGGGCAATGCGATTTTATCGACAGATGCAAGTTCCACAGCACAACAAAAAGCGCTGCTTTATACAGCGAAACAGCTAGTAAAATTAATTCAAAAAGGCTATCAAATCGTGATTTCTCACGGAAACGGTCCTCAAGTGGGGAACTTATTGATTCAACAACAGGTAGCTGATTCAAAAGAAAACCCAGCAATGCCTTTAGATACCTGTGTTGCTATGACACAGGGAAGCATTGGGTATTGGTTAGAAAATGCCTTATTAAAAGAGTTGGAAGCAGCTGGCCTAAAAAAAGAAGTAGCAACCTTGATCACACAAGCTGTTGTTTCAGAAAATGATCCAGCATTCCAAAATTCAACTAAACCAATTGGTCCATTTTTAACGGAAGAGGCAGCACAAAAAATAATGAATGAAACCAATACGTTATATAAAGAAGATGCTGGTCGTGGTTGGCGCAAAGTGGTGCCTAGTCCAAAACCTTTATCCATCCAAGAACATCAAATCATCAAAACCTTGATTGCAAATGAGATCATTACGATTTGTGGTGGAGGCGGCGGAATTCCTGTTGTCGGCAAAGAATTAACGGGAGTGGAAGCCGTCATCGATAAAGATTTTTCTTCAGAAAAAATAGCCGAGCTAACCGATGCAGATTTATTTGTTATTCTAACTGGGGTTGAAAATGTTGCGATTAATTTTGGCAAAAAAGATGAGCAACAACTAAAAAAAGTAACGGTCAAAGAATTAGAAAACTATATCAAACAAGGACAATTTGAACCTGGAAGTATGCTTCCTAAAGTAGAAGCGGCTATTCAATATGTCAAAGCAAAACCGCTGAATAAAGCGGTGATCACATCGCTAGAAAAACTAAGTGAATTTGGCGAGCAAGAGGTGGGGACAGAAATCGTTTTTGAATAATTAAAACCACACTTCATTGAAGAGCATGAGTAGAAAAAATTATTGACTAAGTTGGAGTTGAAAAAAATGACAGTAATACAAGAGAATCAAGCACTTAAAGGATGCCAATATTTTGCCCTACTAAATGAAGAGGAAGCAGCCGTCATCCAAGAAAATTCATATTGTAGAGCCTACAAAAAAGGGCAAGTTCTTTTTGATGCTGGTGATGAGCGAAACCGTATGTTTATTTTGAAAAAGGGGTTTGTGAAATTTGAAAAAATCGATCAATCAGGTACACTTTTTTATTTAAACTTTGTGAAAGACAAAGCGGTTTTCCCATTGACTGGACTTTTTACAGATGAAAACTATCATTTCTCTGCTATTGCCATGACGGATATTGAAGTGTGTTATATCTCGAGGAAAATTTTTGAAAAAGTGATACAGGGGAATAATCAGCAGTTGCTGTTTTATTTTAATCAAATCTCTTTGACATTAAAAAAGCATGTCCTTAAAATCGAAAGCTGTGTGACTTCTAGTGCATCTCAGCGTGTTAAAAATACATTGGCGATTTTGATGCATGATTTAGGCGAAAAAAACTATTTTAATCAGGTTGTGATCCCCTATCCGATTTTAATGAATGATATTTCTCATAGCAGTGGCACAACCAGAGAAACAGCTAGCCTTGTAATAAAGAAATTGGTTAAAAAAAAGAAAATCCAGTATCTGCATAAAGAATTGATCTTTTTTGATCCAGCTTATTTTTCTTTGGATTATGACTAGTATTTCCCTGTATTTTTCCTCTTATGTTGAAAAGAATGGAAAAAACAGGAAAGGAAAAGTATGGTTCTCATACAGAAAAAAGAATGGAAAAAACAAAAAAGCAAAAACAGAAAAAATCCTTATCCTCCTTTAGTATTTTGTTTATTATAATCATTGCCTTGACCATTGTTTCTTGGTTTCTAGCGGGACAACGTTTTACACCAACCATTCCCTCTGGAGGAACAAAAGCTGTTGACCATGTGGTGGGGGCAAAAATCTCTGATCTAGTGATGTCACCGTTTAATGGTTTTAAAGATGCGATCGAGATTTGTGTCTTTATCTTAGTTTTAGGTGGGTTTCTAAATATTGTTACTAAAACAGGCGCTTTAGAAGCGGGCATCCAACATGTAGTTCGTAAATTGAAAGGCAATGAGTTGATCATTATTCCGATTTTGATGGTGTTATTTTCGATCGGTGGCTCTACTTACGGGATGGCCGAAGAAACTTTACCCTTTTATGCACTGATCACCGCTACGATGGTTGCTGCAGGCTTTGATACATTGGTAGCAGTGGGAACGGTTCTTTTAGGAGCAGGTTCTGGTGTGATTGGCTCAACGGTTAATCCATTTGCAACTGGGGTTGCAATGGATGCACTAAAAAGCATCAATATCCAGCCTAACACTGGCGTGATTTTAATAATAGGCTTGATCTTATGGTTTACAACCACCTTATTTTCTATTTTTTATATGATGAAATACGCTAAAAAAGTCAAAGCAGATAAAGGTTCTACCTTGCTTTCTTTACAAGAACAAAAAGATATGGAAACGTATTTTGGACAAGATGAAAATAAAGAGTTGCCGTTTACCCAGAAGCATAAGCTAATACTAAGTATTTTCTCTTTTGGTTTTCTTGTGATGGTGGTCTCGTTGATTCCATGGGAGTCATTTGGTGTTCATATCTTTAATGGCTGGACAGCTTTTCTGACTGGAACTAGTTTTGGTCATTGGTATTTCGGTGATCTTGCTATGTGGTTTTTCTTGATGAGTTTAGTTATTGCAGTTGTCTATGGGCTATCAGAAAAACAAACGATCACAACCTTTATTGATGGAGTCAAAGATATTTTGTCCGTTGTGTTGATTATTGTAGTGGCTAGAGGTGCATCGATCTTGATGGCGACAACCCACTTAGATTTATTTATCTTAGATAAATCTGCTTCTGCACTTCAAGGACTGTCTCCGATTTTATTTGTGATCGGTGCGTATATTTTGTATCTGCTGCTTTCATTTTTAATTCCATCAACTTCTGGATTAGCCTACGTTTCGATCCCAGTTATGGGAGGACTTGCGCATAATATCGGATTGAGTCCTGATGTGATGGTAATGATTTTTACCGCTGGTTGCGGATTGATCAATTTAATTACACCTACTTCAGGTGTGGTCATGGGCGGTTTGGAAATTTCTAAAATCGATTATTCGACATGGACTAAATTTATGCTAAAACCAATTATTATTATCAGTCTTATGAATTTATTGGTATTGATTGGTGCGATGTTGATGTTATAGAGAGCAAACTAGGAAGTGAAAAATGAATAAAGAGGAACGGCAAAAAATTATTAGACAACTGATCAGCCAAAATACGATTGAAACCCAAGAGGAGTTACTGGCTTTACTTAGCCGAAATGGTGTAAATGCCACGCAGTCGACGATCTCTAGAGATGCTAGGGAATTATCAATTGTAAAAACCTATCAAGAAGATGGCAAAATCAAATATACAATTGTCGATCAAGCCTCAGAAAAAGATAGTGAGAAGAAACTACGTGAAGCATTGCAAGGTTCATTAAAAAGGATCGAGCAAGTAGCGTTTATTGTATTGATTCATACTGAGAATGGCTTGGCAGATGTCATTACGAATTATATTGATGAAGTAAAATACGAAGAGATTGCGGGAACGATTGCTGGAAGTGATACGATCATCGTTATAACGCACTCAGATAAAATGGCCCAAAGCTTTGTGAATAAAATTGAACTTCTTTTTAAGAGTAGAGAGTAATAGAATCAACTTTTTTCTCAATAGTTACTCAGATTTAGAGTGCGGAGCAAGGCGAAATCTCGTTTGCCCGCACTCATTTTTATTATGATTTAGTGATTCAGTGTAGATGTTCAGATATACCTAAGAAATAGGTCTACCTAAAGGTTTAGTATCTGAAGAATTTTCTGTCTCACTGTCAGTGACGGGGCTATTATCAGTTGGGGTAACATCAGATGTTGTGGTTGCTGTCCCTAAAATAAAAGCCGTCAAGATCATCCCAGTAACGGATAAAAGAGTTGTGAAGCGTTTTGGCTTTTTGATTTTTTGATAAAGTAAAATAGCTTCTAATTTGAGTAGTGGTAATGAACAATTAGATTCTAAAGTGCTTAATAGAGGAGCTCTTGAAGCAGGCGAAGAAATGCTCTATTATGAAGTCTTTAAATTAGTAGACACAACTACACCTGTCAATTTATCCGTCTATGATGATGAATACAATCGATTAAATTGTGTAGAGATTTCAGTGAAAAGGGAAGAAAAAAAAGGAGATTCGATATGAAATATATTATTAAACAAAAATTGGTCGCTTTGAAGCCGACATACGAAGTTTTGGATGCAGCAGGTAATGCACTATATAAAGTAAAAGGAAGTTTTTTAGGGAGAGAAAAATTTGAAATTACGGACCTAGAAGATCAAACCTTAGCTAAATGTGAGACGAATATGAACTTTTTAAGTATCATTGGCTCATTTTTACGATATAATTTAAAAAAATATCATATTTCAGTACAGGAGCAAAAGGCCATTTCAATGTCACGTTCATTGAATATCTTTAGTTATCAAATGAATGTCGATTCACCAATATTGAGATCGATGATACACAAGATCAGCACGCTTTTTTACTCACAACTATTGCTTTGGATCGTATTTATTATACGAAAAAATAAGTTTTATAAAATATGTTTGCATGAATCGACTTTATATAGTAGACTGATTAAGTCTGAAAAATCAATACCTTAACAAATAACTATCCTTATCCCACTTCATTCGAAGTGGGATTTTAAGTTGATCCTAAGGTGATGAGCGAAACAAGTCCTTAAACATAAAATGAGTATTCTCTCATAAATGGATAAAAATGTATACATTCATTCCATTCCGTTGTATAATAACAAATGTAGTATAATTGTAATTTAAATTAATAGGTCATTTCATTCGTAAGGGTGTTTTAATTCCTCTTTTTTTTATCACAAAGGTATTGCAAAAATTAATCGTGCTAAAAGCACTAGGAGGAACACATTTATGAATACAGGTACAGTGAAATGGTTTAACGCAGACAAAGGTTTTGGTTTTATTACTCAAGATAACGGAACTGATTTATTTGCTCATTTTTCAGCAATCCAAGGTGACGGATTTAAATCTTTAGACGAAGGCCAAAGCGTATCATTTGATATCGAAGAAGGTCAACGTGGACCACAAGCAACAAACATCGTTAAAAACTAATTGAAGACTTTCAGAACGATCCAATCATATTGGATCGTTTTTTTTTTATTGTGATTATTTCATATTGATTAGAATTTAATAAAATAATAAAAATAAATTGATATTTAAAAATAATATTTTTTTTAAGTTGTTTATGTGATAAATCTACTTAATTTAAATTTCCCGAGGGTTATTAGTTGAAATTTTAGTTAATTGAAGTTATTATACATTCATACCAACAACAACCCTTTTTATTTTTTCATTTTACTCTTTTAGAGTAAAACTCCTTTTCCCACTTTCAATAGAAAGTGGGATTTTTATTATTCTAGAAGATTATTTAAATGATATTTCATTTGTATTGTAAATAAAGGAAACGTTTTAATCGTTTTTTTTGAAATAATAGTGATTATCCGAGGGTTATTAGTTGATAATAATTAAAAAAAATAGTATTATACATTCATACCAACAACAACCCTTTTTATTTTTTCATTTTACTCTTTAGAGTAAAACTCCTTTTCCCACCTTCAATAGAGGGTGGGATTTTTTATTTAGATAACAAATAGGATAAATAAAAAGAGTTTGGGGTTTAACCTTTTGAGTTAAACCCCAAACTCTTTTTCCATATCTTCATTTACCCAATCATAACACTTTCATCTGGATATTTAAATTTAGCTTGCTGCTTTTGGCCTTTTGTCAGCAATGAAAAACCAACCGTATAAATTCCTACTCGACCAATATACATCAATAACATAATGATGATTTTTCCAGCGATAGATAAGTTAGGTGTTAAACCCATAGTCAGTCCTACCGTGCCAAAAGCTGAAAATACTTCAAAAGCAACGTATTCTATTCCAGAAGATTCTGGTATATTTTCTGTGATTGTTAAAAGCATGATCGACAGAACGCATAAAGTCAGGGTGATGAAAAATAGGGTCAATGCACGAAATACTGTGCTATTTCTGATTGTTCGACCTTGAAATTCTGCGCGTGTTCGGCCTTTGAAAATCGAAACGATTTGAATAACTAAAACTGCAAACGTAGTTGTTTTTAGACCACCAGCGGTAGAGCCAGAGGTTCCACCAATATACATTAGAAAAATAGTTGTAATCAAGCCGGCATTGGTCATCTGCATATAATCGATTGAATAATACCCTGCGGTTCTTGGTGTCACAGACATGAAAAAGGTATTCGCTAGTCGCTCAAAAAAACTTGTTCCTGTCGTCAGGTTACTTGCGTTGTGCTCTGTAAGGAAAAAGATAATAAAAGCGCCAACCAATAAAGAAGCCGTTGTAATTAGGGCAATCTTTGTGTGCAAGGAAAATTTCCGTTTTTCTTTAAACCGTAGTAAATCTTGCCAAACGATAAAACCTAGGCCGCCAGAAATAATTAAAGCCCCAATAACGAGTAAAACGTAAGGCTTTGTTTGATAAGGTGTTAAACTATCTCCTAATAAATCAAATCCCGCATTACAAAAACTGGAAATAGAGTGAAATAGTCCAAAGAAGAGTCCTTTTCTCCACCCAAATTCAGGGACAAATTCAATTGAAAGCAATATGGCACCAGCTAATTGAATGATTGCCGCTAATTTAACCACATACATCATTAGACGAAACGCTCCAGACATGTCATCTAGATTAAGTGCTTCTCGTAATAATATCCGCGTACTCAATGTTATTTTCCGTCGTAAGAAAAAATACAAAATCACGGGCATCGTCATGAATCCTAAGCCGCCAATTTCAATCAGGATCATAATAACCAATTGACCATAAGCATTCCAATGTAACGCGGTATTAAGTGTGGTCAAGCCAGTGACACAAACGGCAGAAACAGCAGTGAATAGTGCATCAATAAATGGTGTGGCATTACCACTACGTGAGAAAATTGGTAGTGATAGAAGCGTTCCTCCAACAAAAATCAGTACAATAAATCCTAATGCCAATACTTGAACAGCTGACAAGCGTTTTTTTAATTTGCTAGCAAGTTTATTTTTTTTCATTTTTTCCTCAATCAAAATAACTGCTTTTGAGCAGTCGTTTTATTTTTATTTGATACATCCAAGTTTACCATTTTGCTAACTATTTTCCAATAATTTGAAAATGAGAGGAGTATTTTTGTTTATCCAACTTGTCACCTAGATGCTATTTGTGAATAAAAAAATGATTATTTAAAAAGAAAACGCTTGTAAAAAATGAAATAATAAAGTATTATACAAATACAGATAAATTGTATATACAAGTTACGCGAGAGGAGCAAAGGAAATGGGTAAGTTTCAAGAAGATGCAAAAAAACTGTTAAAAGATGTAGGGGGCAAGGAAAATATTGCTGCGGTTTCACACTGTGCAACGCGGATGCGTTTTGTGCTTAATGATCCTAGTAAGGCGGATACGACAGCGATTGAAAAAATTCCATCTGTAAAAGGTACTTTCACAAATGCTGGACAGTTTCAAGTTATTATTGGTAACGAAGTCCCACAGTTTTATAATGAGTTTTCTGCTATTTCAGGACTTGAAGGCGTTTCCAAAGAACAAGGGAAAGCGGCAGCTAAGCAAAATCTTAATCCAGTTCAACGAGCGATTTCTGTTTTAGCTGAAATTTTTACACCGTTGATCCCAGCTTTGGTGATTGGTGGTTTGATTCTTGGATTTCGAAATGTATTGGAAGGGATTCCATTTGGTTTTTTAGATGGTCAGAAGATTGTTGAAGTTTCACAATTTTGGAGTGGAGTGAATTCATTTTTATGGTTGATTGGTGAAGCAATTTTCCAATTCTTACCAGTGGGTATTACTTGGAGTATTACCAAAAAAATGGGAACAACTCAAATTTTGGGGATTGTTTTGGGAATTACATTGGTGTCACCGCAATTATTAAATGCTTATTCTGTGGCAAGTACAGCCGCCGCTGATATTCCATTTTGGGATTTTGGGTTTGCTCAAGTAAATATGATAGGGTATCAAGCACAAGTTATCCCAGCGATGTTAGCTGGATTTTTACTAGCATATTTAGAAATATTTTTCAGAAAAGTTATTCCGCAAGCCGTTTCAATGATTTTCGTCCCACTTTTTGCCTTGGTTCCAACTGTCATTGCAGCACATGTGATTTTAGGCCCAATTGGTTGGACGATTGGCAGTTGGATTTCAGATATCGTTAATGCAGGTTTAACCTCTTCGCTAAATTGGTTGTTTGGCGCAGTCTTTGGTTTCATGTACGCCCCGCTGGTCATTACAGGGTTGCATCATATGACGAATGCAATCGACTTACAGCTGATTGCTGATTTTCAATCAACAAATTTGTGGCCAATGATCGCATTATCGAATATTGCTCAAGGTTCTGCTGTATTGGCTGTTGTCTTTATGCATAGAGGAAATAAGGAAGAAGAACAAGTTTCGATTCCTGCAATGATTTCATGTTATTTAGGTGTTACTGAGCCCGCAATGTTCGGGATTAATTTGAAGTATATTTATCCATTTGTGGCTGGGATGATCGGGTCTGCTTGCGCCGGACTGTTTTCTACACTATTTGATGTTAAAGCAATTAGCATCGGTGTTGGCGGCTTGCCAGGGATCTTATCGATCGTTCCACAATATTACGTACCATTTTTAGGAGCCATGCTGATAGCTGTGGTTGTTCCATTCATTTTAACTTACATTTTTAGAACGAAAGGTATTTTCAACAAACTGGATCCTGTTGACGAAGCGACTGGGAAATTATTTGTTGAAGAAAACTAAATGAATAGTTTCAGATAAAAATGTTCTATGATTTGCTAAAGCAAGGCAAGAAATTGTTGTCTTGCTTTTTTTGTGTCTATTTTAATATCTTTTTGAGTTTAGATGAATGATTAGTGTTTCCTATTTTTTTGTCAGAGCAGGACAGGCACATTCCGCTTTTCTTGATCCAGCTACACAAGTTAGATCCTTCGGTGATAACGAAAAAGAATTCACAGGGCAAACCACCCTGTTAAAATTATTTATCTTATATCACTCAGGATCTGAGCAAACGTGTTCCGCTTTTCTATTGATCTAGCTACATGAGCTAGCACTTCGGAAAAAAGATGAATCTTATTCGTGATAAAAAGCATCACAAAGAAGATTCCCTATTTTTCTGTCAGTGCTGAACAAGCTCATTCTGCTTTTCTTGATCCAGCTACACACGTTAGATCCTTCGGTGATAACGAAAAAGAATTCACAGAGCAAAGCACCCTGTTAAAATTATTTTTCTTATATCACTCAGGAACTGAGCAAACGTGTTCCACTTTTCTACTGATCTAGCTGCACAAATCAGCCTTTGAGGAAAATAGATAATCCTCACATGGAACAAGAAGCGTTCCATATTCAGATTCCTAATTTTCTCCAAGGCTAAGCGATTTGTTCCGCTTTTCTAATAAAAATAGTTGGCTTTTTTGGTTCTTTCGGGTAGACTAAATAGGGCTTAAGAAAAGGGAGAATGACTATGGATATTTATTTAAAAAGTGCTATTTTACACATTATTGATCGTGAAACGGGAACTCCGGTGTTTTCAGCAAAGGAATTAGATTTAACAACTGAATATATTCGGGTTTATTTAACAAGTAAACTAACAAAACTTTCAACAGCCCAAACGAAAACTGGGATCTTGGCAGAGGAGAGCGGGTTTGTTGATAAAATGCGAGGGATTCCGAATGACTTTGTTCAAAAAAGTCAGCAATTAGCTCAGCATTGGTATGATGTTTATTCTGGTAGTGAGGATGCACCAAGTGCGGATGTCCTGTTCATCTTATATGAGTTAGATACTGTGATGCACTTAGCAATGATCAAACTAAATTATAAAGAAAGCTACACTCATTATGTGGATTACGAAGATGAAGCGGTCTACAATAAATTAATTATCAATCGAGCGATTTTACCTTCAAAATCGCAAAAACCAGATGAGGGGATGACCGTTAATCTTGATACTTTAGCCTATGAGCTACTAGAGAAACGTTATGAATTTTCTGGTGAAAAAGTTTGGTACTTCTCGGAAAAAGTTATTGAATCGCAACCGGCACCTTCTATAGAAGAAAATATGAAGGAAATCAAAAAAGCAGTAAAACGAATTGGAAAAAAATTCAACGAAGATGAGTTTGAATTGATCGCTTCTGTAAAAGAAGCTGTTTATGAAAGTATTGAAGAAACAGGAACGATCGACAATGAGCAAGTAGCAGAGTTAGTTTTCAAAGAGAATATTTCTGCACGGATGGCGTATCAAGATGAAGTCAATGAATCAAAATTTGTCGACAAAACACCACCTGTTCGTGAAGCAAGAGAAATTTCAGAGAAAAAATTTGGGAAACAAAAATTGAAAATGAGCAACGGGATCGAACTAATTGTTCCAATTGAAGTGTATCGAAATGGAGATTTAATTGAATTTGTTAATAATCCAGATGGTACAGTGTCGATCGTTTTGAAAAATATTGAAAAAATCAGTAACCAATTGTAATAAAAAAGCCTTTCATCAAAATCGATGAAGGGCTTTTTAAGTTTAGTTATTCAGTTGTTTAAGGGCTTTTTCAGGTACGGTTGATTCAGATACTTCTTCCCAGCTGAGGACACCTTTTCTAGGATTGACTTTTAATTTTAAATACGCATTGATTCGTAAGGGTTGATCTCTGATCTCTCTCATGGTTTGAACGCTTTTTTCCCCTTTTTTATCAAATGCGGTTTGCGTATAATCGTACTGCGTATATTTTTCACCAGTATCAAATTTCCCTGATTTTATTTCTGTTGGAGTCCCAACACGAGTATAGTAATCTTTTCCACCAAAATAATAATTATAACCAAACCAGACACCAGCAGTTAAAACAATGAATGGCAGGATAAATAATAGTAATTTTTTCATTATAGTCACCTCTTCCTTAGTATGCCCTTTTTTAGAGGATGATGCCATTGAATTGTCTTAAATTAATGTGACAGTTTTGTTAGAGATTGAATCTTAGAGTTCATAATTTCGTCAAGTTATAGTTACACTTTTTTTAGAATCTCATGATACAATATAGAAAAGAACAAAGGGGGAATAAAAATGATGCCTTTTTACGCAATATTTGATCCAACATATATTTTGGTGATTGTGGGATTGTTGATTTCAATGGCTGCATCAGCTTATGTAAATAGTACGTTTAAAAAATATGATAAAGTCCAAAGTAGAAATAATATAACCGGGACTAAAGCAGCTCAGTTTATTTTAGAAAAGGAACAAATCAATAATGTTGGTGTTCAACAAATAGCGGGAGACCTAACCGATAATTATAATTCCAACACTAAGCTATTGAGTTTATCTGAAGCAACGGCACAATCGACGTCTGTTGCAGCGATCGGGGTTGCCGCTCATGAATGTGGACATGCGGTGCAGGATCATACTGGCTATAGTCCGCTAAAAATTCGTGCGGCGATCGTACCTGTTGCGAATTTTGGTTCTGCTTTGTCATTTCCAATTATCTTAGTGGGCGTGTTGTTTAGCTGGAATCAAACATTGATCAATATCGGAATACTGGCTTTTTCATTGGCTTTGCTTTTCCAGTTGGTTACACTACCAGTAGAATTCAATGCCTCACGTAGAGCCTTAAAAATTCTGTCAGATGGGAATATTTTGACAGAAGAAGAAGTACCGATGGCTAGAAAAGTGTTATTTGCGGCTGCCTTGACTTATGTCGCTGCAGCATTAGCGACATTTTTACAATTACTTCGTTTGATTATTTTATTTGGCGGAAACAATCGCCGTGATTAAAAAAAACAGCTAGTATTTTGTTTTATTACCTCAATTTTTAAGAGTGTGTTATCATAAGAATAGATAGTAAGAAGGAGCTGAAAAGAATGAAAACATCAACAAAAATAAGTATTGGTTTAAGTATTGCTGCAGTAGCAGGCGTGTCAGTAGCAGTGATTGCTTCTGAGAAAATCGTCAAAAAAGTATATCATGTAACAAATCGTTGTAAAGCGAAAAAATTTGTGAATGATAAATTTGGCGGCAATGAAAAATTGCTAGGAATTGTAGATGATTTATCTGATGACGAACTTGACTCTATGATGAATGTTTTAGGTAAAGTCAAAGACGGCAGAAAAAAAATCTCTTCTTACGGAGAATCTCTGAAAGACAATACAGAGAATTTAAAAGATCGTTTAGTTAGTTTCGTTGAAGAAATGATGTAAAAGAAAAACGTGATTTAGGTTATGATAACGTTAAAAAAGCGTACAATGCATATAAAGCATTGTGCGCTTTTGGTTTAAATAGCTTATTTTTCTTGTTTTGTAATTAATAAATAACAGAACACAAGATCATCCATTTTCTTTAAAGACAGACCCGTTTGCTCGTAAAACTTTTCTAACCGATAATGAAGCGTATTGCGATGCATATATAAATCTTTGGCGGTGGAGCTGATATTTCCTTGATTGCGCCAAAGTGAAAGGATAAGCTGTTGAATTTCATTAGTCAAAACCAACTGCTTGTTAAATGTTTGGATAATGTCACTTTGTTTCATTGCTTCTTGGGTAAAATAGTGTAAAGCCACATCTGGTAAAGCAAAAGTCGTTTTTCCACGAAGATATTCTGCTTCTTTTTTAAAGATCTTTTGCTCTTCTTCAAATAGTGTAGGAAATGGTTCATGAACTGAGAAAAAATTGCCTATAAAGGCGGTCGTCGAAGAATCAAAATCAGCATCTAAGGTTAAAAAGATACTTTGGAGTTCTTCTAAAGTGTAATGATTTTTAGCATACTTCTCAATTAAAGCGCCATCATTCTGGCTAGTAAAAAAGAAGTCTACAAGATTAGGAAAGATTTCGGTAATACTATTTTCCCATTCTGCTTGTAAAAAAGCTTTGGGCTTTTTGAGCTGGATGTGGATAATTCGGAAATTTCCTTCAAGGTCAAGAGAGCCTTGATTGAAAAGATAGTCATACCAAGGATGTTTTTTTTGATCCACAAAGGAATCTTTCGCAGGAAATAGTTTTTCTAATAGGCGAATTTCTGTTTCTTGCAATGAATCTTTAGGGAGTACAAAATATTGTCCATCTACAGGAAATGAAATGTTTTCGTTAGTTGCATTTGTTTGTTGAATTTTTCCGAAAGGATATAGTTCAATTAATTCTTCAATAGTCATAGACACACCTCACTAGTTTATTGTACCATGAACAAGACAAAAGTATAAAGGATGAAAGGTGGAAATTGCTTGAATGAAAAAACGACCACTTTGACAATAGAAGAAAAAGAAATATTTATGTTGGAGGCAATCAAAGAAGCTAAGAAAGCGGAAGCAATCAAAGAAGTTCCTATTGGAGCAATCGTTGTTTTAGATGGACAAATCATCGGTCGTGGGCATAATCTTAGAGAAGAAAGCCAAGATGCTACTGCTCATGCTGAAATGTATGCTATCAAGCAAGCTTGTGCCGCAATCGAAAACTGGCGTTTAGAGAGAGCTCAGTTATTTGTCACGCTAGAACCTTGTCCAATGTGCAGTGGTGCTATGATCCTTTCTAGAGTGGCTGAAGTTTACTATGGGGCTAACGATCCCAAAGGTGGGACTGCTGGAACCTTAATGAATTTATTATCCGATGAGCGATTCAATCATGTTGCTTATGTAGAATCTGGGATTTTAGAGCAAGAATGTGGAGACTTACTCTCAAGTTTTTTTAGTAAACTGCGGGAAGAAAAGAAACTTTTAAAAAATCAAAAGAAAGACTAGCCAAGAATCAAAAAATGCGGTATACTAAATCTTGCCGAAAGGCTAGGACAATGGTGGGCTTACGAAGCGTGTCAGATCCGGAAGGAAGCAGCACTAAGTAGGTGCCGCCATGTGTCTGAATTGAAATAGTTTTAACCAATCAAGGCTGCTAGGCCTTTTTTATTTTGCTTAAAATAATAAACGCTAGTGTTAAAAGAAGCTTTAAATCAAGTATAACAAACCAGAAAAAAACAGCCTATTTCAATTTTATAAACAAGAGAGTGGACATTGAAAATATTTCGTGTATCATAAAGTTATGGATACTCACATAGGATTACTAACCCATATCAAGGTGTTTAAAGAAAAGCCATATGCTATTACGGGAATGCTAATTTGGGAAAATGATGTTTGTATTAATTGTGTAATCAGAAACAAACCATTTGCCAAGTATGTACTGTCGTTACCGATGCACCAATATGAAATTGAGGTAAAAGGAAACTATAATAGTAGAGGGCAATTTGATGTAAAACATATGCGCATCGTTAATATAGATAGCTATATTGCTTTGATAGGAACACCCGAATAACAGATCACTAGCTTATAGTGATCTGTTGTTTTATCTAAAAATCATTATTAAATAAGAAGGTGGGAACTCGAATGTTAAAATTAATTGCGGAAGATTATATCAAAGTAGAATATATTTCAAAAGTGACCCCGTTATATCAAGAATTAATAGAGAAAACGAAACAAGAACCTCAATGTATTGCTTATGATTTATTCATTGATCAAACTGATCCCGGTCATTTTATTTTCATTGAAGAATGGCCCGATGAAGCTGCTTTGAACACTCATATTGAATCTGAGCATTTCAAAAGATTAGTACCACAAATCAATCAATTCATTCGAGAAGAAAATACATTTTTGCGCATGAAACCATTTTAAAGTGATAGTTGAGTTTTGCTTTTTGGACATGAAAAGGGTGTAGGACAAAAGTAAAAACCACTTTTATCCTACACCTAAATTTGAGTAAACGGCGAAGTCTATTTTAAGTTGATTGTCTTTTCGCCAAGTTCTTTTCCAGCCATTCCTTGATTTGCTTTCAAAATAACAGGAGTTTCCGTGTCATCTAAATCATATGAGATAATGGCTTTAGCTGTACCGCCAGGTTTGATATCGTCTAATTGATGTTCTGTATACTCCGCAAATTTTTCATCTTGAGGTGTCATGCCGACATTTAATTTATTGATGGTGTCTGATCCTTCTTGAGTCAAGCCCATACAAGCAATCCAAACGGTAGAAGCTGAAATAGGCTCCTTACTATCATTGGTTACTTCATAGGTAATGGCTAATTGTGGTTTTTCTCTAAATAAGTTTTCGTCTGCAGGCAATACTTCCGTACCAAGAATTTTTAGTGTAGCCATTTCGATTTTTAATGTATCATCTTTAAAATAAACATCTTCAGCTTTTGTTTGAGAAGCTGAGGTGCTTTCAGTTTTTTTGTTATCCGCAGAATTATTAGCTCCATTACATGCAGCTAATGTTAATCCGCATACCGTTAAAACGCCTAAACTTAGTATTTTTTTCATTTATTATTTCCTCGCTTTATAAAATAATCGTTATCAAAGACCCAATCTCAATGGAAGTTACCTTATTTTGTTCGGGTTACTTGTCTATATACTACCTTGTATCTTGCTAAATAACAACATAACATTTGCGGTTTCGCATTATTTAATATAAGCCTGTTCTATTGTCTACGATGTTTAGAAGAGGAAGGGGAGTAAATGAATAATTTAAATACGTAGGTATTTTGCTACGTTCACCAGAAAAAAATCCCCATTCAAAGAGTGTATTAAAGCTCTTTGAATGGGGATTTTTTAAAAACTACGACCGCCGCCGCCAAATGTTCCGCCACCAGTTGAATGAGTGCTGCTTCCACCGCCGCCAGAGCCGCCATTAGAATTATTTCTAGGAATCCGACGAGTCGTAACGAAGGAATTGATCAACGTATCATTTCTGCGAGTCAAATCAAGACTGGATTTTTCTCTAAATGGGTATTTATAGGTACCAAATTTTAATTGATATTTTGAAATACTGACAGTAAAGAAAATTCCGCTTAAGACGATAGCTGCAACGAAGGCAATGATAATTTCAGTTGTGGTCAAGGCTTTATAACGAGTAATTTTCCCAGTTTCAGTATCCACGCGATAATGCCCTCCTGGAACACCTTGATCAAAATAATGACTCGTATTTTCTAGAAAGCTTTGAGCTGCTTGAAAATAATTTCCGCTTTTCATGCTTGGTTCTATATCATCTAGTGTGTTCTCAATCCTTTTGTCATCCAAGTAATCGATCATATTTCCTGATGTAGAAATAATGAACTTTCGTTGGTTCATATCAATGTAAAAAGTGACACCGTTTTGATTTTTACCAATCCGATCAAGCATGTAATAATCCGCAAATCTCGTTGAGTCAAGATCATTGTCAGTGTTTGTCACAATAAAAATACGTGATTTTGTCTTAGCTTCGATTGGTCTAATTGCTTCGTTCAATTGTAAGACTTCTTCAGCTGTTAAAAGTGAGGCCTGATCATCAATTGAGTCATCTGCTGCTTGGGCATTCATAGCAAAGCTGAATAGTAGAAAAATAGCGGCAAGCAGACTAAAACAATATTTTCTCATATAAACCAACCTCCAATTAGAAATAGAGCTAAAATTGAAGCGAAAACACCAAAAGTAAAGAGGCCTAACCGTCTATAGCTCACAGGTAAAATACCACTAACTTTACCGGTTTGACCATTCATAGCATAATAATAGACTTTTTTCGACTGTTCATTACTACGATAAGTTACTACCCAAATCGGCAACAGCATATAGTGATTTTCTTCATTGTCTAGTGAAATATCTGTCCGTAATTTCGTTAAAGTGGTATAGCCGGAAGCCGTATCTCTTAGTAGGGATTCGGAGTAATCTTTTAATTCACTTTGGATTGCTTTTTGAATCGCATCGTATTCAATATCTCGTTTCTCCGCCTGAAATCCAGCTAAATATTGACTTTTAAACGCAACCGCTTTATCTAATAAAAAAGGTTGGACGGCTTCGACCATTTTTTGTTGGACGTTTTTTGAGAGAGCGTTCTTGATCAATTCTTTAAATGAAATCTTTCCCTGACGTTCAACATCGAATTGTTTAGTTTCTGTGTATTCAATGTTCCCAACACGCCAAATACGAATCGTTGTCCCCATACCATTTAACTGACCATTGACCTTGGCATCGACAACCCAATAGGGGAAATAAACGCCAGTCATTTTATCGATTTGTTCTTTATTGAAAAAGTCTTTTGGGATAAACCATTTTTTCTTAGTCCAGGCTAAAAAATTTTCTACGGCTTCCTCTTTTTCAATTGCGAAAGGAAGGAGTTTTTCAGGTAGAAATTTGCCGCTTAATCTTCCTGATAAGACAACTGGGTTGTGACAATAGTAACAATAAGTAGCAGCAGTTGTTGCTTCTGTCACAATCTGTGCACCACAACTGGGACAATCAAATAATTCCATTGCACCTTCTAGCGTATCTTCATCCATGTCTTGGGTACCAGTCGCTTCTTTGAATGCAGCTTTTTCTTCAGGAGTCATGTCTTCTGCTTGAGATTCTGCCGAAAACGTTAGTTCTGTTTCAGGCGCTTGAGCAGCATCAGCTTCTAAATGGGCATCTCGCTGTGCATTTTCGTAGGCAGTGACTTCATCTTCTGTATAGACACTTAAACAATATTCACAATGGAATTTTTGATCTTTTGGATCAAATAGTAGTGGTCCGCCACAGTTTGGGCATTTGTGTGTAAATGTATCCGTCATGATTGATCCTTTCTTTGACGTGCTGAAATAACAGAATTGCTTACCGACACGTCAGATTTAGATAGAAAAAGGGCAGGTTAAATTCGCCTAGCCCTTAACTTTTTCTTATAGCGGAATTCCTTGGAATGGTTTGCCGCAGTGTGGGCAGAATTTCGGAATCCCATTTGATAAATCAACGATTTCACTACATTCGTTGCATTTCATTTCTAATTTTGGTTTTTCGTTCGTTGGTTTTGGTGTACCACAGTTAGAACAGAATTTACCGCTGTTTTCAGTTCCACATTGCGGACAAGTCCAAGTATCTTCGGAGCCCTGAGCATTTTGTTGATTTTGTTTTTCTTGCATTTGTTGCTGGTTGGTTTGAGACGCTTGAGCAAAATAATTACCACTCGTATTCATACCCATACCAACACCCATAAAGCCATTCATCGCACCGCCTTCATTACTACCAGCAGCTTCCATCCCGCGAGCCATAGCGCCTTGTACATAGCCTTCGCGCACTCCAGCATCACTAAGCATAGCACCTTGGTTGCGCATATTGATCAGTTTTGTAGAATCATCTGTATAAGAAATGCTGGCAACTGCAACAGAAACGATTTCCATTCCGCGAAGTTCACGCCATTCATCATCCAGTACTTGTCCCATATACTTACTTAGTTCTAAACTTTTAGAAGGTACGTAAGAAATACGTTCACCATCTGCAGACATTTTATTGATTGCTGATTGTAAGGCAGTCAAAAATTCTGCTAGATATTGTTCATTGATATCATTGATATCAACTTGGCTCTTATTTCTAGGAATCGCGTTTGAAAAGAATAACAACGGATCCGTGATTTTGATCGAGTAATTACCGTGTGCACGTAAAAATAGTTCCGCGTTATAAAAGTTATCAAAGTAATTAATTGGTGAAGAAGTTCCAAACTTGATTCCTTTGATTTCTTGCAAGTTAATATAAAAAACTTGTTGTTTTTGCGGTGTAACGCCACCAAATTTAAAACGATCAAATGTTTCTGAAATTGCTTCTTTTAAAGAACCATTGAATGCTGATGGGGCTGAATCATTTTTAACCGTGTAATAGCCTTCTTCAGCAGTATAATCAATGATTTTACCGCCATCGACTAAAATCATCATCATATTCGGATAAACATGAATCACAGAACCATCAGTTAATACATCCTCAGTTCCTTTACGATTTGCACCACGTTTATCATTCTTACGGACAAAAACACCTTTTGTCATAACGGTCGTGTCACTCATATTATCAGGCTCGATAACTTCAATCCATTGGTCAGCTAAACCGCCGCCAATCGTA
Source organism: Enterococcus rotai (assembly GCF_001465345.1). NCBI lineage: Bacteria > Bacillati > Bacillota > Bacilli > Lactobacillales > Enterococcaceae > Enterococcus > Enterococcus rotai. The sequence goes on along the minus strand of NZ_CP013655.1, from coordinate 3,266,785 downwards.
CTTGTTGCCGCTTTAATAATTCCCATCAGAAATTCCTCCTTATTTTAAAAGCTGAATGGGCTCATTTAGTTTTGGCAGAAAAATAGGAAATGATGACCGAGGCGTTTTTTTGCCTCATTCATTATTTATCTTTTTTCCGAAAAGCTAGCCCATGAAGCTAGATAACACTAAAAGCTGAATGGGCTCGTTTAGTTTTGAAAGAAAAATAGGAAATGATGACTGAGGCGTTTTTTTGCCTCATTCATTATTTATCTTTTTCCCGAAAAGCTAGCCCATGAAGCTACATAAAAAAGTATTTAATAAAAATAGTATACCATAAGTATCCGCAAGATAAATACCACTAGGGACTGATTTCAAACTGAAAATAGTCGTTAGAAATACAGTGAAATAAATGGATAATTTAAATTTTGGCAAAAGCTTCATTTTTCTATCCTAGATTTTGCCAGATAAGGTATAATGAGTATAAAGAACCGAATCAAGAACATGGGGGATTGGGAAGTGGAAAGAAGAAATCAGAAAAAATCAAACAAGCCAGTGCTATTAGCTATTGGTGGTGTTGTTGCGGTAGGTGTTTTAGCAGGCGGTTATTTTGCCTATAGCACTTGGCAGAAAACACAAGAACTAAACAACGCAGAAAAATCTGCTAAGACATTTTTAAGTTATCTTTCAAAGCAAGAATTTGACAAGTTTCCAGAACTCTTAAATGAGGGATCCATCAAGGGAAGTGGCTATGATAATGCCAAATTAGTAGAAAAATACCAAACAATTTTTTCTGGGATTCAAGCAGAAGGAATTAAAAGTAAAGAGGTTAAAGTAACGAAAGATAAAACGGACCAATTTACGTTTACTTATAAATTAGATATGACGACACCTTTGGGTAATTTGAAGGATCTAACCTATAAAACAACGATTAAAAAAACAAGTGATGGTTATGAAATAAACTGGGCCCCTAATCTTATTTTCCCGGAAATGACTGGCAAAGATAAAGTGACGATGGGGATTGATCCGGCGAACAGAGGGGAAATCGTTGATCGAAACGGTGAAGGGTTAGCGGTCAATCAAGCGTTTGATCAAGTGGGGATCGTTCCAGGTAAACTTGGAGAAGGTCAAGAGAAAACCAATAATATCAAAGCCTTTAGTGAGCAATTTAAAGTATCGATAGAGGACATCGAACAAAAACTTAAACAAGAATGGGTCAAACCAGACTCTTTCGTTCCATTGGCAATTTCGTTTGATCCAGTAACTACTTTACCACAAGGAGCAGCCTCTCAAGATGCAATGGTTCGTTACTATCCACTAAAAGAAGCAGCAGCGCAATTAGTCGGCTATGTCGGTACTATCACAGCAGAAGATATTGAAAAAGACCCGTCATTGAGTAGTACGGGTGTCATTGGGAAAGTCGGATTGGAACAAGCTTATGACAAACAGTTACGAGGTCAAGACGGCGGCAATATCACGATTATTGATGACAAAGGTGAATTCAGAAGCGTCCTGCAAAAAGTAGCTAAAAAAGATGGAGATAAAATCCAGATAGCAATTGATAAAAATGTTCAGTCGCAAGCCTACACTATTTTTAACAATCGTCCTGGTAGTGCTGTGGTCATGGATCCACAACAAGGTGATTTACTTGCTGCGACCAGTTCACCATCGTTTGATCCAAATAAAATGGCCAATGGCATTTCTCAAGTCGATTATGATGCCTATGCGAATAATGAAAACTTACCATTTACGGCTCGTTTTGCAACAGGTTACGCACCAGGATCAACATTTAAAACAATTACTGGTGGGATTGGTCTAGATGCGGGCACCTTGAAACCAGATGAAGAAATTGAAATCAATGGGTTGAAATGGCAAAAAGATGCTTCATGGGGTGATTATTTTGTGACCCGAGTGAAAGAAGCAAGCCCTGTAAACTTGCGAACAGCATTAGTAAATTCTGATAATATTTATTTTGCCCAACAAACGTTACGTATGGGAGAAGAGACGTTTAGAAAAGGACTCGATAAATTTATTTTCGGGGAAAAATTAGATGTAGCAATTCCAATGAACCCGGCACAAATCTCAAATGAAGATAAATTTAATTCAGAGATTCTACTAGCCGATACAGGGTATGGGCAAGGTCAGCTATTGGTGACGCCGATTCAACAAGCGGCTATGTATACCGTTTTCCAAAATGAAGGTAAACTTGTCTATCCGAAAATCGAATTGAGTAAAGAAACCAAGACGAAAGATAATGTCATCAGTTCAAATGCTGCAAATACGATTGTGACGGATTTGCTTGGTAGTGTAGAAGATGAAACAGGTTACGTCCACAATATGTACAATCCTGACTTTTCTCTAGCAGCTAAAACGGGAACAGCTGAAATCAAAGACAAACAAGATACTGTTGGGAAAGAAAATAGTTTCCTCTTGGCAATGGATCGAAGTCATAATAAATTTTCCGCAATGATCATGGTGGAAGACTCTAGAAAAAATGATACCGCAACAAACATTAGTAAAACCTTGATCGATTATTTAGAAGCAAATATCAAGTGATGAAAAAGAGTAGGGCAAAGCGCAACAGCGTTTTTGCCCTGATTTATTGTTGTAGCAACAGCTTTTTTTACGAAGGAATAAAAATATGCTACAATAAACCAACTACATGATGAAAGAAAGGGATTTTTTGTGCGAATTTTAGCAATTGATACCTCGAATCAGACATTGACAGTTGCTGTTTGTGAAGAGAAGAAAATAATAGGACAATATACAATTACTGTGAAAAGAAACCATAGTTTAACCTTAATGCCTGCAATTACAAGATTGATGGAAGATGTTGGCTTAAAACCTAGTGCTATTGACCGAATTGTGGTCGCCCAAGGTCCAGGTTCTTATACAGGCTTAAGAATCGGTGTGACAACAGCAAAGACGTTAGCGTACACATTGAAAAAAGAGCTAGTCGGAATATCAAGTTTGAAAGCTTTAGCAGCCAATTGTGTCCAGAGTAAAGCTCTGATTATCCCCGTTTTTGATGCTCGAAGAAACAATGTTTATACTGGTGCCTATCAATTCGTTAATGGCGTCTTAAAGACGATTATTCCAGATCAGCATATTGGAATAGACATGTGGTTGGATCGATTAAAAGAATTTGATCATGTTTACTTTGTTGGAGAAGATGCCGAAAACTTTCGGATACAAATTGAATCTGTTTTACCTGAAGCTGAAATTTGTACTATTTCGCAATGGCAAATCCCTAATGCGGCTGCTCTTGCTGAACTTGGTAGAGTAGCAGAACCAGTAAAAGAGATTCATCACTTTTTGCCTAATTATTTAAAAAGAGTGGAAGCAGAAGAAAATTGGTTAAAAGAACATACAGCAGAGGTAGAAAATTATGTTGAAAAAATTTAATCTATTTCATAGCCTGTTAGGCATTTTTTTTAAGAATCGTCCCTATGACAAAAGAACTGTAGAAATTTCAAATGAATCCTATTCTGTGCGGGCAATTGTCCTTGATGATATCAAAGATTTGCTTTCAATTGAACGAGAAGTGTATGCTGGTGAGTTGCCTTGGACTAAAACAGCTTTTTTGATGGAACTTCAAGCGGCTGAACCTCATTTATATTTACTCATTCAAAAAGACGAAAAAACGATTGGATTTATTGGTTGTCGTATTTTTGGCAAAGATGCGCATATTACAAACGTAGCAGTTTTAACTCAAAATCAAGGAAAAGGAATCGGTAGTTTCTTGATTAGAGAAGTTATTCAGTTTGCAAGGGCCAATAATTGTGAGACGATTTCTTTAGAAGTTAGAATCAGTAATAAAAATGCCCAACGAGTTTATCGCCAACTTGGCTTTGCCTCAAGTACGATTAAACCAGCTTATTACACTGAAAATAAAGAAGATGCGTTGGAAATGATCTTGCATTTAAAAGAAGTGTGAAACGATGTACTATTCAAAAAAAACACTACCAGCAGGAAAAATTGCTGAAAAAATTTGGTCAATTAGTGAAGCTGGGTATGAGCATGGCTCGCCTTGGTCAATCGAACAATTTAGCCTAGATTTAGCGCAGCAAACAAGCGATTACCTGGTGTTGAGTGAGGCAGGGCAGTGGATTGGTTTTATCAGTTATCAACTTGTTTTAGATGAAGTGGAAATCACACATGTTGTCATTCACAAAAATTTTCAGCATCTTGGGCATGGTGCTCGTTTGATCGCCCAGTTGATCCAACAATTGAACCAACAAGGTGTTGCCCAAATTTTTTTAGAAGTGCGTGTATCAAATACAAATGCTCGAAAATTATATGAAAAAAATGGCTTTAAAATAATTAATCGCCGCAAAAATTATTATACTCATCCTAAAGAGGATGGAATTGTTATGTGTTTAAACATTAAGGAAGTGAAACAATGACTTTTTTTTACAAAAAAAGAAAATTAATTTTAGCTATTGAGAGTAGTTGTGATGAAACAAGTGTTGCGGTCGTTGAAGACGGCAGAAAAATACTAGCGAATATCGTCGCTTCACAAGTGAAAAGTCATCAACGTTTCGGCGGTGTGGTACCAGAAGTTGCTAGTCGACATCATGTTGAAGAAATTACGATGTGCATTGAAGAGGCCTTGATCGAGGCTGAGGTGGAACCAGATGACTTGAGTGGTGTAGGAGTCACTTATGGACCAGGCTTAGTAGGGGCTTTATTGATCGGAATCTCAGCTGCAAAGACATTTGCTTGGGCGCATGATTTACCGTTGATTCCAGTGAATCATATGGCTGGGCATATTTATGCAGCGAATTTCGTAGAACCACTACAATTTCCATTGATGGCTTTATTAGTAAGCGGTGGCCACACAGAATTAGTTTATATGAAAGAAACAGGTTCTTTTGAAATTATCGGTGAAACAAGAGATGACGCAGCTGGTGAAGCATATGATAAAGTTGGCAGAGTTTTAGGACTAAGTTATCCTAGCGGAAAAGAAATCGACGAGATGGCTCATATGGGGCAAGATACGTATCATTTTCCTCGTGCGATGATCAAAGAAGACAATTATGATTTTAGCTTCAGCGGGTTGAAAAGTTCCTTTATCAACACAGTTCATAATGCGGAACAAAGAGAGGAACAATTGAGCACAAAAGATTTAGCTGCAAGTTTTCAAGCAAGTGTGATCGATGTTTTAACGGAAAAAACAATTCGGGCTTGTAAGGAATATCCAATCAAACAATTAGTAATGGCAGGCGGCGTTGCTGCGAACCAAGGGCTCCGCGAACGCTTGACCAAAGAAGTGGCTAAAGAACTTCCAGGCGTGACCTTCATTGTTCCACCACTTAGATTATGCGGAGATAATGCTGCAATGATCGGGGCCGCAGCATTTGTTGAAGCAGAAAAAGGACATTTAGCAGATTATCATCTAAATGCAGACCCTAGTTTAACGTTTATGACGATTTAAATCTAAAAATCAACAGACAAGACTAGGCATAAAGAAAAATATTTGCTATAATGAACCCAGTTTAATAATGATTCGTTGAAAAAGAGAGTACTTCATTACATGTTATCAAAGCGATTTCGGGATGGTGAAAGCCGAAAATAAACAAATGAAGGAAGCGCACTTTTGAGGATCTGCCTAGGCAGACGGTAATCTTCCGTTAATAGATTAAGTGGGTCCGTCTTAGAAAAGTTCGGACAATTAGAGTGGTACCGCGGGAAATCTCGTCTCTGGTGTTTTTTAACACTAGGGACTTTTTGTTGTGAATCACTACGCTATGCTTCGATCTCATCAATTTCTAAGAGCTAAAGCTCTAAGAATTGAAGGACTACGACTGGCTCGGCCAGAGTAGATGATGAACAATACTTGGCGAACGAAGTGAGAGAAGTTACCGTACTAGTGAATCACGAAGAATAAAATGATTCGATGATGCACAATACAAGGTGTCTGAAAGACAAGTTGCTTCCTTAAAGCTCTAAGAATTGAAGGACTACGATTGGCTCCGCCAGAGTAGATGATGAACAATACAAGGCGCGTGAAGTGAGAGAAGTCACCATCAAATTAGACAATAAAATGAACCATACAAAAAAGCTTCTTTAGCTTTTTAAAATTAGGAGGATATCTATGAATAACAAAGAAATCGTAGCAAAAGCCATTTATGATGTAGTAAAAGAAGATCTATCTTTAGAAGCTGTTACACAATTATTGGAAAATCCTAAATCAGTTGATCATGGAGATGTTGCTTTTCCGGCTTTTTCACTTGCTAAAGTCTATCGCAAAGCCCCTCAACAAATTGCCGCCGATTTAGCAGAAAAAATTGCTGGAACAGACTTTGAAAAAATTGAAGTGGTAGGACCTTATTTAAACTTTTTCATGAATAAAAAAATGGTCAGTCAAGCGGTCATCGGTCAAATTGCGAAAGATAAAGGGCATTATGGCGATAGCTCAATCGGTGAAAAAGGGAATGTCCCAATTGATATGTCCTCACCCAATATTGCTAAACCAATTTCTATGGGACACTTACGTTCGACTGTAATTGGAAATTCTATTGCCTTTATTCTTGAAAAAATTGGTTATACACCAATCCGTATCAATCATTTAGGGGATTGGGGAACCCAATTCGGAAAATTAATTGTTGGCTATAAAAAATGGGGTTCAGAAGAAGCGGTTAAAACGGCACCCATCACTGAATTATTACGCTTATACGTACAATTCCATGAAGAAGCTGAAACACAACCAGAGTTAGAAGAAGAAGCTCGCGCTTGGTTTAAAAAACTAGAAGAAGGCGACGAAGAAGCAACCGAATTATGGCAATGGTTCCGTACAGAATCACTAAAAGAATTCGATAAAATTTATTCAATGTTGGAAGTTTCTTTTGATTCATATAATGGGGAAGCTTTCTATAATGATAAGATGGATGAAATCGTCACAATGCTGGAAGAAAAACATTTATTACAAGAAAATGAAGGAGCGGAAATCGTTGATTTGTCTGCCTATGATTTAAATCCTGCTTTGATCAAAAAATCTGATGGCGCTACACTATATATCACACGTGATTTGGCAGCAGCTGTTTACCGTAAACGTAACTATGACTTTGCTAAATCGATTTATGTCGTTGGAAATGAACAAAGTAATCACTTCAAGCAATTAAAAGCTGTCTTAAAAGAGCTTGGATTTGACTGGTCTCAAGATATGCATCATATTCCATTTGGCTTGATCACACAAGGTGGTAAAAAACTATCGACTCGTAAAGGGAAAATTGTTTTATTAGAAGAAGTGCTAAACGAAGCAGTTGAACTTGCGAACAAACAAATTATGGAGAAAAATCCTGATTTGCCAAATCGTGACGAAGTGGCTAGACAGGTTGGAATTGGTTCTGTTATTTTCCATGACCTAAAAAATGATCGTCTAAATAATTTTGACTTTGTTTTAGAAGAGGTTGTCCGCTTCGAAGGAGAAACCGGTCCTTATGTCCAATATACGCATGCTCGTGCTATGAGTATTCTTAGGAAAGCTGATTTTACGATCGACGAAACTAAGGCATATGCTTTAGATGACAAAGATAGTTGGGAAGTTGTTAAGTTGTTGCAAAAATTCCCAGATGTTGTGATGCAAGCAGCTGAAAAATATGAACCTTCAGTGATTGCCAAACATGCCATTCAAGTTGCTCAAGCGTTTAACAAATATTATGCTCATGTCAAAATTTTAACAGACGATGAACAAAAAGAATCACGTTTAGCATTAGTTTATGCTATGGCGACAATCATTAAAGAAGATTTACGTTTACTTGGCCTGCATGCGCCAAATGAAATGTAATCAGGAATAGATAAAGACAAACTTTCACAGGAGTGTGTCTTTATCTATTGTAAAATAAAAAAGAACGCCCTTTAACTTTCCTCACTTAATAGGAGGAAGTTAAAGGACGTTTCTTTATTTATTCCAAGCTTGTTGCATTTGATCAAGTAGATCGATCACATCTTTTGTTAAAAAGAGCGAACGATTTGATTGTTCTCCATCAATCATTTTGATCATATTTGTGATTTCGTAGTTTAAGGCCTGATTGCTGTCACCAGATACGATAGTTTCGACTGTACCGTCATTAAAAAAGATCTTGGCCTCGTCTGCTCGTGGATACTCATTGATCACGATGTAAGCATCTTCGAACGCGACAATTCCTTGCTTAGGCATTTTAGCTTGGAAACTTAATGAGACTGTAGCCATTTCCTGTGCTTCATTTTGAAGAATCGTTGCTGATTGCTCATCGACGCCGGTTGAGAATGGCTGCATAATAGATGAAACTACCTTAGGTTGAGCAGTAAAGAACCAACGAGCAAAAGAAACGGCATACGTACCAATATCCAAAAGCGCACCACCAGCTAAATCAGGGTTAAAGAACCGATTCGTTGGATCAGGCTCTTTATAGCTGCCAAAGGGAGCTTGGATCATTTTTAACTTACCAAAGCGCTTAGAATCAATTTGGCTTCTTAGCTCTTGATATAAAGGCATGTTGAAAATGGTCATAGCTTCAGCTAAAATCAACCCATTTTCTTCAGCTAATTTCATCGCCTCTGCTAACTCTGCACTATTCATCGTGATTGCTTTTTCACAAAGAACATGTTTACCTGCAGACAATGCTTTTAAAATATGATCGATATGTTGCCGATTAGGAACAGCGATATAGACAATATCGATCGATCCATCAGCTAATAACTCTTCAAACGAGCCATACGCTGTAGGAATCCCGTGTTCTTTAGCAAATGTTTCAGCCTTTGCCAATGTTCTAGAAGCAACTGCCGCTATCTTGCTATTTTCCTGTTGAAAATGATCAACAAAACTCGTTGCGATTTCTCCAAGGCCAATAATGCCCCAATTGTAAAAATTCATAAATATCCCCCTTAATATAAAAGCGTAGAGGCCTCGTTTAGCTCTGACAGGAAAATAGGAAAAATGAAGGGTGGTGCATTTTGCCACAATTCATTTTTATCTTTTTCCCGAAGAGCTAGGCCACGCAGCTAGAAAACAATAAAAGCGTAGCGGGCTCGTTCAGCCTTGACAGAAAAATAGGGAAAATTGACTGTGACGCTTTTTGTCACATTCCATTTTTATCTTTTTTCCTAAAGGCTAGCCTGCGCAGTTAGATAACAATAAAAGCTGAACGAGCTCTTGAAGCAAGATAACACATGCTAAGAACGTTCCTTTCCGTCACCCTGTACCAATCAGTATTAACTCACAAAAATTCGTTCGTTGTATTTCTTGGCACGCTTCAAAGCAGAAGCATAGACTGTCTAGTCGGCTACGTACAAATCCATTATACCTTAGAAGGTCAAAATGATGGTAGATTTTGGACAGAAGCCTGTTATTGTCTTATTATTTATGGGAAACGACTGAATGTTTCTTAAAAATACAGAAATAAGTGATTCAAAGAGATGCATTTTTTTGATATTTTCAGTAAAATAGGAGAAGGAGGCGAAAGTCATGCACCAAATGTATATTGATATTCTTATCGATGCAATTATAGAACAGTTTGAAACAGAAGAAAACTTTTATACGGACTATCTCCAAACCTCAAAAGAAAATTGGGATAATTGGAAAAAAGGTCGCATCAATTTAACGAGCGAAGAAATGCAAAAAGTAAAAAACTTATTTTCTGATTACGAATGGATGTTGACACAAAAAATATTACGTCAAACAATTTTATTTCCAGAAAAGAGAAATATCGCTGTTTCAGAATACAAACGCTTGAAAACGCTGATCGCCAAAAAATGGTTGCAATCAGGGGTAGGTATGGCTGAATTGATTCCATCAAAAACGAACCGTGAAGAAAATAATCAGGCATTTATTGATTTGAAAGTAACAGTTTCATACGGCGAATGGGGGTTTGACGATATTGTTACGTTTCGATTGCCTGCCACATTGCAAGGTCAATTAGAAGGATCAAAAGTCGAATTACTTGATTGGGTAAATGAAAACTTGATGGGTACTTACGTTGGTGAATAAGTAAGTAAGGGAGTTTTTTTGTGAAACAAATTTTAGGAATTTTATCCGTCATCATTGTGCTAGGTGCTGTTATCTTTGTGTTTTTTGGTCATGCAACACCAAAAGAAAAACCACAAAATAGTAGTGAAGCGCCGACTGAATCGAGTGTATTAGCATCGACAACTACATCTGAAATACCAACGAAAGCATCGACAACTACGACTACAACAGCTGTTGATTGATTGTCTGGAAAAAAACTGATATAATCAGTCAGCCATTGTCCTAATCTAATCAATATTAGTATAGGAACGAATACAAAACAAAGTAGGGAATGTATGAATAGTCAAAGGTATAAGAAGAAAAAAATAAGAAAAACGAATTTACCAGCGCTTTTTGCAGGTTTGTTGATCGTTGGAGTCGCGTTTATCTTTTCAATTAATGTATTGTCGGACAACTCACACATAGAAGAAGAGACTGCACAAAAGCAAGGACAAGTATCAAAAGAACAGTTTATCGACAGAATCAGTCCGCATGCGAAAGAATTGCAAGCTTCTTACGGCGTTTTGCCGAGTATTATCATTGGACAAGGAATTTTAGAGTCAAATTGGGGTCAAAGTACCCTAGCTTCTAAGTATAATAATTTATTTGGGATCAAGGCTTATGGTGATCAGAAAAAGATTAATCTTGAAACAAGAGAGTATATCAATGAAGAGTGGATCGTGATTCAAGGTGATTTTAGAGTATATGATACTTGGGAAGAATCAATGGATGATCATACGCGCTTATTTGTTAATGGTGTAACATGGAATCCCCGTTTATATGAACATGTTCTTTTAGCTAAAAACTATAAACAAGCGGCACAAGCATTGCAAGATGCTGGTTATGCAACGGATCCAACCTATGCAGATAAGGTGATTCATGTGATCGAAAGTTATGATCTAAATCAATATGATCATTAATCACGAAGTAAAAAGGAGTAGATTAAGTGGATGAAAAGTGGGTACCAGAAATCGTAACGCCTCTAAAGCAAGATATTGTGCAAGTGCCAAAAGTCATTGCTAAAGCAAGCGGCATCCGAATTTTTGGGAAAAAAATCAAATCAATTATCTTTACAACAGATATTGCCATAATACGGAATACGGATGCGAATGCTGTAATTGCAGTATATCCATTTACCCCGCACCCTGCCATTACTAAAAGTATTATTGAGGCTGCAGATATTCCTGTTTTCTCAGGTGTAGGTGGTGGATTGACTCAAGGACAACGTTCTGCGTACATGAGTTTATTTGCAGAAGCGCAAGGGTCGATTGGTGTAGTATTGAATGGCCCAACACCTGTTGAAACCGTTGAAATGGTTTGTGAAGTGGTTGACATTCCAGTAGTCAGTACAGTGACATCTATACATACACCAATTGACGAAAAAATTGAAGCTGGCGTAACAATGATCAACATTAGTGCTGGTAAAGATACAGCTAAGACTGTGAAATTTTTCCGTAATAAATATCCAGAATTACCGATCATTGCTACAGGCGGTCCAACTGATGAGTCTATCACTGAGACAATCGAAGCCGGGGCAAATGCTATTACGTATACGCCGCCAAGCAACGGCGAACTGTTTAGTCATAAGATGGATAAATATAGAAATTTAGAAAAAAAGAATGATAATTAAAACGAGTATTGATAAAAAGTAGTATCGTAATGATACAGATTCTGATAAGGCTCTGTAAAATTTCAATGAAAATATCTTATTTTTCATTGAAATTTTCAGAGTTTTGTACTATTGTATACTAATACAAGAAGCTTATATATGGTCATGATATGGATGGCTGTCTCTACCCAACACCGTAAACGTTGGTCTATAAGTGAAAAAGAGTCTCAGACCCTTTTTTGCTTATGCAGAAAAGGTCTTTTTGTGTTTATACGAAATGTTGCATAAAAAATTGGTGAAGGAGTCGGATGGAATGGAAGAATTAGTACAACGAATTAAAGAAGATGGGCGAGTTTTAGGGGAAGGCGTCTTAAAAGTAGATAGTTTTGTTACCCACCAAGTAGATCCTGATTTGATGGAAGCGATCGGTTACCGTTTTGCTGAAGTATTTGCACAGGCAGGGATTACAAAAGTTGTTACAATCGAAGCATCGGGGATTGCTCCAGCGCTTTTTGCAGCTAAAAAATTAGCAGTACCGATGATTTTTGCCCGCAAAGCAAAAAGTTTAACAATGGATGAAGAATTGTTGACGTCTTCTGTTTATTCGTTTACTAAGCAAGTAACAAGTCAAATTTCTATTTCAAGAAAATTTCTATCAAGTGATGATAAAGTGTTGATCATTGATGATTTTTTAGCCAACGGTCAAGCAGCAAAAGGTTTGGTGGAACTGTGCCAACAAGCGGGTGCTGAGGTTGATGGGATTGGTATCGTTATTGAAAAGTCTTTCCAAGACGGACGAGAGTTATTAGAACAAATGGGCTTACGTGTAGTGTCATTAGCTCGTATCGCATCATTGAAAAATGGAGAAGTCGAATTTCTTGAGGGGGATGCGTAAACTTGGAAAGTAACGGGAACCCAATAAAAGAACAAATCGTTCAAAATGAAACTGACAATGGTAAAGCAGCAGTTTTAGGTTTGCAGCATCTGCTGGCGATGTACGCAGGTGCTGTGGCGGTACCTTTGCTGATTGGAACAGGTTTGAATTTTAACTCAGAACAAATGACGTACTTGATTTCGATTGATATTTTTATGTGTGGGATCGCTACATTGCTCCAACTGACTGTTAATAAATTTTTTGGGATTGGGTTGCCAGTAGTACTTGGCTGCGCAATACAAGCGGTAGCGCCGTTGATTATGATTGGTAGTGATAAAGGTGTGGGTGCAATTTATGGCTCGATCATCGCTTCTGGGATTTTTGTTGTTTTAGTATCGGGAATTTTTTCGAAAATCAAAAAGCTATTTCCGCCATTAGTAACTGGAACGGTCATTACTGTAATTGGCTTAACGCTAATCCCAGTGGCTGTTGAAAAGATGGGTGGTGGATCAGCTGCAGCTCCTGATTTTGGAAATACTACAAGTCTGCTACTAGCTTTTGTAACAATTGGGTTGATCATTGTGATTCAAGTATGGGGCAGAGGATTTATCAAGTCGATTGCTGTTTTAGTCGGATTAGTTGGTGGTACGCTTCTTGCTGCTATTTTAGGACAGGTTGATTTAGCGCCGGTAGGTCAAGCAACGTGGTTTCATTTTCCACAACCATTTTATTTTGGAACCCCAACATTTGATGTTTCTTCAATCTTATTGATGATCATTATTTCGATCGTTAGTATGGTTGAATCAACTGGCGTTTATTTTGCTCTGGGAGATATCACAGGTAAGCATATAGGAGAAGAAGAGCTGAAAAAGGGCTATCGAGCAGAAGGTTTAGCTGTTATTCTAGGAGGGATTTTTAACACATTTCCTTATACGGGTTTTTCTCAAAATGTTGGACTCGTTCAGCTTTCAGGTATTAAAACGCGCCGACCAATTTATTATTCTGCATTTTTCTTAATTGCTTTAGGGCTGTTGCCAAAAGTTGGAGCAGTTGCTCAAATCATTCCAGAGTCAGTATTAGGCGGCGGTATGCTTGTGATGTTTGGGATGGTTGCCGTTCAAGGAATGCGAATGTTATCCAAAGTTGACTATAATAATGATAAAAATTTATTGATCATTGCTATTTCAATTGGCTTTGGTCTTGGTTTTAATATGATTCCTACACTATTTCAACAAATGCCAGAAACGGTAAGGATGTTTACGGGAAATGGTATCGTAATGAGTAGTTTGACAGCAATCATTTTGAATTTATTATTCAATGGATTAAAAACGGAGGAATAGATTGATTCTTCTAGATACTTGAAAAACCGGACAATTTTCCGGTTTTTCTTTTTTTGATCGTTCAATACGAACATTATTATTAAAAAAATCTATAATATTCGATTTTACTTTGACACTTGAGATTTCCGTTGCTAAAATGAAAAGGAAAAGAGAAAGAAAGGGGAATGTTATGTCTGTCATAGTTTCAGTAGTTATGGGAAGTACATCTGATTGGCCAACGATGAAACATGCCTGTGATTGTTTAGATGAGTTTGATATTTCTTATGAAAAAAAAGTGGTCTCAGCACATCGAACACCTGATTATATGTTTGAATTCGCTGAGCAAGCACGTAATCGTGGTATTAAAGTTATTATTGCTGGAGCAGGAGGAGCAGCCCATTTACCCGGCATGATCGCAGCAAAAACAACATTGCCTGTGATCGGCGTCCCAGTTCAGTCAAAAGCACTCAACGGAATGGATTCGTTACTTTCCATTGTACAAATGCCTGGTGGTGTCCCGGTAGCAACTACTGCGATAGGAAAAGCAGGTGCTATCAATAGCGGACTGCTTGCAGTTCGGATGCTTTCCCTGTATGATATAGAGTTAGCAGGGAAATTAGAAGACAAACGTAAATTTCTCGAAGAGACTGTGATGGAAAGTAGTGATGAACTTGAATAAACCTTTATTACCGGGACAAATGATCGGTATTATTGGTGGCGGACAATTAGGCAGAATGATGGCTCTAAGTGCACGAGAAATGGGTTTCCGTGTAGGCGTGTTAGATCCAACTGTTGATTGCCCTGCTGCTCAAGTCGCTGATTGGCATTTATTAGCTGATTACGATGATATAGAAGCGTTAGAGGAATTGGCAAAACGTGCCCAGGTCTTAACCTATGAGTTTGAGAACGTAGATGTTGGAGCATTGATGCACGTTCAAGATTTAGTGAGCATTCCTCAAGGAACAGACCTTTTAGCGATCACACAAGATCGCTTATTGGAAAAATCTTTCTTAGAAGCAAATAATATTGTGATTGCGCCGTTTGCTACGATTGTTAGTCCGACAGATATCCAAGATGCAATTGATGGAATCGGTTATCCTTGTGTCCTAAAGACGACTCGTGGTGGATATGATGGCAAAGGCCAGTTTGTTTTATACAGCACGTCAGATTTAGCTCCTTCAATGAATATTCTTAGAGAAGGTACCTGTGTGTTAGAGGCTTGGATTCCCTATGAAAAAGAAATATCAGTTTTAGTAAGTGGAAATGGTCAAGGGGATATTACTGTTTTTCCGGTTGTAGAAAATATTCACCGACATAATATTTTGCATGAAACGATTGCGCCTGCGCGAGTTAATGAAGATGTCGTTGAAGAGGCTCAGAGAATTGCTCGTGTGATTGCGGAAGCTGTTGATTTGGCCGGAACTTTAGCAGTTGAGATGTTTTTAACAAGTGATGGTGGTATTTATGTAAACGAGTTAGCACCAAGACCTCACAACTCTGGTCACTACTCGATCGAAGCTTGTTCATTGAGTCAATTTGATGCTCATATTCGCGGTATTTGCGGTTGGCCGTTGCCGGAAGTCGAGCTTTTATCAGAAGCTGTAATGGTCAATATTTTAGGAAATGAAATCTATGAAACAATGGACGTGATTTCTGAAAAACCAGATTGGCATTTTCACTATTACGGTAAAGCAGAAGCGAAAAAAGGTCGAAAAATGGGGCATATCACCATTTTGACAGAAGATGTTTTTGAGACCTTAGAAGATATTTATCAAACCAATATTTGGGATTAAAAAGGAGCAAACAAACGAATGATCGATCGTTATACACGACCTGAAATGGGTGCAATTTGGACAGATGAAAACCGCTACAATGCTTGGCTGGAAGTTGAAATCTTGGCCGATGAAGCATGGGCTGAATTAGGAGATATCCCGAAAGAAGATGTAAAAAAAATTCGTGAGAATGCATCGTTTGATGTTGCGCGTATTTTAGAAATCGAAGCGGAAACAAGACATGACGTAGTTGCCTTTACTCGTGCCGTTTCCGAAACATTAGGGGAAGAACGTAAATGGGTTCATTATGGTTTGACAAGTACTGATGTAGTGGACACTGCATATGGTTATTTGTTAAAACAAGCAAACGATATTTTAAGAGAAGACTTAAAGAAATTCACTGAAATCATTGGTGAAAAAGCAAAAGAGCATAAACAGACTGTTATGATGGGCCGGACTCATGGTGTACATGCTGAACCGACAACGTTTGGCTTGAAACTTGCCTTATGGTATTCAGAAATGAAACGAAATGTTGACCGTTTTGAACATGCAGCTAAAGGTGTAGAAGCTGGTAAAATCAGTGGAGCAGTAGGGACATTTGCGAATATTTCACCTTTTGTGGAAGAATATGTTTGTGACCATTTAGGGCTTCGAGCGCAAGAAATTTCTACACAAGTTTTACCTCGTGATTTACATGCTGAGTATTTGTCATCGATGGCGCTAATTGCAACAAGCATTGAAAAATTTGCGACTGAAATTCGTGGTTTGCAAAAATCAGAGACGAGAGAAGTCGAAGAGTTTTTTGCGAAAGGCCAAAAAGGATCTTCAGCGATGCCGCATAAACGAAATCCAATTGGTTCTGAAAATATGACTGGTCTAGCTCGGGTTATTCGTGGTCATATGGTAACTGCCTATGAGAATGTTACTTTATGGCATGAACGTGATATTTCTCACTCGTCAGCAGAGCGTATCATTATTCCAGATACAACGATTTTGCTGGATTATATGCTGAATCGATTTTCTAATATCGTGAAGAATCTAACCGTATTTCCTGAAAATATGAAACGAAATATGGATGCAACATATGGTTTGATTTATAGCCAACGTGTCTTATTGAAGTTGATTGATCATGGCATGGCTCGTGAAGCAGCGTATGATTTAGTACAACCAAAAACGGCTTATGCCTGGGATCACCAAACGGCCTTTAGGCCATTACTAGAGGCAGATGATAAAATCACTGCGATTTTGTCTAAAGAAGAATTAGATGATGCCTTTGATTATAACTATCATTTGAAAAATGTTGATATTATTTTTGAACGGGTCGGCTTAGCGTAATAGACAAAAATAGCAGCGAGCTCACATCTTTGTGACTTCGCTGCTATTTTTTAATCAAAGCATTTCTACATAGCTGTCAAAATATTGTTCGATAAAATAGGTTTGTTTAAGGATCTCTTTTTCGGTAATCGATGATTTCTCAGGAATTACGATCCATTTTGTTTCATTATCATCATTTCTATGAATAACTGCTGTTACAATTCCAGTAAAGTACATCAGTTTCTCAGAAGGGATGTTCAAAATATAGGCATCCTGTTCTTCATCGTCGCCCCCAATTACGCCAGCAATAAAGCCGTAGTTGACTGGATAGGTATTGCCAAATGAATCTTTATAACCAACTGGTCGATCAATCGTTACATTGACTTTTAATTTTTCCATAGCTTGTTCCTTTCTTTTGTTGACATGAGGTTGTTTCTGATAATAATGTTTATTTGGATTTGAAGAGCCTGGTATATCACGCATTGAGTGATGTACCAGGCTAATTTTTTAGTTTGATTATAGTAGTCTATTAAACTGTAATTTCTTGAAACGTTCGCATAGGTGCGGAAACTGGGGTTTTTAGTTTAGAAAGTAAACGCTCAATAAAAAGATAGTTATACTCTTGCGAATTGAAATAGACATGTATGCAGTATTTATTTTTGAAAAAATACTGCTCATGTATTTGATGAATGATTAGTTCGTTATTGAAGCTATTCATATAACGGAACGTTCGTTTACGTCGTTCTGAATGACGATGAACCGCTCGTTTTAAGTTTTTAAATGTGTAATAAGTACTATGTTGATTTAATTTGTGAACTACCTCCAATGCCAGTAAATCATTATACAATTTTGTTCTTTCTTCAGGTGCTAATCCTGTCAAAAAATCCTGCGCCAAACTGTCATAATCGCTAGTCATTCTTGTGTTCCCTCCTAAAAAATCATCACTAATAATAAAAAAATAAAAGTGAATTTTCTGTATCTATACTTTCGATTAGCATACCACTTTTCTAGTTATCTGTAAATGCTTACAAGCTTTTCTTAACATTTTAAATAGATAGAAATTTGAAACACGAACATTATTTGGGTTTCTTATCATAATTATTAATAAATCATTGACGGCTTCTAAGTGTCTTGTTAAACTGTAAACAAAGATATAGACGAACTAAAATCGGTTATTCTATTATTAATGTACGGAAAAGGATGTGTCATGATCAGTGGACGATAAGGCAATGCTATACGAAGGAAAAGCTAAAAAACTCTTTAAAACAGATGATTCCAGTGTGATAAGAGTAGAATATTTGGATCAAGCAACTGCTTTGAATGGTGCTCGGAAAGATAGTGTAGCTGGAAAAGGAAGTTTAAATAATCAGATAACATCTCTCATTTTTGAGGCACTTAAACAAAAAGGAATTCAAAATCATTTTATTAAGAAATTATCAAAACACGAACAATTTATAGAGACCCTTGAGATGATACCGTTGGAAGTGGTGATTCGAAATGTTTCTGCAGGTAGCTTTGCTAATCGTTTAGGAATGAAAGAAGGGGAGCCGCTAGCTTTTCCAGTTTTGGAATTTTACTACAAAGATGACTTACTAGATGATCCAATCATTAATGACGATCATGTGAAGATTTTACAAATAGGAACTGAACAGGAAATTCTCACAATCAAACAAGAAGCACATAAAATAAATCTTGCCTTGATTGATTTGTTTGGGAAAATCGATATTCAATTGATCGACTTCAAACTAGAATTTGGTAAACGAGCAGATGGCACAATTTTACTTGCCGATGAAATCACTCCTGATACTTGTCGTTTATGGGATAAAGAAACAAATGATCATTTAGATAAAGATGTTTACCGCAGGAATTTAGGTGAGATTGTTCCAGTTTATCAAGAAGTTTTAGATCGTTTAGAAAAAGCATTTCACTAAAAATAAGGGAGAGTTCTGCTGTATGTATAATGTTAAAGTTTACGTTACCTATAAAGATTCTGTTTTAGATCCACAAGGTGAAGCTGTCAAAGGAGCAGTCCATCGTCTTGGGTTTGAAGAAATTTCTGAGATTCGGATCGGAAAATATTTTGATATTAAGGTTCATCAAACAGCACAGCCAATCGAAACTGTAATTGAAGCAATCTGCGACAAACTACTTGCTAATGTAAATATGGAAACCTATCGCTATGAAATCATGGAGGAAGTATAAGATGAAGTTTGCGGTAATTGTTTTTCCGGGGTCGAATTGTGATATGGATTTACTATGTGCTGTCAAAGATATCTTGGGCGAAGAGGCTGAATATGTTCGGCATGATGCAGATAGTTTAGCAGGGTTCGATGGTGTTTTGATTCCTGGCGGTTTTTCATATGGAGACTATCTAAGATGCGGTGCGATTGCGCGATTTTCAACAATCATTAGTGAAGTGATTCGCCTAGCCGATGAAGGCAAACCAGTTTTTGGAACATGCAATGGCTTCCAAATTTTAACAGAAGCTGGACTTTTGCCAGGTACCTTACTTCGGAATGAGTCCCTACATTTTATTTGTAAAACGGTTCAACTACAAGTCGTTAATAATCAAACGAACTTTACTTCTGAATATCAACTAGATGAGGTGATTCAATTGCCCGTGGCTCATGGGGAAGGAAACTATTATTGTGATGAAGCGACTCTTGAAACATTAAAAGAAAATCAGCAGATCGTTTTTACCTATGCCTATGACAATCCTAATGGTAGCTTAGAAAATATTGCCGGAATCGTTAATGAGAAGGGCAATGTTTTAGGCATGATGCCTCATCCAGAACGCGCAGTCGAAAGCCTATTAGGCTCAGAGGATGGGTTACGTTTTTTCAAATCAATCGTTAAAAACTATGGAAAGGCTAGGGCAAATGCATGATGAAAGCCAAAGAACCTACAGCGCAAGCCATTAAAAGTGAGCGTATCTATTCAGACTGGGGATTGACGGACGAAGAGTATCGAATGATTGAAGAAGATATTCTAGGTCGCATGCCCAATTATACGGAAACTGGATTATTTTCAGTGATGTGGAGTGAACACTGTTCCTATAAAAATTCAAAGCCGGTTTTAAGAAAATTTCCAACTGAGGGGCCACAAGTTTTACAGGGACCTGGTGAAGGTGCGGGGATCGTTGATATAGGGGATGGTCAGGCAGTCGTATTTAAAGCAGAAAGTCATAATCATCCGTCTGCTATTGAGCCTTATGAAGGAGCCGCAACAGGCGTTGGTGGAATTATCAGAGATATTTTTAGTATGGGGGCTCGGCCGATTGCACTATTAGATTCATTGCGCTTTGGCGAATTGACAAATGAACGGACAAAATACTTGTTGGAAGAAGTGGTTGCTGGTATTAGTGGTTATGGGAATTGTATCGGTATTCCAACAGTTGGTGGAGAAGTCGCCTTTGATCCATGTTACGAAGGGAATCCGCTAGTCAATGCGATGTGTGTCGGTTTGATTGATCATAAGGATATCCAAAAAGGTCAAGCTAAGGGAGTAGGCAATGCGATCATGTATGTCGGAGCGAAAACAGGACGCGATGGCATTCACGGGGCAACGTTTGCTTCTGAAGAATTTGTTGAAGGGGAAGAGCAACAACGTTCAGCAGTTCAAGTTGGTGATCCTTTTATGGAAAAACTTTTACTGGAAGCCTGTTTGGAATTGATATTGGAACATGCAGATATTTTAGTCGGAATTCAAGATATGGGCGCGGCTGGTCTGGTTTCTTCTAGTGCAGAAATGGCTTCAAAAGCGGGTTCGGGTTTGATTTTAGATTTGGATAATGTGCCGCAAAGGGAAACAGGAATGACACCATATGAAATGATGTTGTCAGAATCACAAGAGCGGATGTTGATTTGTGTTGAGAAAGGACATGAAGCCGAAGTAATCGAACTTTTTCAAAAGTACGAATTAGACGCTGTAACGATTGGTAAAGTAACGGATGATGGCTTGTATCGTTTAAATCATCGTGGCATAGAAGTAGCTAATCTACCCGTTGACGCTTTAGCTGAAGATGCTCCAGTTTATAATAAGGAACGTGTAGAACCAGCAAGGATCAAAACTTTTGCATCTTTAGCAGATTTCCAACCCGAAATAAACGATGGAGCACAAACGTTATTACAACTACTGCAGCAACCTACAATTGCTTCTAAAAAAATGATCTACGAGACGTATGATTCACAGGTTAGAACGAATACCGTCGTTTTGCCAGGAAGTGATGCAGCGGTATTACGGGTTCGTGGTACGCAAAAAGCGTTAGCTATGACAACCGATTGCAATGCACGGTATCTTTATCTAAATCCGGAAATTGGTGGGCAGATCGCAGTAGCAGAAGCTGCTAGAAATATTGTCGCAAGTGGCGGGCAACCTCTAGCAATCACAGATTGCCTAAATTATGGTTCACCGGATAAACCAGAAGGCTTTTGGGAGCTTTGGACTTCAGCCGATGGGATTGCAAAGGCTTGTGAGGTTTTAGCAACACCCGTGATTTCTGGAAATGTTTCTTTATACAATGAAACAAATGGTAAGGCGATTTATCCAACACCTGTCATTGGAATGGTAGGTCTGATTGAAGATTTAGCACACATTACGACGCAAGAATTTAAAGCAGTTGATGATTTAATTTATGTTTTAGGTGAAACAAAAGCCGATTTTAACGGCAGTGAGCTACAAAAAATGACATTAGGTTTAATAGAAGGAAAAATAATGGATTTTGACTTGTTTCAAGAAAAAGAAATCCAGCAATTAGTGTTAGCTGCCATTAAAGCAGGATTGATCGAAAGTGCCCACGATTGTTCGGAAGGTGGATTAGGTGTAGCTTTAGCAGAGGCTGCTTTTAAACAGGGTTTCGGGCTTGAAGTTAAGTTAAAGATGCCTTTGTCATTTCTATTTTCAGAATCTCAATCAAGATTTGTCCTATCGATCAAACCAGAAAAACAAGCTGCGTTTGAAGCTACGATGGACGGAAAAGCCCACCTTGTTGGGAAAGTAACAGATAATGGAGTACTTAAAATTGAAACGCAGGATCAATCAATCGAAGTCTTGACGCAAACAGCCAAAGAGTTGTGGGAGGAAGCAATTCCATGTCTTATGAAGTAAAAAGCTTAAATGAGGAATGTGGTATTTTTGGTATTTGGGGACACCCAGATGCAGCTCGAGTGACCTATTTTGGTTTGCATAGCTTACAGCATCGAGGGCAAGAAGGAGCTGGTATTGTCTCTAATCAAGATGGTAGGCTAAATGGCTATCGAGGACTAGGGTTGTTATCAGAAGTGTTTAAAGATGATCGATCTTTAGCCTCTTTAAGTGGTCATGCCGCAATCGGCCATGTTCGCTATGCTACAGCTGGTAATGGCAGTGTCGATAATATCCAACCATTTTTATTCAAATTTTATGATGGTGCTTGTGGCTTAGCTCATAACGGTAATTTAACCAATGCAAAAAGCTTGAGAAAAGAGTTAGAGCAAAATGGTGCGATCTTTCATTCAAATTCTGATACGGAAATCTTGATGCATTTGATTCGACGTAGTAAACAACCAACATTTATCGATCAGCTAAAAGAAAGTTTACAGACTGTTAAAGGTGGATTTGCTTATCTTTTGATGACTGAAACTGCGATGATAGCGGCTCTTGATCCAAATGCATTTCGACCATTGTCTATTGGTCAAATGAAAAATGGTGCTTATGTCGTCACAAGTGAAACCTGCGCTCTAGAAGTGATCGGTGCTACTTTTGTTCGAGATGTAGGACCGGGAGAATTGATCATTATTGATGATTCTGGGTACAAAATAGAACAGTATACGCAAGAAACGCAATATTCGATTTGCTCAATGGAATACATTTACTTTGCAAGACCTGATTCAAATATTGCAGGAGTAAATGTCCATACTGCACGTAAAAATATGGGGAAACGTTTAGCGCAAGAAGCGCCAGTTGAAGCAGATATGGTAGTAGGAGTCCCGAATTCTTCGCTTTCTGCTGCAAGTGGTTATGCGGAAGCAAGTGGTATTCCTTATGAAATGGGCTTAGTGAAAAATCAATATATCGCGCGAACCTTCATCCAACCTACTCAAGAATTGCGAGAACAAGGGGTCAGAATGAAGCTGTCAGCAGTTCGTGGTGTTGTCGAAGGAAAACGAGTGATCATGGTAGATGATTCAATCGTGCGGGGCACAACTAGTCGTCGGATTGTTCAATTACTTAAAGATGCTGGGGCAAAAGAAGTTCATGTCCGCATTGCGTCACCTCCATTAAGATTTCCTTGTTTTTATGGGATCGATATTCAAACAAGGAAAGAATTGATTGCGGCCAACCATTCTGTTTCTGAAATAGAACAGCTGATCAAAGCTGATTCGTTAGGCTTTTTAAGTGAGCAAGGACTGATTGATTCAATTGGGTTGAATTATGATGCACCTTATTCTGGACTTTGTATGGCTTATTTTAATGGCGATTATCCAACGCCGTTATATGATTATGAAATGAACTATCAAGCATCATTAAAAGAGAAAAACAGTTTTGCCACATTAAATTGAAGAGTAGAAAATGATTGTAGGAGGAACCATAAATGGGAAATGCCTATACAAAAGCAGGCGTTGATGTTGAAGCAGGCTATGAAGTCGTGGAAAGAATCAAGAAACATGTGAAACGAACCGAACGAATCGGTGTGATGGGGGCGTTAGGTGGTTTTGGTGGTTGTTTTGATTTAAGTGCGGTGGAAGTGAAGGAGCCTGTCTTGGTCTCGGGGACAGATGGTGTGGGAACCAAATTAATGGTGGCGATTCAAGAAAACAAACATGATACGATTGGGATCGATTGTGTGGCGATGTGCGTGAATGATATTGTTGCACAAGGTGCTGAGCCGCTTTATTTTTTAGATTATATTGCGACTGGAAAAAATCGACCAGAAAGATTAGAACAAGTGGTAGCAGGTGTCGCCGAAGGATGCCTTCAAGCGGGTGCTGCTTTGATTGGCGGTGAAACTGCTGAAATGCCTGGCATGTATGGTGAAAATGATTATGACCTAGCAGGATTTGCTGTAGGCATCGCTGAAAAACGGCAATTGATTACAGGTGAAAACATTCGAGAAGGAGACGTTCTTCTTGGCTTATCTTCAAGCGGGATTCATTCAAACGGGTATTCACTCGTGCGGGAAATTTTCTTTAAAACCCATCAATTTACTGGAGAAAGTCTAATTCCGGAGTTAAATGAAAAGCCTTTGGGTTCGGTACTTTTAACGCCAACAAAAATTTATGTTAAGTCAATACTGCCACTAATAAAACAGGAATTAGTGAATGGTATTGCTCATATTACTGGTGGTGGTTTTGTTGAAAATATCCCTAGAATGCTTCCAGAAAATCT
Source organism: Enterococcus rotai (assembly GCF_001465345.1). Classification (NCBI taxonomy): domain Bacteria; kingdom Bacillati; phylum Bacillota; class Bacilli; order Lactobacillales; family Enterococcaceae; genus Enterococcus; species Enterococcus rotai. The sequence continues at coordinate 3,242,565 of NZ_CP013655.1, read as the reverse complement.
ATCAGCTGAGTTACAGCTTGGCAGCTGGCCCGTGCTACCCATTTTTACAACGTTGGAAAAATATGGTCAGATCCCAACAATGGAGATGTATGAAATTTTCAATATGGGAATTGGGATGGTTTTAGCTGTTTCGCCTGAAAAAGTTAGTGTTGTTCAAACGATTTTAAATGAACTAGATGAGTCAAGTCATATTATTGGAAAAATCACTAAAAAAGCGAAACAAGCTGTTGTTTTTAAAGAGGTGTAAAGATGAAGTTAGCGATATTTGCCTCAGGTAATGGGAGTAATTTTCAAGCAATCGCTGAAGCTGTAGCAGCTGGAGAAATCGAGGCAGAAATCACTTTATTATTTTGTGACAAAAAAGATGCTTATGTTGTTCAGCGAGCAAGAGCCATGTCGATTCCAGTGATTTCATTTGCACCGAAAGATTTTGAGTCAAAAGCCATGTATGAAGCAGAGATTCTTCATTTACTTGAGGAAGAACAAATAGATTTGGTCGTTTTAGCAGGCTATATGAGAATCATTGGACCGACTTTGTTAGAAGTTTTTTCAAAGCGAATGATCAATATTCATCCATCGTTATTACCTGAATTCCCTGGTTTACACGGAATCAGAGATGCCTTTCTTGCAGAAGTGCCAGAAACGGGTGTAACAATTCATTATGTCGATGACGGTGTTGATACTGGTCCAATTATAGCGCAAGAAAAAGTCAGGATCACTTCTTTTGACACCCTTGATTCTTTAGAAAAAAAAATCCATACTATAGAGCATAAGCTATTTCCCAGTGTTTTGGCCCAACTTATTAAAACCCAGCAAGGAGAGAGTCATTGATGATAAAGAAAAGAGCGTTGATCAGTGTTTCAGATAAAGCAGGTGTCATTGCATTTGCTAAAGGATTGGTGGAACAAGGTGTTGAGATTATTTCGACAGGTGGGACCAAAGCGGTGCTTGAGCAAGCCGGGGTTTCAACAATCGGTATTGAAGAAATAACAGATTTCCCCGAGATGATGGATGGGCGTGTAAAAACATTACATCCAAAGATTCATGGTGGTTTATTAGGTCGCCGTGATCTGAGTCATCACATGGAAGCGATGGAAGCGCATGGCATTCAGCCAATCGATTTTGTTTGTGTAAATCTTTATCCATTTAAAGAAACAATTTTGAAAGAAGATGTAACACGAGAAGAAGCGATTGAAAATATTGATATTGGTGGACCAAGCATGTTAAGAAGTGCTGCAAAAAATCATCAATTTGTGACGGTGGTCGTAGATCCAAAAGATTATGAACAAGTCTTACTAGAGCTTTCTGAAAATGGCGAAACAACCCTCGCGACAAGACAAAAGCTGGCAGCAAAAGTGTTTCGTCACACAGCAGCCTATGATGCGTTAATTGCCAATTATTTGACGGAGGCTGTTGGTGAAAAAGAAACTGAAACATTGACCCTTACGTATGAGTTAAAGCAGGAATTGCGTTATGGCGAAAATAGTCACCAACAAGCGGCTTTTTATCAAAATGCACTACCCGTTTCGTTTTCAATTGCCAGTGCTAAACAACTTCACGGTAAAGAATTATCTTATAATAATATTAAAGATGCTGATGCAGCTATTCGCATCTCTAGAGAATTTGATCAACCAGCTGTCGTAGCAGTCAAACATATGAACCCTTGCGGTGTTGGCGTTGGAGAAACAATCAACGAAGCGTATCAATCTGCTTATGAAGCAGATCCAGTTTCGATTTTTGGTGGTATCATTGTGTTGAATCGTGAAGTAGATGTACAAACGGCTGAAAAAATGCATAAATTATTTCTAGAAATTATTATTGCGCCGAGTTTTTCAGACGAAGCCTTTAGTGTTTTAAGTAGCAAAAAGAACCTTCGCTTAATGACATTAGATTTTTCAGCAAAAGATCAAGCTATCGAAAACGAATTTGTTTCAGTTTTAGGTGGATTGCTAGTTCAAAATCAAGATATCGTTCAAGAACAAGCAAAAAACTGGAAAGTAGTAACTAAACGTCAACCAACTAGTGAAGAATTAAAAGCACTAGAATTCGCTTGGAAAACAGTCAAGCATGTAAAAAGCAATGCCATTGTTGTTGCAAATAGTCAGCAAACATTAGGGATCGGAGCAGGACAAATGAATCGCGTTGGGTCGGTTCAAATTGCGATCGATCAAGCTGGGACTAAAGTTGATCAGGCAGTGTTAGCGAGTGATGCTTTTTTCCCAATGAGCGATAGTGTTGAGTATGCAGGTAAGCATGGGATAAAAGCAATTATTCAACCAGGTGGCAGTATAAAGGATCAAGAATCGATCGAGATGGCAGATAAATATGGTATTACGATGGTCTTTACTGATAGTAGACACTTTAGACATTAAAAGGAGAATTCAATGGGATTAACGATTTTAGTCATTGGAAGTGGCGGCAGAGAACACACAATTGCGCAAAAGCTGATTCAAAGTCCGAAAGTTACAACCGTATTTTGTGCTATGGGCAATGCTGGAATGAAAAAAGATGGCATTCAAATAGTAGATATTGCAGAAGATGATCACGCGAGCTTAATTCAATTTGCAAAAGAAAATAATGTAGACTGGACATTTGTCGGTCCTGAAATACCATTACTAAATGGTATCGTGGATGATTTTTCAGCTAGTGGTTTAAAGGCATTTGGTCCACTTAAAGCCGCAGCTTTTATCGAAGGTTCTAAAGATTTTGCCAAAACAATCATGAATAAATACAATATACCAACAGCAGCCCATCGAACGTTCTTTGATTTTGCGAAAGCTCAAGCCTACGTCCTTGAACAAGGAGCACCAATTGTTATTAAAGCGGATGGTTTAGCAGCTGGCAAAGGCGTTGTAGTAGCTGAGACAGTCGAAGTAGCCATTGAAGCTTTAAAAGAGATGCTGGAAGAAAATAAGTTTGGTTCAAGTGGTGCCAAAGTTGTCATTGAAGAGTTTTTAGCTGGAGAAGAATTTTCTTTATTGGCTTTTGTTCGAAATCAAGAAGTTTATCCGATGGTGATTGCTCAAGATCATAAACGAGCCTATGAAAATGATCTTGGTCCGAACACGGGCGGGATGGGCGCTTATAGCCCTGTACCACAAATTTCTGATGAGTTAGTTGCAGAAGCAATTGCAACGATTCTAAAACCGACAGCCCAAGGGATGGTAGCTGAAGGCAGAGCATTTACAGGGATTTTATATGCTGGCTTGATTGCTACCCAGACGGGACCAAAGGTGATTGAATTTAACGCTCGTTTTGGTGATCCAGAAACCCAGGTTGTCCTACAACGTTTAGAAAGCGATTTTGCCCAAGTCATCGATGATTTAGTAAATGGTAAGCAACCAAATATTAAATGGAAACAAACAGGATACAGTTTAGGTGTAGTAGTCGCAGCAAATGGCTATCCTAATCAGTATGAAAAAAATCATCTGATTCCTGATTTTTCCACTATTGAAACGGAACAAGTTTATTATGCAGGAGTAAAAGAAGAAGGCGGTCAGCTCATTTCAAATGGCGGACGAATTTACCTTGTTGAAGCTAGCGGAGAAACCTTGAAGCAAGCACAAGAGGCAGTATACAAGGTTTTGGATACAGTTGATACTACGGGGACCTTTTATCGGGATGACATTGGATTCAAAGGGATCAATCCAGCAGGTTAAGGTGGCAATTGGAAGATACTGACTTTTTTACACTGTATATTCGGTTTTTAAGTGACATTATTAAAACTCTTTGAGCTTTAGTAACGTTACTTCTTTTTTGTTACCTAAAATTCACCTAACTAAAAGAGCAACAATCGCAAAATGCCCTTCACACTAAAATTCTGTATGATATAATCATCTGGAAGGGAAGTTGAACAATGAAAAATAAAGTGAAAAAAGACATAGCATTTTCAGTTACAGATGTGAAGCAATCTCCTATGACGATTTTTGAAACAGCAAAAGAAACGAATTCCGGCGTGTATATTTATAATAGAAAAAAAGTTGCTGGTGTCATGTTGAGTGTTGAACAATACGAAGCATTGATCAAGAAAAAAAAAGCTGAACAAGGTCAAGAGGTAAAAATCTCAGAATTAAATCAAGAGATCCGTCAAAAAATTGCTTTTGGGTCCCTAATATCTTCTAAAAATCTAGATGATCAATTAGTTTCACTAGGCTTTATTACTCGGAAAATCGAAGTAGACGACTATAGTGAAATGATGAATGAATTGAATGAAACTGGAAAAATCGAGTATCAGTTACAGAAAAAAGAAGACCGGACCAATATTTTTGCTGAGGTGATTGGAGAACAAAGTAATCAATCCCATTTATCAGATAAAATAATTGTGAAAAAAATTCATCTTAGAATGAATTAAATGGCTGATCAATCTTATTAGATGAGGTGGGCTTTGAATATGACTCGCAGAGTTATGTCCAAAGCCCACCTCATTTTTTTTAATACTAGATTAATTGAAATCAACCATATGATGACGATAGCGTTTAGGTAAATGTGACAACTGAGCTCGTTCGTTTTTTCGTTCTTGAATGGTAATGGCTTGTAGGAACGAACGCCAATAATCTTGGATTTCTTGTTCACTCTCTTTTGTATGAAAAGTTGGAGGCTCACTGTTTTCAATGAAACTAATTTCTCCATGTTCAATAATACCAAGTAAACGATGTGTTTCGTCATAGATCATAATCATTTCTTGCGGATATCGTTTGGCAAAATGGGGACATAGGTAAGGCAATGAAAAATGTTTTGGCGCAATCGTGCTATAAAGTAGCTCTCCTATGTATTCAAAACGAATAAATCCTGTGAACAAGTGAACTTCACCAAAAAGAGACTTTAAGGCATTTTGTAAGGCTAAAATAGATGGATGTCCAAGATGATTTAACAGCAAGTCTTTTGATTCTAAAGCAATTTGAATCGCATCAAGTAAAAATCGTTCTTTTTCTTTTAAGGAACAATAAAACCCATCAATAATAAACTGACTATTTTCTTGTCTCAAGCGAGTAAGTAGCCGTTTGTACATTTTATGAGCCAAAGCTGTATCGGTTGAGATCCAATGACTGAGAAACAAACTTTCAACAGCAGTATCCGGGGTTAAAATAATTTCTGGGAACTGTCTTTTTTTAAAAGCATGATAGACAATTGTTAAAAATCCATGAAAACTGCCGTCATACTCCCAAACTTCAGTTGTTTCTTCAATTTGCATAACGAGCTTCCTTTCGTTTCGTTGTTTCAAACCGTTCTACGTCAAATAAAGTGAGTTGTTCTTGCCTTGACTGGCTATTGACCTGTTTTAATGTTTCGTATTGGCGAGATGAAATTAGGGAAGCGATGACCCATTCAGGATCATGAATAAGCCCAGCCTGGCGAGCACCGTTACAGCTGACGAAATATTGTGCTCGTTTAATCACGACACCTAATTTTTTTAAATCAGAGAGATGCAATTGATAATATTTCCGCGCTTTTAGAATATTAAGAGCACTTTTAGGACCGATTCCAGGAATCCGTAGCAATTGGTCATATGAGGCTGTTTGGACATCAATCGGAAATTGCTCATAATGCTGAACGGCCCAATTGGCTTTGGGATCAAGATATAAATTAAAATTTGGTTTATCTTCAGACAAGATTTCATCTGCAGAAAATCGGTAGAAACGCAGGAGCCAGTCCGCTTGATACAGACGGTGCTCTCGTAATAAAGGTGGGTCAGTTGTGATTGCTGGTAATAAGGAATCTTGATTTACCGGAATGTACGCTGAGTAATAGACTCTTTTTAATTCGTATTTTTGATAAAGAGTTTCCGCAATTTTGACAATAGCATGATCACTTTCTGGTGATGCCCCAATAATCATCTGAGTGGATTGACCTGCGGGGACAAAGCTTGCTTGTTTTCTTAAAGCTGGAACTTGAGCTAATTCATGTTTTTTCTGTGTGATTTGTTTCATTGGCTTGTATAAGGCAAATGGCTCCTTATCCGGTGCTAACAGTTTCAAACTTTCTCTTGAGGGTAGCTCTACATTAATGCTCATTCGATCGGCCAAATACCCTAATTCTTCAATTAGCTTTTCATCTGCTCCAGGAATTGCTTTGACATGGATGTAACCTTTAAAGCCTTTTTCGTAACGCAAAATCTTTAACGTTTTGATTAATAATTCACTTGTGTAATCAACATTTTTAATGATAGCCGAACTTAAGAAAAGCCCTTCAATATAGTTACGCATATAAAAATCCATGGTTAAGTCTGCAACCTCTTGTGGCGTAAAGGTTGCTCTGGGAATCGTATTGGATTTTCTATTGATACAGTAATGACAGTCAAAAATACATGCGTTTGTGAAAAGTAGTTTCAAAAGTGAAACACAACGTCCGTCACTTGTGAAAGAATGGCAAATACCGGCGGCTGAAGTGCTACCTACAGTTCCGTTTCGTGTATTATCAGTAACACCACTACTTGAGCATGAAACATCATATTTTGCAGATTCAGCAAGAATCTCTATTTTTTTAGCTAGCTCCATTTTAACCCTCTTTTCTAATTCGCAATCGAACGTATGTTCTTATTTTAGCAAGAGAGTTAAATTTTGTCAAAGATGTAAAAAATAGGCTGTCAACCAAAAGTGATTTTCACTTTTGGTTGACAGCCTAAATGCAAATAAATAGCTACTATTTTTTTATATCTAAATATCGTTCTAAATAATCGGCTAAGCCATCTTCATCATTGGTTTTCTCAGTGATATCATTGGCTACGGACTTGATTTGATCAGTGGCATTTTTCATTGCAACGCCCCAACCAACATAATCCAACATCTCTTCATCATTATGTTCATCACCAAATGCGATAATGTCTGAACGCTTCACGTCTAGGTATTTAGCAACTTGTTCCACGCCTTTTGCTTTTTGGATACCTTTAGAAACGATCTCTAAAATAGGTGTTGGTCCGCCCCAAGTTCGGACATCAACATAATCACCATATTGCTTCATCAAAGAATCTGAGACAAGTGCAGCCTGATCTTTTGATGTCCGAACCATCATAGAAGTCGGATCGGTAATTAAATTTTTAGCAGTCAATAGGTTGTTTTCGGTTGCTTCTGATGCAAAAAAAGCTGAATCGAAGTAATCTAAACTATCAATATAAAACGTTTCTTTATTTTCTGCAGCAACAAAATCAAGATTTAACGCTTTCTTTTGAGCTAAAATATCAAATACTAAATCTCGCTGGATCCCAGTTTCCAATTCATCTGCCCATTGTTTTTCAGGCATATGAACGAGAGCGCCATTGAAATTGACCATTGGTGTAGCTAGGCCTAATTGGCGGTAAAATTGACCGCTCATTCGATAAGGACGACCAGTGACTATGCTGACATAATGACCATGCGCCATCGCATTTTTTAAAGCTTTTTCAGTTGTTGCACTAATTAAAGATTGTGCATTTAACGTTGTACCATCTAAGTCGATTGCAATTAATTTTTTCAAAATCGTTCCTCCCGGAAAGTTTTCTTTAACTAAGTCTAGCATAAAATAGCAGAATGACAAGTTTTCAAGAAAATGTTTGAAAATAAATTCTTTGTGATACACTAAATGAAAAAAGGGCGGTGAAATACTTGGTTCAAACGTATCGTTGGTCAATTCGGATCGTAACTCTCTTTTATTGTGTGTATATGCTATTTTTTGCTAAAATGTACCATTTCATGGCTTTGAATGTTTTGTTGGCTTATATTCCGCTTGAAATTAGTTTTCATTTTAAACAAGTAGGAAGGCGAATGTTTCTCCTTTTAGGCTCGTTTTGGCTATTATTTTATCCAAATGCACCTTATTTATTTACGGACTTTTTTCATTTAGAACGGTTATCGATCTATCAAGGAATGAATCAGATATTTGGTCAGTCGCTTTCTGATTGGTTATCTTTTAGTTTATTGACGATTGGAATTTGTGTTTATGGATTTTTAGGGATGGCGACCGTTATTACAGTAATTAATGAAAGTTTTCAAAGAAATATCTTAAAGAAAAAATGGCAAGGGCTACTTTTGATTGTGTTGATCAATTTCTTGTCTAGTTTAGCTATTTTTGTTGGACGATTTGATCGCTTGCACAGTGTTCATTTATTTACAAAACCGGTCCAAACCATCCAACTTATTTTTTTTGATTGGTCGGTTAATAAAGTCTTGTTTGTTCTATTACTTACAATGATGCAGCTTATTTTACTTGCTTCGATTGCTGGATTAAAAGGGTTGGAGCTGATAGAATAGCAAGAAAAGTCGTATTGACAGTGTGTGAGGAAATTGTTACTCTTTAACTAAGTATGTTTGGAAATAATCGAAGAGGAGTTATAAATATGAAAAAGTGGCAAAGCTCTTTGTTAACTATTTTATTTACTATTGGGGGAATTAGCAGTGGCGTGGCCTTGGTTGACAATGTTGCTAATGCGGAAACAATCAACGGAGCAGTTGATCAGAAGGGAACGCTTGAACAGCCGTTGGCAGAGGGGAACATTCCCATTCAAATTTTAGGGATCAATGATTTTCACGGTGCCTTGAATACAACGGGTTCTTTTTTTGATGATGAAGGAAAGAAAACAGCGAATGCTGGGACGGCGCCTTTATTAGCCGGTTATTTGAATCAAGCGCAGGAACAATTTAAAAACGCTAACAAAAATGCTCAAACAGTGCGTGTTCATGCTGGTGATATGGTCGGGGCAAGTCCTGCAAGCTCGGGGCTGCTTCAAGATGAACCAACGATTAAAGTGTTGAATCAAATGGATTTTGCGGTTGGGACTATTGGAAATCACGAATTTGATGAAGGGCTCCAAGAATTTAATCGCATCATGATTGGTGAAAAACCGCTTAATGATCCATATGGTATTTTAGCTGCATATCCAAGAGAAGCCTCAAAAACTGAAATCGTGATTGGTAATGTTGTCAAAAAAGGAACGGAAGAAATTCCTTTTGGCTGGAAACCCTATACAGTCAAAGAGGTTGGAACAGCAACGAATAAAGTAAAAGTTGGTTTTATCGGGGTGGTTACATCTGAAATTCCTAACTTAGTTTTAAAAGAACATTATGAAGCATATGACTTTTTAGATGAAGCTGAAACTATTGCTTATTACTCCAATATATTACAAGCAGAAGGTGTGAATGCGATCGTAGTCTTGGCTCATATCCCTGCAACAAGTAAGGCGGATAAAGTGAATGGAGAAGCCGCAGAAATCATGGCGTCAGTGGATAAACTTTATCCAGAGAATAGTGTAGATGCTTTTTTTGCAGCACATAACCATCAATATACCAACGGTGTTGTGAATAAGACGAGAGTGGTTCAGTCTACAGCGCAAGGAAAAGGATATATTGATCTGCAAGGGACGCTCGATCCAAAAACCAATGATTTTGTGGAGACACCTAAAGCCAAAGTTCTACCAGTTGATCCAGCAGCTAAGGATGTACCAAAAGTTGATTCAAAGGTTGAAGCAACTGTGAAAGATGCTGAAGCACGTGTGGCACAGGTGACGAACAAAAAAATTGGGACAGCAAAAGAAACAGGTGGAATCACTCGAGAAGTCAACGACTCGAAAGAATCTCCTCTTGGTAATTTGATTACGGATGGACAAGTTGCAATGGCGAAAATCCAAGGGATCGATGCTGATTTTGCAATGACGAACAACGGTGGCATTCGTGCTGATTTAGCGGTTGAAGCGAATCGTGATATTACGTGGGGAGCAGCTCAAGCCGTACAACCATTTGGTAATATTATGCAGGTGGTTGAGATGACCGGTGCCCAAATTGAACAAGTGTTAAACGAACAATATGATGAAGAAGAACGCTACTTTTTACAAATTTCTGGATTAAGTTATACGTATACTGCAACAACAGATAAGAATCAACCATTCAAAGTTCATGAAATGCATAAAAAAGATGGCACGCCAATTCAGGCGGATGCTCCTTATTTAGTTGTCATCAATGACTTTTTATTTGGTGGAGGGGATGGTTTCTCTGGCTTTACTGGAGCGAAGTTGATCAATGCGATTCAACCAGATACCGAAACGTTCATTGGATATATTGAAGGGAAGGAAGCCGCTGGAGAATTAATTGAAGCTTCTGTTGAAAATCGTAAAAAATTAGTGGATCCGACAACACCACCTGATCCAGAAGTTCCAGCTCCAAATGAAGGTGAAGAGAAAATCAAAAAAGCAACGATTTTTGATCCTTTATACGAAGATGATGAACTTTTGAGAGGTGTTACGCTACCAAATGCAACAATTGTACTCTATGATGGCGAAGTTCCTCAAATGAACACAAGAACAGCGGAGCTTCCAGAAGGAGACTTAGTCGGTCAAGCTGATTCACAAGGTCTTATCAAAATGAATGTGACTTCATTAAAAATTAATGGCAAAAAGAAACTAACAGCTGTCGTGCTAGATACAGAAAAAAATCAGGTTGTTTTTCCAATCGAAATTTTACCTAAGAAAGACGTTATCAGCGAAGGGACAAATACCAAAGAGCTTGCTGAGGCAGCTTCTAAAAAAGAATTACCAAAAACGGGAGAACGATCAGAAAACCGTTCAGTTCTATTCGGAGTAATCGCTATTAGCACAAATATTGTTGTGTTGATTAAGAGAAAAATGTTATAAAACAAAAACCTTACAGTCGCTGAGTAATCATCACGACTGTAAGGTTTTTTTATAAATTTTATTCAAAAAAGCTAAACACGAACATTAAGAAAAGATATTAGCGTTAAAGTTAATAATTTGTTGAAATGGTCACCTCGCTAACGTATACTTTATAAGTATTCATCAGGAAAGCGGAACAAGCACTTATTAATTTATAACGTTAAACACACTCTTGATGAAATTTTTGGGTAAAAAGGGAGCGAGACAACTTTATGGAAAAGTTTTTCAAATTAAAGGAAAACAAAACGACAATCTCAACTGAAATGGTGGCAGGTGTAACAACATTTTTTGCAATGAGTTATATCTTATTCGTTAATCCTTCGATTCTATCTCAAACAGGAATGCCGTTTCAAGCAGTATTTTTAGCAACGATCATTGCATCGATTATTGGAACGTTGATCATGGGACTTTTTGCAAATGTTCCTTATGCACAAGCTCCTGGAATGGGGTTAAATGCATTTTTCACGTTTACGGTAGTTTTTGGATTAGGCTATACATGGCAGCAAGCTTTAGCGATGGTCTTTATCTGCGGATTGATCAATGTGTTGATCACTGTTACAAAAATTCGTAAATTGATCATTAACGCTATCCCAGAAAGTATGCAACATGCAATTGGTGGCGGGATTGGAATTTTTGTTGCCTATGTTGGGATCAAAAATGCAAAGCTGTTAGATTTCACAGTACAATCTGAGCCAGTCAATGGAATGGTTAATGGTGATAGTGTGGTTCCAGCTTTAGGGAACTTTAATAATCCAGAAATTATATTAGCTGTGATTGGTTTAGTCTTAATGACGATCTTGGTCGTTTTAAATGTTCGTGGTGCTATTTTGATTGGGATTGTGGCGACAACGATCATTGCAATACCAATGGGCGTTGTTGATTTATCAGCAATTGATTGGCAAGCAAATTCGTTGGGAAGTTCTATTGGCGAATTAGGAACTACTTTTGGTGCAGCCTTTGGAGCGGATGGAATGCAGTCATTGTTTAGCGATGCCTCGAAAATTCCCCAAGTTTTGATGACGGTCATCGCGTTTAGCTTATCAGATACATTTGATACGATCGGTACCTTTATTGGAACCGGACGTCGGACTGGTATTTTCTCTAAAGAGGATGAATTAGCTTTAGAAGATAGTAAAGGTTTTTCAACAAAAATGGATAAAGCGTTATTTGCAGATGCAATCGCAACGTCGATTGGTGCAGTTTTTGGAACCTCTAATACAACAACTTACGTAGAAAGTGCTGCAGGGATCGGAGCTGGCGGACGAACTGGTTTGACTTCAGTTGTGGTAGCAGGATTATTTGCATTAAGTAGTTTATTTTCACCGCTGATTGCAATTGTTCCAGCACAAGCAACAGCACCTGCTTTGATTTTAGTCGGTGTGATGATGTTGGCATCATTTAAGGATATTGAATGGACCAATTTAGAAGAAGCTGTGCCAGCATTTTTTGCCTCTATTTTTATGGGCTTATGTTACAGTATTTCTTATGGGATTGCAGCTGGCTTCATTTTTTATGCAGTAGTAAAAGTAGCAAAAGGAAAATTTAATGAAGTTTCGCCCATTCTTTGGGTCGTTAATGCTCTGTTTATCTTAAACTTTGTTATTTTGGCGATTCTATAAAAGAGGTTTTTAATAAAAAGGTCTAGCTGTCTTTTAGGCAGTTGGACTTTTTTATTTTGTTTAACAGAAAAATTTTTTGAGAGATTACAAAATTTGGAGTATAGTTAATAGTGAAGAACTTGTGAGGTGTACGTTATTATGAGAATTGAGTGGAAAAAGAATTTAATGGTTGCTTGGTTAGGTTGTTTTTTTACGGGTGCGAGTATTAGTTTGGTGATGCCTTTTATCCCTGTTTATGTTGAACAGTTAGGGACACCGAAGAGTCAAGTTGAGCTTTTTTCAGGACTTGCGATAGCCGTTACAGCCTTTGCCGCTGCAATTGTAGCGCCAATCTGGGGGAATCTGGCAGATAGAAAAGGGCGCAAAGTGATGATGATTCGAGCGGCAGCTGGGATGACGATTACGATGGGGTCTTTAGCTTTTGTGCCAAACGTTTATTGGTTGCTCATTATGCGTTTTTTTAACGGGATTCTATCTGGCTATATTCCCAATGCGACAGCTATGATTGCCTCCCAAGCGCCTAAAGAAAAAAGTGGTTGGGCTTTAGGAACGTTGTCAACAGGTGCCATCGCAGGGAATTTGATTGGACCTTCGATCGGTGGTGCTTTAGCACAATGGTTTGGAATGGAAAATGTATTCATCATTACTGGGATCGTACTATTAATTACAACATTACTGACAATTTTTATGGTAAAAGAAGATTTTCAGCCAGTGGAGAAGAAAGATCTGTTGAGTACAAAAGATATTTTTTCAAAGATGGATCATGTGTCTATTTTGATTGGGTTATTCGTCACAACGTTGATTTTGCAAATTGGTGTGACAAGTATCAGCCCGATTTTAACCTTATATATCCGTTCATTGAGCCATGATACAGGTAATATTTTGTTTATCAGTGGTCTGATTGTTTCGGTAGCTGGTGTATCGGCAGTCATCTCTTCACCCGTTTTAGGGAAGCTTGGGGATAAAATCGGAAATCATAAAGTTTTGTTGGCGGGATTGATGCTATCGATGATTTGTTATATTCCGATGGCTTTTGTTAAGACACCGTTTCAGCTAGGTTTACTACGCTTTTTTCTAGGCTTTTCAACGGGTGCTTTGATGCCATCGATCAATACGTTGATTAGTAAAATCACACCATCAGAGGGTGTCAGCAGAATTTACAGTTACAATCAAATGTTTAGTAATTTTGGGCAGGTTTTAGGTCCAATGATCGGATCGACCGTGGCTCATGGTTTTGGTTATAGTGCCGTATTTATTGTCACAGCTTGTTTTGTTTTAGGAAATATTTGCCTTTCTTTATTCAATTTTCGCAAAATTTTAAATAAAAGACTCTAAACAGTTGAAAACATAAAAAAACCAGTTACAATGTTTGTAGTAACTGGTTTTTTTATAAAGATGATTTTCAAGTAATAAATGGTGAGACGATTACTTTAAAAAAAGCAGATATCTCATTTGCAAAGTTATTGAGCACTTTTAGTGGTTTCTTTTTTTGGTAAAGCGAATTGACCAATCAATAAGATAATCACACCGGTAATCAATGACATAATCGTTGTCAGCATAAAATCGTAAGACCCGCCGTTTAAGGCACCGCCGATATAACCGACCACTTGTCCTAGTAAAAAGGACCACAACAATACAAGAATGTAACGCATGGATTGCACCTCTTTTCTAGCTATAGTTTAGCACAATTTTTGTAAATGTAAAGAAATTGAAAGTTACATTTTTGAATCAAAACCATCATATATATAAGGAGATGTCTTATGCCTTTTCCACAACTATATACAATTACTTCTTACTCATTACTTTCCAGTACTATTCGTATTCAAGAATTAGTGCAACAAGCCAAAAAATTAGGCTATACAACTTTAGGGATTACGGATATTAATGTACTTCATGGCGCGATTGAATTTTTTGAGGCCTGCAAAAAAGAAGCAATCAAACCAATCATCGGGTTAACATTAGAATATACTCCTCAAAAATCGGAGCAGCCTGCTCAATTGTTATTATATGCCAAAGATCTTCAAGGATATCAAAATTTGATGCGGATTTCTACTGCCAAAATGAACAGCGAAAGAGTTTTCTATTTAGAAGGAGTCAAGGAGTATTTGAATCATCTATACGCCGTGATGCCGTCTGATAAAGGAGAGGTTGCTTTTGTCTTAAAGCGAAGTGAAGCAGAAGCAGCTGAAAGCTTAGAACAGCTAGCAGAATTTTTTGATCCATCATCTTTTTTTGCAGGAGCTTCATTTACGTGTAACCTGGAAACCGATCCAGCTTTGTTTCAATTTTATGAAACAAAAGAACAACCACTTGTAGCATTACAAGAAACCCGCTATCTAAATCGCGAGGATGGTTTTGCCTTGAAGGTGTTGGCTCATATCGATGAAGGGCAACAAATGACCTTGAATGCAGAGGAAACCGAAATTGAAGGGCCCTATTATCTAAGAAGTCAGACGGATGCTGCAAAACAATTACTTGTAAAAGTCAATGAACAAGCAGTGCGTAATGCAGAACTGTTAGCTGATGATTGTACTTTAGAAATCCCGTTACATCAACGTTTGTTGCCACATTATCCGATCCCAGATGGTAAAGAGGCGGGGGCGTTTTTAAAAGAACTGTGTTTACAGAAATTACCTGAGCGTATCCCAACTGTTACGGTTGAGTATGAAAAACGCTTGGCAAAAGAGTTAGATATCATCCATACAATGGGATTTGATGATTATTTTTTGATTGTTTGGGATGTTATGGCTTTTGCCCATGAAAGAAAAATCGTAACGGGAGCCGGACGTGGTTCAGCTGCAGGATCCTTGGTTTCTTACGTTTTATCGATTACGGATGTAGATCCAATCAAATATGATTTACTATTTGAACGTTTTTTAAATCCTGAAAGACACTCGATGCCCGATATAGATTTAGATATTCCAGATAATCGACGTGAAGAAGTCTTGCAATATGTTCGAGAAAAATATGGGCACTATCATATGGCGCAGATTGCTACTTTCGGGACTATGGCTGCAAAAATGGTTTTAAGAGATGTAGCTAGAGTATTTGGCTTATCGCAAAGTGAATCTAATCGTTGGTCTAGTGCTGTTCCCAGTGCTCTGAAAATGACCTTGGAAACAGCTTATGCAGATTCGAAAAAATTAGTAGAGCTGGTGAATTCTTCTGAAACAAATCGCCTTTTATATGATACTGCTGTTCGGTTAGAAGGATTACCACGGCACGTGTCGACTCATGCGGCGGGTGTAGTGATCAGTGATCTTGATCTGCTAGATATTGTGCCTTTACAGCCGGGTTCAAATGATATCTTCTTGACGCAATTTACGATGAATGATGTGGAAAAAATTGGCTTACTAAAAATGGATTTTTTAGGCTTGCGAAATCTATCGATCATTGATGATACGATCAAGTCAATTAAACGAGTCTACAAAAAAGAAGTGATTTTAAACCAAATTCCATTGGATGATGAATTGACCTTAGCCTTATTTAGACGTGGGGAGACTAGTGGTGTTTTTCAATTTGAATCAGCGGGGATAAGAAACGTTTTAAGAAAATTAGGTCCGACAAGTATTGAAGATATTGCGGCGGTCAACGCTTTATATCGGCCAGGTCCAATGCAAAATATCGATTTGTTTGTCCAGAGAAAAAAAGGGCAGGAACCAATCGAGTATCCTGATGCCGTTTTAGAACCGATTTTGAAGAATACGTACGGTGTGATCGTCTATCAAGAGCAGATCATTCAAGTTGCTTCTACTATGGCTGGTTTTAGTCTGGGTCAGGCTGATATTTTAAGGCGTGCGGTCAGTAAAAAGAAAAAAGATGTACTAGATGAGGAACGAAAGCACTTTGTTGAAGGAGCTATGAAACAAGGACATAGCGAAGCTGTAGCAACAACGATTTATGATTATATCGAACGGTTTGCCAATTATGGATTTAACCGATCTCATGCTTTTGCTTATTCTTTTATTGGGTTTCAAATGGCCTATTTAAAAGTTCATTTTCCGGGTGCTTTTTATGCGGCGATTCTCCATTCAGTAAGACATAACCCAACAAAAATCAAAGAGTACATTGGGGAAGCGCGTAAAAATAAAATGACGATTATGCAACCTGCAATCAATTCTAGTCAATATAGTTTCTATCTAAATAATGATGATCAAATCATGTTTGGTTTTAGCTCATTAAAAGGAATTCGTAGAGATTTCATCCAAAACATCCTTGATGAACGAAAAGAGCGGGGACCATTTAAAACCTTCGATCAATTTTTATTACGTATCGATCGTAAATGGTTGAAAGCTGAAAATATTCAACCATTAATCGCGATTGGCGCCTTTGATGAACTTCAGCCTAATCGCCGTCAGCTGTCTGTTAGTTTAGATAGTGAAATCCAAAATATCATTTATAGCGGTGGCAGCATGAATCTATTGGAAGACACCTTGAAACTAAAAGAAGTAGAAATTGCAGACTATACTTTAGAAGAAAAATTAGAACAAGAAGAACAATATTTAGGGGTTTATTTATCTGGACATCCAACTGAGGAATTCAAAAAAACACGATTGACGAAGCAGGTCATGCTCGTAAGTGATGTTGTTGAAAAACAAACCGCTCGTTTGTTGATTTATGTGAAAGATATTCGAGTGATCCGAACGAAAAAAGGAGAACAAATGGCTTTTGTTGAAGGAGATGATTTAACTGGATCACTCTCTTTGACTCTTTTTCCAACCGTTTTCAGAACGTTGCGTCAAAATGTTGAAAAAAATCAAGTTTATTTCGTAGAAGGCAAAATAGAAAAAAGTAACTACAACCAAGAATTACAATTATTGGTCAATCAGATTGAAAAGGCAAGTGATATTGAAAACAGTATTAGTGCAACAACTTGTTACCTGAAAATAATTGCTGAAAAAGATCAAAAAAACGTGTTACAAAGTATTCGGGAAGTCATTCAAAAACATAAAGGTAATACACCAGTGATTATTTATTTTGAAAAAAACGGGAAGAAATTAGTCTTAGGAGAAGAGAATTGGCTAGCTGATACAGTGGCGGCAAAAGAAGAGCTGGAAGCAATCTTAGGTGCTCAAAATGTTGTTTTCAAATGATTTACGGTAAAAAATACTAATTGTTTTCATCTTTTTTCAATTATTTCTTCTTAAATCAAGACTTTTTGCACTATTAATGGTAAAATGAGTGACGTAATATTTTTGAGTAATGAATAACTGTGGCAAAAATTGTTACAGCTTAAAAGTATATTATATGAGGTGAAAGAACGAATGAAACGTATCGGTATTTTAACCAGTGGGGGAGACGCCCCAGGAATGAACGCTGCAATTCGTGCAGTGGTACGTAAAGGGATTTTTGACGGAATCGAAGTTTATGGAATCAACTACGGTTTTGCAGGTTTGGTAGCAGGTGACATCCGTCGTTTAGACATTGCTGATGTCGGTGACAAGATTCAACGTGGAGGAACATTCTTATACTCTGCGCGTTATCCAGAATTTGCAACAGAAGAAGGACAATTAAAAGGAATCGAACAATTGAAAAAATTCGGTATCGAAGGTTTAGTTGTTATCGGTGGGGACGGTTCTTATCATGGTGCAATGGCACTAACAAAACGTGGTTTCCCAGCTGTAGGAATTCCAGGAACAATTGACAATGATATTCCAGGGACTGATTTCACAATTGGTTTTGATACAGCGATCAACACAGTATTAGAATCGATCGACCGTATTCGTGATACTGCAACTTCACACGTTCGGACATTTGTTATTGAAGTAATGGGACGTGGTGCAGGCGATATCGCTCTTTGGTCAGGTGTAGCAGGTGGTGCTGACGAAATCATTATTCCTGAACACGATTTCGACATGGTCAATGTTGCAAAACGTATCAGAGAAGGCCGCGATCGTGGTAAAAAACATTGCTTGATCATCTTGGCAGAAGGCGTTATGGGCGGAAATGAATTTGCTGAGAAACTTTCTGAACATGGTGATTTCCACACACGTGTATCTATTTTAGGACACGTTGTCCGTGGCGGCTCACCAAGTGCTCGTGACCGTGTATTAGCAAGTAAATTTGGTTCATATGCTGTCGAATTATTGAAAGCAGGAATTGGTGGACAATGTATCGGTATGCTTGATAACCAAGTCGTTTCAGCGGATATCGTTGACACATTGGAAAACCACAAACATAAACCTGATTTATCACTTTATGATTTAAATCAAGAGATTTCTTTCTAAGGATACGCTTAAAAATTTGAGCTATCTTAAGTATCCCTTGAGGAAAATAGATAATCTTCAAGACGTATAAACAAAAATGGAATAGGAGCGTTTGGTAATGAAAAAAACGAAAATCGTATGTACGATCGGACCAGCTAGTGAAACAGTTGATATGCTAGTAAACTTAATGAATGCAGGAATGAATGTTTGCCGTTTGAACTTCTCACATGGTGATTTTGAAGAACATGGTAACCGCATCAAAAATATTCGTGAGGCTGCAAAAATTACAGGAAAACGCGTAGCGATCTTACTTGATACAAAAGGTCCTGAAATCCGTACGAATGAAATGGAAAATGGCGCTATCACTTTAAAAACAGGTGAAACAGTACGTCTTTCTATGACAGAAGTTTTAGGAACTAACGAAAAATTTTCAATCACTTATCCAGAATTGATCAACGATGTAAATGTTGGTTCTCATATTCTTTTAGACGATGGATTAATCGACTTAGAAGTAACTGATATCGACCGTACTGCAAACGAAATCGTTACACTCATTAAAAACGAAGGCGTTCTAAAAAATAAAAAAGGCGTTAACGTACCTGGAGTTTCTGTAAACCTTCCTGGTATCACTGATAAAGATGCTGCTGATATCCGTTTTGGTATCGAACAAGGCGTTGATTTTATCGCGGCAAGTTTCGTTCGTCGTGCAACTGACGTTTTAGAAATTACTAAAATTCTAGAAGAAGAAAATGCAACGCATATCCAAATCATTCCTAAAATCGAAAACCAAGAAGGAATCGACAACATTGACGAAATCCTAAAAGTTTCTGATGGTTTGATGGTTGCTCGTGGTGACATGGGTGTTGAAATTCCAACAGAAGACGTTCCAGTTGTTCAAAAAGACTTGATCAAAAAATGTAACGCTTTAGGTAAACCTGTTATCACAGCAACTCAAATGTTAGATTCTATGCAACGCAACCCACGTCCAACACGTGCGGAAGCGAATGACGTTGCTAATGCGATTTATGATGGAACAGATGCAGTAATGCTTTCTGGTGAAACAGCTGCCGGGGATTACCCATTAGAAGCGGTTCAAACAATGGCTCGCATTGCAGTTCGTACAGAAGAAGCATTGATCAACCAAGATTCATTTGCATTAAAACTTTACAGCAAAACAGATATGGCTGAAGCAATTGGTCAATCAGTTGGACATACTGCACGTAACTTGGGCATCCAAACAATTGTTGCAGCAACTGAATCAGGACACACTGCTCGCATGATTTCTAAATACCGTCCAAAATCTCATATCGTTGCGATCACTTTCTCAGAACAAAAAGCTCGTAGCTTATCATTATCTTGGGGTGTTTATGCAACTGTTGCTGACAAACCATCAAGCACTGATGAAATGTTCAACTTAGCGACACACACTTCTCAAGAAGAAGGATTTGCAAGCGAAGGCGATTTGATCATCATCACAGCTGGTGTGCCAGTAGGTGAAAAAGGAACAACAAACTTAATGAAGATCCAAATGATCGGATCAAAATTAGTTCAAGGTCAAGGAATCGGCGAAGCTTCAGTTATTGCTAAAGCAGTTGTTGCAAATACAGCTGAAGAAGCAGTAGCAAATGCAGTAGAAGGTTCTATTCTAGTTGTAAAAACAACTGACAAAGATTATATGCCTGCAATCGACAAAGCAATTGCTTTAGTTGTTGAAGAGGGTGGATTAACTTCTCATGCAGCAGTTGTTGCAATTGCGAAAGATATTCCAGTAATCGTTGGCGCAGCTGACGCAACAAGCTTGATTGCAAGTGATGAATTGATCACTGTTGATCCTCGTCGTGGTATTGTATACCGTGGCGCAACAACAGCAATCTAAAACTTTAATTATAGCTTTTAAAAGAGCAAGATGAATCATGCAAAGTGATTCATTCTTGTTCTTTTTTATGTACATTGAACAAATTTTCGTTAATTGTGAACTTCTTCTCAAAAAGGCTGTTAAAACGATTTCATACATGGTAAAATATAATTGTTCCATATAATATAAAATACAGGAGTGATAGAATGAAAGCAGCTGTTGTAACGAAAGAAAATAATGGAAAAGTAGAAATCAAGGAAGTAGATATCAGACCGCTTGAAGCTGGGGAAGCTTTAGTGGATGTTGAATATTGTGGTGTTTGTCATACGGACCTGCATGTAGCTCATGGAGATTTTGGTGAAGTTCCAGGGCGAGTGATTGGTCATGAAGGAATTGGAATCGTAAAAGAAATCGCTCCAGGCGTTGAAAGTCTAAAAGTAGGAGACCGCGTAAGTATCGCTTGGTTCTTTGAAGGTTGTGGGACTTGTGAATATTGTATTACTGGACGGGAAACATTCTGCCGCCAAGTGAAAAATGCTGGTTTTTCAGTAGACGGTGCTATGGCTGAACAATGTATCGTTAAAGCTGATTATGCCGTTAAAGTACCAGAAGGATTAGATCCAGCTCAAGCTAGTAGTATCTCATGTGCTGGTGTTACTTGCTATAAAGCAATCAAAGTTTCTGATGTAAAACCAGGTCAATGGGTTGCAATTTACGGTATTGGTGGATTAGGAAATTTAGCTATTCAATACGCGAAGAACGTGTTCAATGCTAAAGTTATTGCGGTTGACATTAATGATGATAAATTAGAATTTGCAAAAGAATTAGGCGCTGATTTAGTGTGTAACCCACTAACTGATGGCGATGCTGGCGCTTGGATCCAAGAACAAGTCGGTGGGGCTCACGCTGCTGTCGTTACAGCTGTCTCTAAAGTGGCATTCAATCAAGCGGTTGATTCTGTAAGAGCTGCAGGTAAAGTTGTTGCTGTCGGACTTCCTCCAGAAACAATGGATCTTGCAATTGTTAAAACTGTTCTAGATGGTATTCAAATCGTTGGTTCCTTAGTAGGAACACGTAAAGATTTAGAAGAAGCATTCCAGTTTGGGGCAGAAGGTAAAGTAGTCCCTGTTGTAGAAACACGTTGCCTACATGAAGTGAATGATATCTTTGAAGAAATGGAACAAGGAAAAATCAAAGGTAGAATGGTCGTTGATTTAAAAAAATAAAGTATTTATAAAATAGAAAAAGAGTAAATAAAAAAGATCCTTGAGGGGTGTGGAACAAAAGTGAAAACCACTTTTGTTCCACACCCCTCAATGCGATTAAACGCTTCTGTCCCAGCTTCAACTTTCAAAGGTCTTTTTTTTATAAAAGAATTGTTTAACTGCTCACCTAGGTACTTTGATAGCTTCTTAAAAAAGATTCTGTTACTATTAATAATAGAATTTAAGCTAAAGAATAAATCAGTAAAAAAGCATGGCTAATTGTGAACGACGAATCTGTGTCAAAATCAAAAAACATAGTTGAATGGAGGGGTGAAAATGATCATTCGTTTAGAACAAGAAAATGATTTCCCAGTAATTTATGACTTTACAAAAGAAGCCTTTAAAACAGCCAAAGTCAAAGATGGGGAGGAACAAGAATTTGTTGAGCGCATGAGGAAAAGCGAAAACTATTTGCCTGAACTAGCCTTTGTAGCAGAAGAAAATACGCAAATCGTTGGACATGTCATGTTAACAAAAACAAGAATAACCAATGAGACAAGAACTATGGACGGGCTGATCTTAGCACCTTTGACTGTTCGATTAGATCAGCGAGGTAAAGGTGTAGGAGCAAAATTGATGACTAAAGCTGAACAAGAGTCCGAAAAACTTGGATATAGCGTGATCATTTTAATTGGCGATCAAGCTTATTACAACCGCTACGGATTCGAACAGGCTAGCCATTTGGGGATCATAACGGATCTGGAAATTCCTGCAACATACATATTAGCGAAGCGAATCGGGAAACATGATATAGAAGATTTTTCAGGAACTGTCTCGATCCCTGTCTAATACTGGACTTTAATAGATATTTGGCAAGTCTAGCTAATTCACTTAAGTGCGATATCCATGAGCTGAACTGTTGAAATAGGCTACAAATCATTATCAAGAAAATATCGGAGGGATAACAATGAAAGAAAGTGCAAAAGCAGGGATTTCATTTGGTTGCGCATTAGCGTTGGTAATCTCATATGTGAATTGGCATAGTGTACTTTGGGCAATTTTTCATGGAGTATTAAGTTGGTTTTATGTAATTTATTACGTTGTAGTATATGGTTTGAACTAAAAAAGAAAAAAATCAATGAACTAAAACATAAAAATCATACAAGGAGCCTACTGTGCTCGTTTTGTGAATCGAAGAATTAAAGTAATGATAGCATAAGGATTTTTACTGCTCAGTAGATTTTAACGACTAATTTTTAGAGAAGTTGTGAGAATCATGAGATTTTCTTTCATTCCAATTTGATGAACATTAAAAAAAAATTTAAACGGCGGATTTTCAGAAAATTTCTGTTAATAATGAGGCAAATTATGCTATAATTACATAATTAAGATGGGAGGTTTAGTGCAAATGGAATCCATTTCAAAAGATTTTGCCGTTCAGCTGTTAAACGATGATGCACAACGAATCATGATGTTGATCCGTAATCAAAAAAATAGCCTATGTATTTCCCAGTGTAAAGCCTTTGAGGAAGTCGTAGATACACAAATGTATGGTTTTTCTCGACAAGTGACGTATGCCATTCGACTAGGCATTTTAAGCACAAAAGAAGGACATCAATTGCTAAGTGATTTAGAAAAAGAACTTAACCAATTATATAGTGACGTTTATGAAGAAACGCAAGAAAAAAAAGAGATTGGCAAGGAGGTTTAAACTTTGCCAAACAAGATAAAAAAGAGACACCTGTTAGATTATAGTATCTTGATCCCGTACTTAGTCCTTAGTGCTGTGGGCTTGATCATGGTTTACAGTTCAACATCATCTTTGCTCATATCAAAAGGCGAATCCCCAACAGCAATGGTCGTGTCTCAATTGCAGTTTTGGGTTTTAAGTTTAGTGGGAATGTTCTTTATTTATAAGATGAAAACAACAGTCTTTCAAAACAAAGGGTTTATCATGTTTGCAATCGCCGTGATATCCTTTCTACTCTTAGCAGTTAAATTTACCCCATTAGGTCGAAACATTAATGGTGCTTCTGGCTGGTTGCTGATTGGCTCATTTTCCATGCAACCGGCTGAATATTTGAAAATTATGGTGATTTGGTATCTTGCCTATATCTTAGGCCGAAGACAGAAGTACATTGATAAAGAGTTTAAGAAAGCAGTTTTTAGACCAATGCTTTTAGTTGGTTTTTTAATTTCTCTTGTGGCGATACAACCCGATTTGGGGAATGCTGCCATTTTAACTTTATTGGTGATCATTATGTTATTGGCTAGCGGAGTAAACTATATGTACACTTATATCGTTGGTGGAGCTGGGATTTTAGGCAGTATTGCAGTGATTCAAGCATTGATCTTAAGCAAAGGAAGTTTTATTCCAGCTAGATATCAATACGTATATCAACGTTTCGCTATTTTCTTAAATCCGTTTAAAGATGAACGAAACTATGGCCATCAGTTAGCCAATTCTTATTATGCGATCAATAACGGCGGTTGGTTTGGTAAAGGTTTAGGCAATAGTATTCAAAAGAAAGGCTTCTTGCCTGAAGCTCATTCGGATTTTATTTTTGCCATTACGATCGAAGAATTAGGGTTGTTCGTTTCATTGATTATTTTAGCACTTTTGATGTTTATGATTGCTCGTATCATTTTAGTCGGTGTTCGTTCAAAAAAACCGTTCAATTCATTAATGTGTATTGGGATCGGTTCAATGTTGTTATTACAAGTATTTATTAACTTAGGTGGAATTACTGGAGTGATTCCTCTAACTGGGATCACATTCCCATTTCTCAGTCATGGCGGGAACAGTGTGTTGATTATTTCAATTGCTGTTGCGTTCGTTCTGAATATCAGTGCCGACGAGAAAAAACAAAAAATGGACCAAGAATACCAATTACTTGGTAAGATATAAATCAATGAAGGTCATTAGATGGCGAAGCAGAAGGAGCTCTTTAGAAAATAAGAGACTATCATTTCTGTTTCGCCCTCAATAAACAGGTAGGAGTGAAAGAATGAAAAAAGTTTTAGTAGCAAATCGTGGAGAAATTGCAATTCGAATTTTTAGAGCCTGTACAGAGATGCACATCGGGACAGTGGCAATCTATGCAGCAGAAGATGAATATTCTGTTCATCGTTTTAAAGCAGATGAAGCGTATTTAGTTGGTAAAGGCAAAAAGCCGATCGAAGCTTATCTTGATATGGAAGACATTATTCGCATCGCAAAAAAATCTGGAGCTGATGCGATTCATCCAGGATATGGGTTTCTTTCTGAAAACTTAGAGTTTGCCCGTCGTTGTAGAGAAGAAGGTCTTATCTTTGTAGGTCCAACATTACACCACTTAGATATTTTTGGTGATAAAATCAAAGCAAAAGAAGCAGCTGTAGCTGCAGGAATTGCATCAATCCCGGGCTCTGATGGTCCAGTGGATTCAGTGGAAGGCGTCTTAGAGTTTGGTAGAACTCATGGATTTCCGATTATGATCAAAGCAGCATTAGGCGGCGGCGGCCGTGGAATGCGAGTAGCACACGATGAGAAGGAAGCAAAAGAAGGGTATGATAGAGCGAAAAGTGAAGCGAAAGCAGCATTTGGTTCTGATGAAGTATATGTAGAAAAATATATCTCAAACCCGAAACATATTGAAGTGCAAATTTTAGGTGATAGTCATGGTAATGTGGTTCATTTATTTGAACGAGACTGTTCGGTTCAACGTAGACATCAAAAAGTAGTTGAAGTTGCACCTTGTGTTTCAATGAGTGAAGCAAAACGCAAAGAGATTTGCGATGCAGCAGTTCAATTGATGAAACATGTTCAGTATGTCAATGCTGGAACCGTTGAATTTTTAGTTGAAGGGGATCAGTTTTATTTTATCGAAGTAAATCCTCGTGTACAGGTCGAGCATACAATCACTGAGATGATCACAGATATAGATATCGTAGTCTCTCAACTGCAAATTGCTCAAGGCTTAGATATTCATAAAGACATGAAGATTCCGCAGCAAGAACAAATTACGTTGAATGGTGCAGCAATTCAGTGTCGGATTACTACAGAAGATCCATTGAATCACTTTATGCCGGATACTGGTAAAATCGATACCTACCGCTCACCAGGTGGCTTTGGTGTTCGTCTGGATGTAGGAAATGCCTATTCTGGTGCAGTCGTTACACCGTATTTTGATTCTCTATTAGTAAAAGTATGTACGCATGGTTTTACTTTTGAAAAGGCGATCCAAAAAATGGAACGTAGTTTGCGAGAATTTAGAATTCGTGGTGTAAAAACGAATATTCCGTTTTTACATAAAGTGATTGGCCATCCAGAATTTCAGTCTGGAGAAGCTAACACAACCTTTATTGACAATACACCGCAATTATTTGAATTTCCAAAATTAAGAGACCGTGGCAATAAGACCATGAAATATATTGGTGAAGTAACAGTTAACGGTTTTCCAGGAATTGAAAAATCAACGAAAAAATATTTTGATGCACCACGTATTCCAACGGATTTAGCATTACGAAGTGATTATGTGACTGCTAAAAATATATTAGATAAAGATGGCGCCCAAGGTGTTATTGATTGGGTCAAAAAACAAGATAATGTTTTACTGACGGACACGACTTTCCGTGATGCCCATCAAAGTTTGCTAGCGACTCGTGTAAGAACGCAAGATTTTAAAGAAATTGCTCGTTTAACAGGTGAAGGATTGCCAGAATTATTTTCTAGTGAAATGTGGGGCGGTGCAACATTTGATGTAGCTTACCGTTTCTTAAATGAAGACCCATGGCAAAGACTACGCAAAATACGTAAATTAATGCCGAACACATTATTGCAAATGTTGTTTAGAGGATCGAATGCGGTTGGTTATCAAAATTATTCTGATAATGTGATCGAAGAATTTATTAAAGAGTCTGCACGACAAGGTATTGATGTTTTCCGTATTTTTGATAGTTTAAATTGGCTGCCGCAAATGGAAAAAAGTATTCAAGCTGTAAGAGACGCCGGCAAAATTGCGGAAGCAGCTATTTGTTATACTGGTGATATTAATGATCCATTTAGAGCAAAATACAACGTTGAGTACTACAAAAATATGACCAAAGAACTTGAAAAAATGGGTGCTCATATCATTGCAATCAAAGATATGGCTGGTTTATTGAAACCACAAGCCGCATACCGTTTAATCAGTGAACTGAAAGATACGACAGATTTACCGATTCACCTGCATACTCATGATACAAGCGGTAACGGAATCATCACTTATTCAGCTGCAACCAAAGCTGGTGTAGATATTGTAGACGTGGCGACCAGTGCGATGAGTGGTGCTACAAGCCAGCCGAGTATGAGCAGTTTGTATTACGCTTTAGTTAATGGTGATCGGACGCCAGACGTTAACATTGATAATACACAAAAAATCAACCATTATTGGGAAGATGTACGTATGTATTATCAACCATTTGAAAATGGCTTGAATGCACCGCAAACTGAAGTTTATATGCATGAAATGCCGGGTGGCCAATACTCCAATTTACAACAACAGGCTAAAGCAGTTGGCTTAGGCCATCAATGGGATGACATTAAAAAAATGTATCACACAGTTAACCTGATGTTTGGTGATATTGTAAAAGTGACTCCGTCTTCAAAAGTTGTTGGCGATATGGCCTTGTTCATGGTGCAAAATAATTTAACAGAAGCAGATATTTATGAAAATGGGGATGAATTAAGTTTCCCAGAGTCAGTTGTGACCTTCTTCCAAGGAGACTTGGGTCAGCCAGTCGGTGGATTTCCTAAAGACTTACAGAGAATTATTTTGAAAGGACGTCCAGCTTTCACAGAAAGACCTGGTAGCTTAGCTGCACCTGTTAATTTTGATAAAGTAAAAGCTGAATTAGCCGAAAAAATTGGCTATGAACCAAAATTAGAAGAAGTATTGAGCTATCTAATGTATCCTCAAGTATTTTTGGACTATCGTACATCTTATCAAAATTTTGGTGATGTTACATTATTAGATACACCTACATTCTTCCAAGGCATTCGTCAAGGAGAATCTGTAGAAGTTCAAATCGAAAAAGGGAAGACCTTGATTATTCGCTTAGATGAAGTCGGTGATCCTGATATTGAAGGAAATCGCGTTTTATTCTTTAACTTAAATGGTCAACGTCGAGAGATCGTTATCAAAGATACTTCCATCAAATCATCTGTTCAAGCAAAACGCAAAGCAGAACCGACGAATAAAGAGCAGATTGGTGCAACCATGTCTGGCTCTGTTCTCCAAGTTCTAGTAAATAAAGGAGATAAAGTTAAAAAAGGGGATGCCTTGTTAGTAACGGAAGCAATGAAGATGGAAACCACGATTGAAGCACGTTTTGATGGAATCGTTGAACATATTTATGTATTTGAAGAAGAACCAATCAGCTCTGGCGATCTTTTGATCGAAGTAAAAGAAAAATAAAGAAAAGTGGGGAAAAAAATGAAACGATTTTTAGCTTTTTTAGGCGTTTTCTCTGTAGTCCTGATTATTGGTTATCTACAACCCGTTTTTTTCCCTGCTGAAAAAGTCCAACAAGAAGCAGACCATGGGAGCGCAATGATCTCCCATACTGCTTTACCTTATGAAGAAATTTCAACTTCTGGTTATGCTGTATACATAGGTAAAAAAGTCTCTGAATTTGTAACAGATTTTGGTGAACCCCTTGAAAAACAAAAGAGTAGCATGGGCTATGAGTTATGGCTATATGGGGAAAAAGATGCGGATTACCTAGAGCTGAATGTAGTAGATGAAAAAATTAGTACAATCAAAGCCTTTAACAACTCAAAAGAGGTCGCACCATTTTCAATCGGGATGCAATTATCTGATGTTTCAGAATTAATGACCATCTATTCAAATTTTGCCTTTACATATAAAGAAAATAACTATAATATCGAGCTGATGGAAGAAGATATGAATTACCGTCCTCTGATTGCCTTTGATAATAAGACCTTTGCAATATTATTTTTCAATCATGGAACTGGGAAATTGTCAGCCGTTACTTATCTAAATAAAGAAGCTTTATTGACTTTAATGCCATACCAATTAATTGAAGGTGAAGTCATTCCTTTTTCTACAAATCAACAAGCGGCAAGTTTTGACGCTGTAAAAAGTAATCAGGTGATCCGAACAATCAATTTGTTAAGGGTGAAAGAAGGCTTACCAACTTACCATGTAAATACAGAAAGCCAAAAAAATGCTCAAAAACTTTTTGAAACCTTAGTTAAAAATCAAAAAAATATCCTTTCATCAGAACGGGCTGAAACTTGGCAGTTCAGTAAAGAACAGATGACCGCATCAGCTCTTTTTACATTGACAAATGACGAATATCAAAAACTATTAAAAGTTGGACAACTAGACAAAAAAAAGGCAACGGGGATGTTTATCGAGCCAGTATATGATCCAACGATTACAGTCCTTTCTTGGTTTTCAGATTCATTATATCATTCTAGGTTTGCACACGAAGAAAATGAGAACATTGGCGTTGCTTTCTCTAAAGCAAGTATGTTAGTCTTATTACAAGAAACAGAGAAAGAAATATCTCAAACAGAGGAAAGTGAATAAGTATGATAGTGACAGAAAAACTTTTTGAAATAGA
This sequence comes from Enterococcus rotai, assembly GCF_001465345.1. Lineage (NCBI taxonomy): Bacteria > Bacillati > Bacillota > Bacilli > Lactobacillales > Enterococcaceae > Enterococcus > Enterococcus rotai. The sequence continues at coordinate 3,213,436 of NZ_CP013655.1, read as the reverse complement.
AGATCAGACAGAAAAACTTGTCCAAGCAATTTTAGCAAGCGAGAGCTTTGAAACGTATAAAGTAAATCGTCAAACAATGTACAGTTCAAAAGATGTTCAAGCCAAACAAAAAGCATTTTTAGAGGCAAAAGATTCATTTGAACGAATCGAAGCGTATGGTAACCATGCTCCAGATTTCCGAACAAAACAACGAGCTGTGCGAAAAGCGAAACGAGCGCTGGATCTGAGTGAAGAAGTAGCTGAATTTCGTTTTTCTGAAACAGAGATTCAAACGGTTTTAGATTTGATAGGGATGGCTGTAGCTAAAACTATTTCAGATGATATTAAAGTAGATGCTGGAAATCCTTTCTTTGAAAAAGGAAAACATTCAGGTTGCGGAGGTAGTTGTCATGCAAGTTAATGAAGAAAAAGAATTTGTTATCCAAAAGCGGCGCTGTTTAGTTGTGTGGGTATATAGCTTGAAACAATTGAAAACGCTAAAGCGTTTTGGGTTGATCCATTATGTTTCTCGTCGAATGAAATATGTGGTGATTTATATGAATGAAGAGGCTATTGAAAGTTCAGAAGCGAAAATCAATGGGCTACACTTTGTCCGTAGAGTAGAACGCTCTTATCGTCCTGATGTGGAGATGAACTTTGCTGAGAAAATCGGTACAAAAGCAGCTTATCAGCATGAAAAAGAAGAAGGCTTTGAAGTTGAGGAACTAAATACTCAAATTCGTCTAGCTGAAAATGTGTAAAATTTGAGATGAAAAATGTGATCGAACTTCAAACATTTTTCATCTTTTTTCTGTATAGTTTAAGTACGTTTAATATATACTGAACAATCAAGTAAAGGAGCACAAACAGATGCGGATTATTTCAGGGGAATATGGCGGACGACGATTAAAAGCACTTGATGGTGATAATACACGTCCTACAACAGACAAAGTTAAAGAATCGATTTTCAATATGATTGGACCTTATTTTGATGGAGGAATTGTCTTAGATTTATATGCTGGTAGCGGTGGCCTAGCGATAGAAGCAGTATCTAGGGGGATGGATCTAGGAATTTGTATTGAAAAGAATTTTGCTGCACTTAAAATCATCAAAGAAAATATTGAGGTAACGAAAGAATCTGAAAAGTTTATCCTCAAAAAAATGGATGCGAATAAAGCACTAGAATTTTTAAAACAAGAAGGGACAAAACTAGATTTGGTCTTATTGGACCCACCATATGCAAAACAGGAAATTGTCAAGCAATTAGAGCAAATGCTAGCCTATAAATTATTAAGTGAAGATGCTATGATTGTTTGTGAGACCGATAAGTCAGTGGATCTTACTGAAACTATTGGGACGTTGATCAAAACGCGTGAGACGACGTATGGAATCACGCAAATCACTATTTATAAACAGGAGGCCAATAATGACTAGAATTGCTCTTTTTCCTGGAAGTTTTGATCCGTTAACTAATGGTCATTTAAATATGATCGAGCGTGGTACAAAAATGTTTGATAAAGTAATTGTCGGTGTTTTTGTAAATACCAACAAGGCCGCTCTTTTTACATTAGATGAAAAACTGATGTTGATTAAACAAGCTGTTGCACACTTAGAAAATGTCGAAGTCATTGCTCAAGAAAGCAAACTGACTGTTGAAAGTGCTGCAGAGTTAGGGGCTAACTTTTTAATTAGAGGTATCAGAAATGTGAAAGATTATGAATACGAAAAAGACATCGCAATGATGAACCATCATCTAGCACCTGAGTTAGAAACGGTTTTTTTATTGGCAGATGAAGCCTACGCACATGTGAGTTCAAGTCTATTAAAAGAAGTGCTGAAATTTGGCGGAGATGTCTCAGCATATCTTCCCTTAGTTGTCGATCAAGCACTAAATCAAAAGAATCGTGAGATGAAGCCAAATGAATAATAAGCATGAAGAAAAAATATCGATTAAATCGATGCTGCCGTTTGCAGTAGTTATTTTATTGATCATTATAATGATTTTTCCTATTCCCTATTACATCGAAGGACCTGGTACAACAGAGAATCTAAAAGAATTTGTGACCGTAGAGAATAAAAAGGATTCAGAACCAGGAGCTTTTTATTTAACGACTGTTGGTGTACGTAAAGCAACACTAGCTTCAGCCTTAAAAGCTAAATTTTCTGACTTTCAAGAATTAGTGAGTAAAGAAGACTTGATGGGATCTAGTACAAACAGTGAGTACGAAAGAATTCAACAATACTATATGGATTCTTCCAAAAACGCTGCGATCGAACAAGCCCTGAAGCTTGCTAAAGTTCCTTATGAAATGACATTCAAAGGGGTTTATGTCTTAGCTATTGAGGACAACTCTAGTTTTAAAGGGAAAATTTCAGTCGGAGATACAGTTACAGGGATTGATGGGAAAACATTTAAAAGTAGCGAAGAATTTGTTGAGTATGTAAAAAAACAAAAGGTCGGACAAGTTGTAACCGTAGACTTTTTACAAGACGGGAAAGCGAAAGAAGCAACAGGCAAACTGATTGAATTACAGACGGATAAAAAGCCTGGTATTGGCATCGGCTTGACCGATCATACTGAAATTGACTCATCGATTCCTGTCGAAATCGATGCTGGAGACATCGGTGGACCTTCAGCTGGATTGATGTTTACACTTGAAACCTATGAACAATTGACACAAAAAGGGATTCGTAAAGGACATAAAATCGCTGGTACTGGAACAATCAATACAGATGGTGTTGTAGGTAGAATCGGTGGAATCGATAAAAAGGTTGTCACGGCTAGCAAAAACAATACAGAGATTTTCTTTGCCCCTGATGATGAGATCACCAAAGAGATGAAGAAAGCAGAACCAGAAATCAAAACGAATTATGAAGAAGCAAAAGCGGCAGCTGAAAAAATTGGCACAAAGATGAAAATTGTTCCAGTTAAAAATGTTCAAGATGCGTTAGATTATCTAGAGACGTTGAAAGAAAAATAAGGAATAAGCCCTGATGAAACAAGTGATTTGTTTTATCAGGGCTTGTTTTTTTATAAAAAAGACCAGTTTAAAAGCATTTGTATCGTAGGCGTTGTAGTGAAATCGAACATTTGTTTTGCTGGTCCAATATGGAAGAAACCACCTAAAGCTAAGATCAAAAGGAAGGTTATGGCTGCAAAGATGGAGAAATAATACATAAGCCTATAAGCCAGCACAGGATTATTAACGACTCTATCAAATCTACGTTCGCGATAGACTTTTCTTGTGACAAGAATAGTTTGCAATGCTGGAATTTCCAACAATTGACGTTTTAAAATATCCGCATCATGTTGCCCTAACAATTCTGAAAAGATATGGTCTTCCGATTCAAAATCAAACGTATAGGTATAAAGAGCAACCCGTTTAGGTGGGAAAGAATCATCCCAATCAAAGTAATTCATTTTATTTTCCTTTAGCGTGATTGCTTTGATCGTTGTATAAGGGTAGCTAAAAAAAGTTCTGTGGTCTAAAAATTCGATGATTGTTGTAAAAATCATTCGTTGGTCAGTGAAAATTAGAATTCGATTCCCTCTGAGATCATTGAAATCCTTCACGTAAGCTTTTGCTTCTTCTGATTCGGGATGATACATTCCGAGTAAACCAAGTCCTACAACAGAAGCATTCTGACCATCATTTGTCATTGGTAAGTAGGCATGGATTTCTTCTCCATCTTCAAGGTAAGGTTTCATTTTCTCGATAAAATCTTGCAAAAAAATATACATTTTTGTTTGATTGAATAAATTTCTTTTTTGTTGAGTATTCAATTCTTTATTTTTGCTAGTTGTGATGTCTTTATTGATTTGGTTAATAACAGCTTTAAATGGATTGACCATGACAATTCCTCCTTGTTTTTATTTTCGCCAGTTGTTCAGATGTTTGGATCAAATAACTCTTTGATTTTTTTTCGACCACGAGATAGATGATTATAAACTTGAGTAACATCCATTGTTAATTCCTTGGCAATTTCACTTGGTGTGTCTTGATAATAGTAGTATTTAAGGAAAATCAATTGATCTTCTTCTGATAAATTTTGTAACAAATCCAAGAAATTCTCTTTTTCAAAATAGTCATCTACTAGGGGACTTTCAGGGAGTTGCTCCATGGGAATTATATTTTGTGCACGAATGATCGCTCGTTTTTTATCTAAACAAATATTCCGTGTGATGGTTAAGCTCCATGTTTTTAAGCTGCTCTTATCCGCATCGTAACTAGCTATTTTCTGCCAAATACGATAAAACACCTCATTTTCAGCTTCTTTCCGATAGGTTATTTCCTCCGGATGATTTAAGAGCGCCCGGATGCATTTAACGATATCACTCCCCAATAGATCGATAAATTGTTCTAACCCTAAAAAATCCCGCTTTATTAATAACGCTATAATTTCCTTCTCCATCTTTTATCACCTTCTTACCCTATTATACGATGAACTTTTTCCTTTTCTATCATGAAAATAGAAAAATAGTGCGTATCTTTATTTTGAAGGAGGAAAAGTATGGATTATCGTGAGCTGTTGAAAAAATATAAACAATATTTAATTGTTGGGATGATTTTAGTACTGTTGATCAGCGGAAGTATTTTTTTCATGATCGTTAATAGTAAACAAAAGCAAGTGCCGAATCCAGATGAAGCATTGATCATGAATTCAACTAGCGCATCTCAATCGTTAGAAAGTGAGTCGGTTTCACAGCAAATATACGTGGATATAAAGGGCGCTGTGAAAAAACCAGGGATGTATGAAGGAAAGGCTAATATGCGTGTCTGGGACGCTGTGATGCTTGCTGGCGGAGTGAATGAGGAGGCAGACACAAAGCAAGTCAACTTTTCTGAACGAATCACAGATCAGATGGTGATTTATGTTCCCCAATTTGGCGAGGAGGTTCAGTTTTCAGACCAAGGTAGTGAGGCTAAAGAAAATCCCTCAAAAGACACAAGTAAAGTTGATCTTAACCAGGCTGATGAGTCTGAACTGCAAACCTTGCCTAGCATTGGTCAGAAAAAGGCCCAAGAGATCATTCGCTACCGAGAAGAAAAGGGCGGATTCAAAACAATTGACGAGCTAAAAAATATTTCAGGTTTTGGCGAAAAAACATTTGAAAAACTAAAAGAGTCGATTAAAGTGTAAAATAGTGTTGAATTCTGGAGAATAAATAGCACTGTTTTATAAATATAGTATGCAGGTTCTTGACGAGACTTTTTCTATAATTTACTATTTGTATATCCTACTAAAAAAATTAACTATCGGCAGAATAACTTTAAAAATAAATAAATCATAAAAGGAGCAAACTATGACATTTGAAAGAATCCCTTGGGATCAATATTTTATGGCACAAAGTGTGCTTTTATCGTTAAGAAGTACGTGTACTAGACTTGAAGTCGGTGCAACGATCGTTAGGGATAAACGAATCATTGCTGGAGGTTACAATGGATCAGTAAGTGGTGATGTTCACTGCATAGATGATGGCTGTTATATTGTGGATGGTCACTGTGTAAGGACGATCCATGCAGAGATGAATGCAGTCTTACAATGTGCCAAATTTGGCATTCCTACAGAAGGTGCTGAGATTTATGTGACTCATTTTCCTTGTTTACAGTGTACCAAGATGATTTTACAAGCTGGTATCAAAAAAATTCATTACCTAAAAGATTATCGAAATGATGAATATGCATTGGCTTTGATCAAGCAAGTAGGTGCAACAGTAGATCAGGTAACCTTATCAAAAAAAAATTTTGCTGAATTACAACTAGGAGAAGAAGAGCTTGCTTCAGTGGACGAAGCATCTCAAACAGATCAATAATTACTGGATTTTTCCAGTATTAGTAACGATAGGAACAGTCTTTTTCGTTTTAGAACCAACACTTTTAACCGGCATTATCTGGCTGTCTTTTATTGGCCGCGTAGTCTGTACAGGAAATAAAATGATTGTTAGTGTTAGTTTTTTATGTATCTTTATGATGATAGGTCTATGTTGGCAAATCCGCAGCAAAGAAAAACACTCAAAATTTCCAGAAAGAACCGCAGTAAAGGGGCAACTATCTATATTGCCAGACCGATATAAGATCGATGGGGATCGTCTCCAGTTAGAGGGGTCATTTGCTACTCATAAAAAAGAAAAGCGAAAAGTAGTAGCATTTTATCAGTTTTCATCAGAACGTGAAAAACGAAACTGGCAAAAAGTAAATCAACCAATAACTATCGATCTTATAGGCGAGTTTGAAACACCACTAGCAAAAACAAATCTTAATGGATTTGACTATCAAAAGTATTTAAAAGAAAATAATGTCTATCAAACATTGACGATCACTAACATCCATACAATAAAAAAAGCAATTCCAGAGGTTTACGATATTCTTTCATGGCTAAGTGTTTACAGGAAAAAGGCAATCGATTATTGTGACCAAGTATTTTTGAGCGAAACGGCATTATATCTTAAGACGTTGATTTTTGGGTTTAAATCAAGTGAGTTTTCACAAAAAGAAGGAGTTCTAGCGAATTTAGGTATTCTTCATTTGTTTAGTTTATCTGGAATGCACGTGTTTTTTTTTGTGGGGAGCTTTAGGTATTTGTTTTTAAGAGCAGGAATCACAATAGAACGTCTATTTTGGCTACAACTGGTCTTCTCGGTTGTCTATGGGGGCCTTACTGGATTTTCAATCAGTGTTGTTCGAGCTTTGCTACAAAGTATGATTTCACTAAGTAATCGTGAATTTAAGTGGGGCTTGTCAGGATTAGATTGTTGGAGTGTGACGCTGATAGTTGGGTTGTTTTTTCGACCCTATTTACTATTTTCAGTCGGTGGACAGTTAAGTTACGGGCTATCTTTTTTCATTTTGTATGTTCAGCCAATTACAGAGCGGATCAATAATCGCTATTTGCGGATGTACTGTTTTTCTATATTGTTGAATGTCATGATGATTCCTTTGGTTGGGTTAACATTTTTTGAGTGGCAGTTGACAAGCAGCCTATTTACTTTTTTACTGCTCCCTGTGTTTGAAAAATTTATCTTACCCATTTTAATGGTTAGTTTGGTGAGTTCATTTATCTTCAAACTGCAGCTTTTAGTTAGGGGACTGGAAGTTTATTTTTTGATCCAACAAAGTATTTTTGAATGGTTGAGCCATCACAGTACCGTTACATTGGTGATAGGAGCCTTTTCACCAATTTTGTTTCTAACGCTTTCTATCTTACTTTTTTTGTTTCTGCAAATGTTGTATAAACGATCCAACAAAGTTTATGGATTAGCTGTAGCAATCGTTTTACTGCTTTTTAGTAAATATTTTTCGCCAAATGGCACTGTTGCATTTATTGATGTTGGACAAGGAGATAGTATTTTTATTCAAACACCGTTTCATCAAGAAAATATGCTGATCGATACGGGTGGCAAGCTTGATTTTGGAAAAGAAAAGTGGGCAACTAGACAGAATAAAAAAATGAATGCTGACTATTCTGTGATTCCATATTTGAAAAGTAAAGGCGTTAAATATTTGGATAAAGTGTTGATCAGCCATGGAGATATCGATCATTGTGGTGATTTACTCGCAATCAATAAAAAGATTCCAATTCGTTCACTTTATTTTCCCGAAGGTACAGAGAAAAAAGTCGCCTTTCTTCGACTTCTTGAGGGGCTAAAAAAAAGTGGAACAAAGTGTTACCCAGTTCTGGCAGGCGCAGTGATCAGCCAGTCAATCCCGTTAAAGATTCTCGCACCAACTACTCCAGGAACAGGAGAAAATAAAGATTCTATGGTAGTCTATACTCAATTAGCTGGCAAACGTTTCTTATTCACTGGGGATTTAGAAAAAGAAGGAGAAGTACAATTGATAAAACAATTTCCTTCATTGAAGATAGACGTATTGAAAGTGGGACATCATGGGAGTATGACGTCATCAGATGCTTCGTTTATTCAAAGCATCGACTTATCAGATGCGGTAATTTCATGTGGTCGGAATAATCGATTTGATCATCCTCATGAAGCAACCGTTTCAACATTAAAGGCAGCGAAAATCAATGAGTATCGAACGGATGAAAATGGTATGGTCTATTATGAATGGACACCTTTAACAAAAATGTCAGCGGCTAAAACAATCATTGAAGAAGACTAGCATTTCTTGAAATGACATGATAGGATGGATACAGAAATGAGGGAATTTATGAACTTACAAGAGGCATTGAAAAAAGTAAGACAACAGCAGTTTGCTTCTGTTTATTTAGTCCAAGGAACAGAAGGCTATTTAAGTGAATTATTTAAAACAGAATTGATGGATCAGCTGATCAAAACAGAAGATGATCAGTTCAACTATTCTTCTTTTGATATGGAAGAAGTTCCCTTATCTGTCGCAATGGAAGAAGCTGAAACCATTCCTTTTTTTGGCGACTATCGATTAGTTTTTATTGAGAATCCTTATTTTTTAACCGCCGAACGAAAAACGAATGGGCTAGATCATGATATAGATAGTTTGCTTAAGTACTTAGAACAGCCATCGCCAACGACTATTTTAGTGTTTATTGCGAATGTTGAAAAATTAGATGAACGAAAAAAAGTCACGAAGGCTGTAAAAAAACAGGCAGAAGTTATTGATGTTAATCCAATGGGAGAACGTGATGTAAGGCAATATGTTGAACAAACGATTCAAAGCGAAGGATATGAAATTCGTCCTGAAGCATTTGATTTATTGTTACAACTAACAGATTTAAACTTATCAAAAGTTATGGGAGAGTTACAAAAGTTATTTTTGTACGCTTCTGATAACAAAATAATCTCACTAATTGCAGTCAAAGAGTTAGTACCTAAATCATTGGAGCATAACGTTTTTGATTTAACGAATGATGTTTTATCTGGTAATGGAGAAAAAGCAATTCAATTATATGAAGACTTATTATTACAAGGTGAGGAAACTATCAAATTAAACGCGATTTTATTAAATCAAATCCGTTTATTTTTGCAAACTAAAATTTTAGCGAAATTAGGTTATCAACAAGCGAACATTGCAGAAACCTTAAAAATCCATCCCTACCGCGTTAAATTAGCGTTGCAGCAAGTTCGTAATTTTGAATTAAGTCGGTTAGAAGCTATTTATGATGAATTAGTAGAGAACGATTTTAAAATGAAAACAGGTAAAATGGAAAAAGAGTTGCTATTTGAGTTATTTATTCTAAAATTATCTGGGCAAGTAGCTAGTTAAAAAGGGAGAGAGTTGTTTGAGTGAGGCCAAAAGAATAGTGAGCGCGTTTTTTGAAAATGTTCGTTCTGGAAAAAATCTCCAAGCAGCATATGAGTTTATGCATGAACAAGTCATTGCTCATCAAGTTCAGTCTGAAAATGAATATACAATCACTAGATCACCTAAAGATTATATTGAGCACGTAGAAGAGATGCAGGAACTTTATGGACAATTTGAATTGATTATTCAAGAAATAGTAGCGGATGAAAATAAAGTCTATGTTCGTTGGAAACAAATTGGACAAACAGATAAAAATAAAACAATCATTCAGATTGCTAGTGCTGTTTACTTAGTTGAAAGAGGAAAAATAGCGGAGTATTGGATTCAGATCGACCGTAAAGGAATCGAAAATCAATGTCAGTAGAGCTAGACTAGTTCAACAAATCGAGTAAAAATTGTCAGCGCGAGATAAAGCTTTTTGAGCCTATCTCGCGCTTTTCTTTACAAAATAAAAAAGAAGCTAACATAAATGTTAACTTCTAAAAATCATTATTTTGCTAATTTTTTACTTAGACGAGATTTGTCACGGCTTGCTTTGTTTTTATGGATTAATCCTTTTGTTTCAGCCATATCAACAGCTTTAGCAGCTTCTGTATATAACGCATCCACATTGTCAGCACCAGCAGCTACAGCATCTTCAAATTTCTTGATTGCTGTACGCATAGCATTTTTTTGAGATGAATTTTGAGCATTCTTATTAGCGTTAGTACGTACACGTTTGATTGCAGATTCAATATTTGGCATTTCTTTCACCTCCGATAAATTAAGGTCTTACACAGGAAAATCCATATGTAATTCAACACTAATCATTATACCTAATCCAAACAGGCATTGCAATAAAAGATGACAAGTTTTTTTCCTTAACAGTAAAAATATTGATTTCTTTAGCTAAAAATCAATTTGAAATCAAGTTTGCTAGGAAAAATAGATACATTTTATAAAAAATATGCTATCATAACAGGGGAAAAATGAAATGGTGGTGTCAATGTGAATATTGCTTTAGTTGTAACGGTTACACTTGTGATGGGCGTGATATTTGTAAATGGATGGACTGATGCGCCGAATGCAATTGCAACCGCTGTCTCTACACGTGTTTTAAAGCCAAATCTGGCCATTTGGATGGCTGTTGTCATGAACTTCTTTGGTGCATTAGTGATGACCTATTTTAATGCACAGGTTGCTGAGACGATTAGTAACATCGTGAGTTTTGATGCACAGGGAAATGCCCCGCAAGTAGCTCTAGCGGCTTCTTTATTTTCGATTGTTGTCTGGTCGGTAGCAGCGTGGTATTTTGGTATTCCTACAAGTGAGAGTCATGCCCTGATAGCTGGATTGACAGGGTCGGCAATGGCTTTAGGCGGACTTGGTGCAGTGAATGGTTCTGAATGGGGCAAAGTGCTAGTTGGTTTAGTTGTTTCCACGGTGATGGGCTTTGGTGGTGGTTTCCTTGTCACAAAGCTAATTGTAATCCTTTTCAAAAATGTTGCTAGAAGGACTGCAAATAAAGTCTTTACCTATGGGCAAGCATTTGGTGCAGCTGCGAATGCTTTTTTACATGGTGCTCAAGATGGTCAAAAATTCATGGGTGTCTTTATGCTGGGACTTTATTATAATAACCTAGCAGAAAAATCAGGTTCAGGTTTTATTATTCCAATCTGGGTCATGGTGCTTTGCTCTGTCACAATGGGATTTGGGACATCTGTTGGTGGGATGAGGATCATCAAATCAGTTGGGATGGATATGGTAAAATTAGAGCGTTACCAAGGATTTGCAGCTGATTTAAGTACAGCGATTTGCTTGTTTGCTGCCTCTATTTTTGGTATTCCAGTTTCAACTACTCATACTAAGACGACGGCCATTATGGGTGTAGGTGCTTCCAAACGAGTTTCAAGCGTTGATTGGCGGATTGTCAAAGAGATGCTGATTGCTTGGATTTTAACATTTCCAGGCTGTGGTGTCATTGCCTTTGTTATGGCAAAACTATTTATAGCACTATTTTAAGGAGAGAATAAAATGGCTAGAAAGAAGCAATTTGATTATTTTGGAGAATTAGAACATTTGGCAAAAAATGCGCACCAAGCAGCAGAATTGTTAGAAGTGATTGGTCGTGATTATTCGTTAGAAAAATTAGAAACGGATGCGGAGCAAATCCATCTATTAGAACGTGAAGGCGATCAAATCGTTCAAAAAATAATGAAGGAATTATATATTTCATTTATCACACCAATCGATAGAGAAGATATTGTCGAAATAACGCAACGGTTAGATGACGTATTAGATACGATCAATAGTATTGCTTATTTACTAAGTAGTTTAGTTGTGAAAGAATTGACTGAAAATGCCAAGGTATTTATTACGTATGCAGTAGAAGCCACAGCAGGTGTGTTAACGGCTACAAAAGAGTTTGCAAAATTCAAAAATTCTAAAACGTTGCATGCGATGATCGATGAAGTAAGCGAAATCGAAGGAAAAGCGGATAAACTATATAGTGACTCTTTAAAAGCCTTATTTACAAAGGAACAAAATCCTATCGAAGTAATTCGTTGGAAAAATGTATATGATCAATTAGAAGAACTATTGAATGCTAGTGAATCTGTGGTTGATGTAATTGGTGGATTAGTTATAAAAAATAGTTGATTTAAAGAAAAATAAAGAGGGACAAAACACAGGTTGTTACTGTCTAATTATTTATCTGACTGGTAGGAAAGATACGAGAACTCGATTTCTATTCACTGATAGGAGGGACTAGATGGATCAACCAAAAATATCAGCAATCAAAAGTTATACCCAATCAATAATGGAAACCGACCAATCAGGTCATGGGATGGATCATATTAATAGAGTAGTGCGCTTATCTAGTGAGATTGCGGAAACTGAAAATTGTGATCATTTTATCGTAACAGCTGCAGCTTATCTTCACGATACAGTGGACGATAAGTTAGTCGTAAACCCAGAGCAAGCTTATCAACAACTAAAAGAATTTTTACAAAAAATTGATGTTTCTACAACACAGGTTGAACAAATCATTCATATAATAACCAATCTTTCATTTAGCCAAGAATTGGCTGGAACTGCTGAAAAACTGACGATTGAAGGGAAAATAGTGCAAGATGCAGATCGTTTAGATGCCATGGGCGCAATTGGAATTGCTCGAACGATTTATTATGGCGGTCATAAAGGAAACAAAATCTATGATCCCAACATCAAACCTAGAACACTCGAATCTAAAGCAGAATATCGAGAAGAGAGCACTGTTATCAATCATTTTTATGAGAAAATTTTATTGTTAAACGAACGATTAAATACAGCTTATGCCAAAGAAAAAGGCAAGCAGCGGCAAGAATTTTTAGAAGGTTTTTTACAAGAATTTTTGGAAGAATGGCATTGAAAGTTCAAAAACAACTGAAAGTGTCAGATAAACGAAAAAAGTTTATCTGACACTTTCAGTTTATCAAAATAGGAACGTAACGGAATATGAATAGCTGGAGTCTTCTAAATAAATTCTGTGGTTTGTGTAGAAAAACTTGTAGCTTGAGATTTTTCAATAGGAATTGTTTGCAACATTCTCAAACCATTTAAAATGACCAAAATCGTGCTTCCCTCATGACCAATAACGCCTAGTGGTAAATTAATGAGTTGAAAGAAATTTGATAAGATAAGCAGCACGATGATTCCCGCAGAAAAAATAATATTTTGGGTTACGATACGTTTTAATTTTTTTGAAAGTAAATGACTCATTTGGAGCTTTTCCAAGTCGTTTTGCATTAACACCATATCGGCTACATCCATTGCGATGTCCGTTCCTTCACCCATCGCAACACCGATGGCCGCGTTCGCTAGTGCTGGAGCATCATTGATGCCATCACCAACCATTACGTTAACGCCATAAGTTTCCTTTTGTTTTTTGATCAGAATGGTTTTATCTTCTGGTAAGCAATTAGCATAAACATCATCCACTCCAAGCTCGGCTGCTATAGCAAGAGCTGTTTTTTTGTGATCACCAGTGATCATGGTCGTTTGGATTCCTGCTTGTTTGAAATACTTGATGACTCTCTTTGCTTCTGGTTTTGGAACGTCTAGGAGTCCAAAATAAGCAATAAGTTCTTGATCTTGAAATAGGTAAATGACTGTTTTTCCTTCATTTTGAAGTTGCTCGATTTCAAGTTCCAAGTTGTTATTTAGAATAGTTTGCTTATTAAAGGTACCTTTACCAACGCGCCAAGTTGTAGAACCAATCGTTGTTTCCATACCAAAACCAACAATAGTTTTGACTTCAATTTGGCTATAATCTACAGTAACTTCATCTTCAAAGCGGAGGAGAATAGCCTGAGCTAAAGGGTGTGTCGAGTGTCTTTCCATGGCTAAAAGAATCGTTAAAGCTTCTTCTTTATTTTTTAAAAAGATCGCATCGGTCACGACAGGCGTGCCTCGGGTTAACGTTCCTGTTTTGTCAAAGGCAATTGCTTTTAGAGAGGCTAGATTTTCTAAGTAAACACCGCCTTTAAACAATACGCCATTTCTGGCACCATTAGAAATAGCAGCTAGTGTTGCAGGCGTTGCAGAAGCAACTAATGCACAAGGAGAGGCAACAACTAGTAGTACCATTCCTCTATAAAAACTTTCTGACCAAGACCAACCTAAAAATAAATAAGGGATCAAAATCATCATAGGAATCGCAATCAAAACGATTTTGACATAGGTGTTTTCTAATTTTTCAATAAAGCTCGCAGTTTGAGAGGGGGTATTTTGTGCTTCATCAACTAGGCGGATAATCTTGGCAAATAAAGTATTTTCACTTGTTTTGCTGACTGTCATTGTCAGTGCTTCACCTAAATTGATTGTTCCTCCAAAGAGTGGAGCATCTATTCCTTTTTCTACTGGGACAGATTCGCCAGTGATTGCGGATTCATCAATCGTAGATGAACCTTTTACCAAAGTACCATCTATTGGGATCCGCGCTCCTTTAGGGACGAGCAGTAGGTCGCCAATCTGTAATTGAGTCACAGTAACTTCTGTTGTTTTGCCTGACTCATCCAGTAAATAGGCAGTATCAGGTTGCATATTCATCAAACTGGCAATCTCTTTTTTACTTTTGTTTGTTGTGTATTCCTCTAAAGCCCCGCTAAGACAAAAAATGAATGTCAGCATTGCCCCTTCAAACCAATTGCCAATAATACAAGCTCCGATCGCGGCTAAGGCCATCAATAAATCCACATTAAGATGTTTATTCTCCAAAGTATCAAGAATGCCTTCTTTTGTTTGCTTATAACCACCAAAAAAAATAGCTGTGACAAAAATGAGTGGATAAAAGCGTAAACCTGATTTTTCTAAAATAAAACCGACGATCATAAATAGTAAACATAAGATAGTAGCTAGAATTGCTTTTTTTTCCTCTGAAAGTTTCATTGTGATCACTCCTTACAATGAGCATAGCACAAATAAATTCTAATTGATAATTAAATCACTTAATTGAGAACGATAGTGATTATCAATTAGATTAACGCTGTTATTATAGTGTTTCTTCGTGTATTTAAAATAGATTAATTCTAATTGGTAATGATAATCATTATCAACATAATTCAAGGTAATTCTATAATAAATCAACAAGTTCTAAAAAATATAGTTTTAATCCGCATAAAAAAAGAACCGATTAAATCGGTTCTAAATGTTATTATGAAAATAGCCAGTAACTAATGAGTAGCACACCTAATACAATTCGGTACCAACCAAAAGCGGTGAAATCGTTGCGTTTTAGGTAGTTCAATAAGAACTTGATTACAATAATTGAAACAACAAATGCTACAATCGAGCCAACCAATAAAATGAATGTTTCAGTAAAGCCAAATGAATTTCCTTTCATTACGAACTTTGCAATTTTCAAAAAGCTTGCTCCAAACATGACCGGAATTCCAAGGAAAAATGAAAATTCTGTTGCGACAAAACGTGAGGCTCCAATAATAATTGCACCAAGAATCGTTGCTCCTGAACGTGAAGTACCAGGGATTAATGAGAGCACTTGGAAGAACCCGACGATTGCTGCGGCTTTATAGGTAAAGTCTCTTAAATCGGTGCATTTTGGTTTACGATCTCGATTCCTTTTTTCGATGACCACAAAGGCGATTCCATAAACGATCAGCATCAATGCAACGGTAAAGAAGTTATGAAATTTTGCTTCCAACCAATCATCAAGTGGAATACCAATGATTGCAGCTGGCGCACAAGCCACAATAACTTTTGACCAAAGAATCCAAGTATCTTTCTTTTCTGTTTCGTTTTTTTGAGGTGAGAATGGGTTTAGCTTGTGGAAATAAAGCACAACAACAGCCATAATCGCACCAAGTTGGATGACGACATTGAACATTTCCATGAAGTCTTTGCTGAGATTCATTTTAATGAATTCATCGACCAAGATCAAATGTCCGGTGCTACTAATAGGGAGCCATTCGGTGACTCCTTCGATAATGCCTAAAATAATTGCTTTCCATAAATTTGATAAAAGCATAGGTTCAATCCTTTCCAGCATAAAATAGTCAATCACTAATAGTATACCTTTTACAATCAGAAAAACCAACTAAGTTTTCATGACCAATAGAAAAATTTAGAGACTGGTCTGTTCTGTATTGTAATTATTCAAAGAATTTTCTATACTATTACTATTCATAAAAGTTGGAGGAGAAAATATGTTTGGATTTTTGAAAAAGAAAGAACCAGTTCAATTAAATGAAACGCTATACGCAGTAGCTACAGGAGAATTGATCCCAATCAGCGATGTAAATGATCCTGTTTTTTCACAAAAAATGATGGGAGACGGTTTTGCAGTTCTTCCTGAATCAGGGGCTATCTATTCACCAATAGTAGGAGAAGTTTTAAGTGTTTTTCAAACCAAACATGCTGTCGGTATGAAAATGGCGAATGGGCTTGAAATTTTGTTACACATGGGAATCGATACGGTTGAACTTAATGGAACACCATTTGATATAAAAGTTAGTGAAGGAACTAAAGTATCACAAGAGACTCAAATTGCAGCAGTTGATTTAGAAGCAATCAAATCTGCTGGCAAAGCAACGGATATGGTTGTTGTGATCACCAATATGGATAAGGTGAAGAGCTTTGAACTTAATAAAACAGGTTTTGTAAAGGCTGGCGATGAAGTTGGTCTTGCTAAAGCATAGCTAATCAATCAGGCTAAGCTTAAAACAACATGTGATTCAGTTTATGTAAGGTTGGAATATGACTCTTAGAGTGATGTTCCAGCCTTATTTTCTATTCTTTTTTGAAAAATAATTTTATTTATATTCTATATTTAATAAATAAGTTGAAATATTATTTCATTTGTTTTATAATGAAAGCGGATTAGGAGGGAGCAAATAAAAATGTATGGTATTTCAGTATTTTTAGGCGAAGAGATCACCGATGACACACGCAACTATATTCAAAAAATGAGTGAAGTTGGCTTTAATGGAATCTTTACTTCGTTACACATCCCGGAAGACGACTCTGCTTTGTACCGTCAACGGCTAAGAGAGCTTGGTTCGATTGCTCAAAAATTGGATATGAAGTTAATGGTCGATATTTCAGGCGAAGCACTGATACACGCAGGGTTTTCATTTGACCGTTTGGATGAGATTACTTCAATAGGCGTTACTGGCTTGCGTATGGACTATGCTATTTCAAATCAAGTAATTGCTGAAGCCTCTCATCATCTAAATATTGGTTTGAACGCCAGTACAATTACTGCGCAAGATGTACAAGAATTGCAGATGTTTAAAGCGGATTTTTCAAAATTTGAAGCTTGGCATAATTATTACCCTAGACCTGAAACAGGTTTGTCCAGTACCTTTTTTAACGAAAAAAATAGCTGGCTACAAGAATCAGGATTTAAAGTTTTTGCATTTGTTCCAGGCAATAAGAAACTAAGAGGGCCTTTATATGAAGGATTACCTACACTTGAAAAACATCGTTACGAAAACCCATTTGCAGCAGCGATTGAACTACAAGAAAACGATCAGATAGACGGTGTTTATTTAGGTGATCCTGAAATAAACGAACGAACGATGCAGCAATTTGCTAGATACAATTGTGATCAAACAGTGCAGTTAGAAGTGGAATCTGTGGGGAGCGATTACTATTCACTTATTTTGGGTACACATGTTAATCGTCAAGATGAAGCTCGTGATGTAATCCGAAGTGCAGCTGCACGGTTTAAGGAAATAAATAGAATCGAACCAGAAACGGTAAGAGATCGTGAAATAGGTAGTGTGACTATTGATAATGTTCAATACGGGAGATATATGGGAGAAATACAAATCGTAAAAAAACAGTTGCCAGCAAATAAAAAAATCAATGTTGTCGCAAAAGTTGTAGTAGAAGATCACTCTTTGCTTAAATTGATCAGCGCAGGTAAAAAGTTTAATTTAATTGAGAAGGAGTCACTATAAGATGAATTTAGAAAAATTAACGACAGAACGTAGAAATCAGGAAACGATGAATTTGGATGAACTAACAATCAAAGATGCCTTAGAGAAAATGAATCAAGAAGATCAAAAGGTTGCAATTGCCGTCAAAGAAGCACTTCCACAAATCGAACCATTAATACAATCGATTATTGCTGCTTTCAATGCCGGTGGCAGATTGATTTATATGGGAGCCGGAACAAGTGGACGTTTAGGTGTCTTGGACGCAGCAGAGTGTGTTCCGACTTTTGGGGTTTCGCCTGAAATGGTTCAAGGTTTAATTGCGGGTGGTCAAGAAGCAATGACCGTGGCAGTAGAAGGGGCAGAAGATTCTAAAGCATTTGGACAAAAGGATTTAGAAGCGTTGGGATTGACGAATAAAGATGTTGTAATTGGTATTGCTGCAAGTGGTCGGACCCCTTATGTGATTGGTGGATTGGTTTATGCGGATTCAGTTGGTGCTGTTACGGGTTCGATTTCATGTAATAAAGAGGCTGAAATCAGCCGCTATGCTCAATTTCCAATCGAAGTGGATGCTGGACCAGAATTCTTAACAGGTTCAACTCGCTTGAAATCAGGAACAGCGCAAAAATTGATCTTAAATATGCTCTCAACGATTTCGATGATTGGAATTGGTAAAGTATACAATAATTTGATGGTGGATGTGAAACCGACAAATGAAAAATTAGTTGAACGATCAAAACGAATCATCATGGAAGCAACAAACTGTGATTATGAAACTGCAGCAGCTTATTTTATTAAAGCCGATGAAAATGTGAAATTAGCAATTGTCATGTTACTGACAAATTCTTCAAAAGAAGTAGCGGCAGAAAAATTAATACAAGGCAATAATTTTATCAAAAATACCATTTAAAAAATGAGGAGGAAAAGACATGACAGAAGATAAAATCAAACGTCTGGCTAGGGAAATTTATGAAGAGGTAGGCGGGCAAGATAATGTCTTAAAATTGCGGCATTGTATGACACGTGTTCGGATGGATATTCGGGATTATGATAAAGTGAAATTAGAAAAATTAAAAGAAATTGACGGTGTAATGGGCGTGGTTGAAGATGATACACTACAGGTTGTGATCGGGCCTGGAACCGTGAATAAAGTAGCTCAAGAAATGGTCGATATGGCGGGTGTAAAATTAGGAGAACCTTTCCCAGAACCGAAAATAGCGCAATCAGGGAAACAGTTAGTGGAAGAAAAGGCAGCTCAAGTCAAAGCAGCACAGAAAGAAAAAAATAAAAATAACTCTGGATTTAAAGCTGTTTTGAAATCGATTTCTAATATTTTTGTTCCATTGATTCCAGCTTTCGTAGGTGCAGGAATCATCGGTGGTATAGCCGCAGTAATGTCCAATTTACTCGTTGCCGGTACAATTGGAGACTCTTGGCAGCAATATATCGATGTATTAAATATTATAAAAAATGGTATTTTTGCTTATTTAGCATTATATACTGGGATCAATAGTGCGAGTGAATTTGGTGCAACACCAGCGCTTGGTGGCGTGATTGGTGCTGTAACAATGTTAACAGGAATGAATCCGGAAGCACCACTACCTAATATCTTGACTGGTGGAACGTTATCAGCAGGTCAAGGCGGAATTATCGGTGTGATTTTTGCAGTTTGGTTACTTTCATTAATTGAAAAACAACTACACAAAATCATTCCAGACTCAATTGATATTATCATTACACCAACAGTTTCTTTGCTTGTGATTGGGTTAATTACAATTTTCCTAATCATGCCGGTAGCTGGATTGATTTCCAATAGTTTGGTAGGTGTAATCAATGTTGTTTTAGAAAAAGGTGGTATGTTAGCTGGCTTCACTTTAGGTGCAACTTTCTTACCAATGGTTATGTTTGGTCTGCATCAAATTTTAACACCGATCCATATTGAAATGATTGCTCAAACGGGCATGACATTATTACTACCAATCCTTGCGATGGCAGGTGCAGGTCAAGTCGGTGCTGCTTTGGCATTATGGATTCGTTGTAAATCAGATACAAAACTAGTTGAAATGATCAAAGGTGCATTGCCAGTGGGTATTTTAGGAATTGGTGAGCCATTGATCTATGGCGTAACATTGCCTTTAGGTCGTCCGTTTATTACAGCGTGTATTGGTGGTGGAATCGGCGGAGCCGTGATTGGTGCTTTTGGAAATGTCGGCTCGATTGCAATCGGACCAAGTGGAGTAGCGTTGATTCCACTGATTGCTAACAACCAATGGTTAGCCTATGTTTTAGGATTATTGGCCGCTTATGCTGGTGGATTCGTTGCAACATTTTTCTTTGGGATTCCAAAAGATCTACAAGAAAAATAAAGCTGTATTTTAACAACTGAAAAACAACTGATCTCCTAATTTGTGGTGCTTTGACTGCTAAATGGAAAGAGATCAGTTGTTTTTTTACAAAAAGTGATTTCAGTTTGGCGAATAGATTCCTTTTCGGCTTATTTTTAGCTATAATGGAAGAGTATCTTGCCGAAATTTCTCTATTAAATTTAGTTTGATTTTTGCATAAAAGAAGGATGTGTAGGCCATGCAGCAAAATATAATTTTAACGATACAAGATCATTTTGACCATTTGCCTGGATCTGAACAAAAAGTGGCAGAGTATATTTTGAAAAATACAAGTGAAGTGATTAATTTGAGTGCTCAAGAGCTGGCAAAAAAAGCTGGCTCAAGTCCGGCCGCAATTATTCGTTTTTGCCGCTCGATCGAAGTTAGCGGTTTTACTGATTTAAAGTTATTGCTTTCAGCCAATTTGGGAGCAGTGGATACGCCAATGAATACTGAGGTTGAAAATGGTGAAACAACAGCTGCAATCAAAGAAAAGCTCCAGCATCGTTTGATTCATATCATAGAAAGAACGAATGAGCATCTAGACGATCAAGCCATCGATGAAGCTGTTAGCAAGTTGGAGACGACTGAGATCATTTTTGTGTACGGGTTAGGGGCTTCATCGTTAGTGGCACAAGATATTTATCAAAAATTTACGCGTCTTGGGTTAAGTGTTTTTTTTACAATGGATCATCACTTATTTGCTTCAGCAATCGGAACGAATCACTTGAAAGGAATTTTTATCGGAGTCTCAAACTCAGGATCAAACCAAGAAACCAATGCGTTGGCTGATCTTGCCATTGAAAAAGGTCTGACAGTGATCGGGTTAACTGCCAATAGTGATTCAGCATTAGCACAAAAGAGCACAATTTTATTATTGACTCCCATTGGTGGAGAAGCGCCTTTAAGAAGTGCGGCAACTGTATCATTGACAGCTCAGCTTTATGTAGTGGATGTGCTCTTTTTTGCTTATGCTGCTAAAAATTACGAAGAAACATTGACGCAAATCAAGCATTCTAGAGGCGCCGTTGGCATTGTAAAAAAGGAATTGAACTGAGAATTCTAGCGGATTTAATTCGTAAATCGAGAAAAATAGACTGGAAAAAGCAATAACTGCTTTTTCCAGTCTATTTTTAAGGGGATCAATGTTGATTCGAAATACGACGGCCATCTTCAATATAATGAGTATCATTGACTGTATCGATCGTAAATTTGCCATTTTCATAGATAAGTTTTGTTACACTGCCATTTTCCAAACCAATTTGCATCGGTAAACTATCATCAATTAAGGACATCAAAAATGAAATCGTCAAACCGTGGGAGACGATCAATACATTGCCCCCGCCATCTTTCTCACGATGATGAGCAATATCTTCAAATCCGCTCCAAACTCGTTCACGAATTTTTTCATAAGGTTCCGCCCAATTTGCAGTGTCAGCCGCAATGATAGCATCCGCTAGATCTTTATAACTGATTCTATTGGTCATCATATCTTCATAGTTTTTAAACGCTAAAATTCTAGGTACAACTCCCCAAAGTTCACCATCGTATCCACCATCTAAAGAGCCGAAACACCACTCACGGATACGACTGTCTGTGCCATATGGAATCGATTGACCATTAGAATGCTCTTGTAAAATGATTCGAGCAGTTTGCATGGCACGTCCACTGTCACTAGAGTAAGCTTCTTTGAACTCCGTATTGCTAAGACCAAGACCTAAATAGTGAATGACTTCTTCACCTTCTTTACTCAATGGTGTATCCGACCAACCTTGGGTTCTACCAATTGTATTGAACATTGTTTTACCATGACGAATAATATATAACGTTGTGGGTTCATTCATCTCAAATTTCCTCCTTAAATTAAAAGCGCAGCAGGCTCGTTCAACTCTGACAAGAAAATAGGATTGTGGCTATTCTTGTCACGGGCCTATTTTGTCTTTTTTTCGAAAGGCAAGCCTGCAAAGTTGGATAGCACAGGGTAAAAACGTTTCGCTTCGCTACACCTTGTACTTTTCAACATCTGTTCATTTTATTCACTGTGTTTCAAAGCAAATCAACGAGTTTAAAAAGTGTTAATTAAAGAAAGGATTTGTTTTTTTCTCATGTTCGATTGTTGTTGCATCACCGTGACCAGGATAGGCTGGAAACTCGTCGGGCAATGTGAAAAGGTAAGTAGTGATACTGTGTAGCAATTGCTGCATATCTCCAGTGTGTAAATCCGTTCTACCAATACTGCCTTTGAATAACGCATCTCCTGTCACCACAAAATCATCAAAAACAAAACTAACACTTCCAATTGAATGTCCAGGCGTTGGTACAACTGAAAAGTTGATACCGCCCAAATTATAATCAGTCAATTCAAATTCTACTTCTGCAGGTTGGACGATAATATCGGCAATATCATTATGACGGCCAAGACCAGATAAATTGAAGATTGGGTTTGAAAGCCATTCTTGTTCAAGCGGGCTGACATACATTGGAATAGTGTAAAGATGGCGCAACTCTTCAACCGCACCGATGTGATCATAGTGGGTATGAGTCAGTAAAATTGCGATCGGCTTTTTACCCGTTTTTTGGATAAGTGCGGCTATTTTAGTTGCTTCATCACCAGGATCAATAATTAAAAGGTTTGTATCATTATAAATTAAGTAACAATTTTCTTGGATAACGCCAGTTTGTATTCGTTCGATTTTCAACATAGTTTGTTGCCTCCTAGTAAATAAGATTCTTCTTCAAGTATAACGCAACTTTGACTAGAATCAAAAGGCAGAGCCATTTTTGTTTTGATTTTTAAATAAGTAGCAAAAATACCGCTTGTTGTAAGATTTACGACTGGTTTACTTTTATTTTACTATCACTCATAATGAATAAGTGTTCGATTAGCCACCTACAAAAAAAGGAGTCCATAAAAATGAAGAAAATCAATCAATTTTTAACGTCTATCCCAACTTTATTATCAAGTAAACTGTCTATTTTTATTTATTTATTCCTATTTTTCTACTTAGTTGTTTTTGCGGTACTGACTATGTGGATACCTCTATTGAAAAATGCGCAACCTTCAGCTAATGTGCAGTTGATACTGGGAAATTATACAAATGTTTTAAGTGCTCTAGGTGCTTCTTTGGCAGCTGGGAGCGGCACGCTTATTCATCATAGCTTGACTACGTTACATAAAAAGCACGATACTATGCATGATGAATTGCAAAAGACAATTACTGAACTACATGAAAAAATCGATCGTTTGGAACAAAGAAATCAAGGAAAGGATGCACAAAAAATTCATGACGATTCTAACAAGTGAAACTGTAACGTGGCGTAAATACCAAAAGCAATTATTGGAACGACTACCAAATTACAAGGAGAATCAGTCGGTTCATCTAGTTGTACCTCCGGGTTCAGGCAAAACATACTTGGGGATCGAAATCATTCGCCAGTTGAATGAGAAAACCTTGATTTTAGTGCCATCTTTAGTATTGAAGCAGCAATGGATTAGGACAATAGAAACAATATTTTTGAAAAAAACAGCTGATCGATCTGAGGTTTCTGATTCTATTGATTCATTAAAAGAGATTACAGTTGAAACCTATCAGACGATTTACAGTCGATTAAAAAATGACCCAACATTTTTTAAAAGAGAAAAAATCGGTGTTTTAGTTTTAGATGAAGCACACCACTTAAAGAAGAGCTGGGGGGAAGTGTTACTTGCTTTAAAAATTGAAGCCCCGGAATTAATTACTGTTTCGTTAACAGCTACGCCACCATATGATGCTGACTTACAAGAATGGCAGCAATATCAACTTTTAAATGGACCTATTGATGAAGAAATAGCGATTCCTCAATTAATTAAAGAGCAAGCGCTAGCGCCACACCAAGACTATCTTTATTTAGTTTCAGCACCTACAGGGATCATTGCACGCTACGAAGAATTTATGCAAAATCAATCTGAAATCGTTGAAACAATTGTTGCAAGCACTGAGATTTCAAACTGTCTGTTGCAAAAAGGCTTTATCCAAAATCCAATAGAACATGAGGAATTTATCTATCAATCTTTTGATGTATTTTTAAGCGCTTTATTATTTTTACATTTACATGGTTATCAATTAGAGGAGCAACATTGGCACATGTTAGGTGTGTCATGCTCGCAAGGGGAAAAATTATCCTTCCCAACACTTGAAAAAAAACATTTGATTCATTTGCTGACTTATTTATACGACTGCGATCCCAAGTTGTCTTTATTTACTTATTTAGAAAGTAAAGGTTGGCTAGTCCAAAATCAGTTGCAATTGTTTCCAGAATTTTCAGATCGTATAGTGAACCAAGCGCCAATTGAAAAAAAAGAAGCAATCTGTCGTATATTACTTTGTGAATATGAGAAAATGGGTCGAGACCTTTGTGGTTTAGTTTTAACAGATTTTATAAAAAAAGAGGTTCTAGCTGGGAAAAATGGTGAGTTGGAGTACGGCTTGATTCCAATATTCGATTATCTAGTTCCTTTTTTCAGTGAAGATGTAAATTTAGCTGCAGTTTGTGGCGAATTTTTAATTATTTCGAAAGAATTTCAACCCTTATTTTCCGACAGTTCAATCAAAATCACCGAGCATCCTTATTTTAGTAAATATGTTGTTGTTTATTCTAATGAACAAATGCGTTCCAAAGTTTTAAGCATTCTAACGGAGTTAGTGGATCAAAAAGAGATTCAATTACTGATTGGAACCAGTAGTTTACTTGGAGAAGGCTGGAACTGTCCTGCAATTAATACGGTTGTTTTAGCAAATCACGCTACCTCTTTTACTCAAACTCAACAACTGAGAGGACGTGGCTTACGAATGCATAAGAAAGGAAAAACAACGAATATCTGGCATTTAGCGGTTGTTCTACCTGGACTAGACTTTTCTATGCAAATAGACCTTAACCGAATCATGAAACGTATGGGCTACATCTGTGGTTTAACTTTTGAGACACAGCCGGTTATTGAAAGTGGTGTAGAACGTTTCGATCTAATAAGTGTTAGTTCCGGAAAAGAAATTGCGGTCTACAACCAAGAGATGCTGTATTGGTGCAATGAAAGGGAACAGTTGGAGCAACGTTGGAAACAAGGGTTAGAAAAAGGGAATCATTTGACAATGCCTTTAATCATTAGAAAACAAGCTGAAGATAAATCTACCACACCTTTGTTAGTCGTTAAGGCGCAAGCGGCTAAATACTTTGATAAAGGGCGACTTTATTCGGGGATAGGAATTGCAGTTTTGTCAATTGCTGGCATTTTCTCTATGATTGCGAATCCTATTTTAGGCGGTATGATTTTCGGTGTGGATGGATTAGCAATTTTAGCGACCTTCAATAGGGAAAAAGTTTTGGAAACCTATCAAGCATATGTCAGAAAAAAAGAGTGGCAAAAGGAAGTCGACCACATTCGTTATTTGGCATTCAGTGTAACGGAAACATTTGTGGAACTTGGCATGTTTGAGTCAGATGCTTTAAAAAGAATCACGATCAATGCTTCAACTAGTGAATGTACATGTTATTTTACTCAAGCAAACTACCAAGAAGAACGGCTCTTTCATACTACGATGAAGGAAGTTCTTTCACCAATAGAGAATCCGCGCTACTTTATTTATTTAAAAAACGCTGAGATTCTTAGTGTGCCAGAGGTATTTGGTCGCAATAAAAAGACGGCTATGATGTATCAAACTGCAATCAATCACTATTTTCCAGGTAAAAGTAACTTGATCTACTCCAGAAAACTAGAAGGAAGAAAAAAACTTGTTCAAGCTAAGCTTGCTAAGTATGCGTTACGTAGAGACTCCCTTCCAAAAGAAGTCATCCAAAAAAAGATTTGGATCTAAAAAAGTTCTCTTTAAAGACTTAAACAAAATGCTTCATTCATTTTGTTTAAGTTTTTTTGATTTAATATTCGTGTTTTAGTGTTGTTCAGTGAGATTTTATCTTTTTACAAAAAAAATATAGATTAAAAACGAATTATTGTATATAATACTCTTTGTATCGTTACGAAGGGAGCCCTTATTTTGTTTAATTTTGTTGTAAAAGGAACTGCATTTTCAAGTGTTGATCCAAAAAATGTTAACACATTTGAAAACTGTCTATTTTGTATTTCAGAAACAGGTGTAATCGGCAAGATTATTGCCCCAGAATCAGAAGAATATGATCAGATTATTGAAGAGTATTCGGCAAAAAATAAATTTCAAGAATTGGCGCCAGATCAATATATCTTACCCGGATTTATCGATCTTCATATCCATGCTCCACAGTGGGCACAAGCTGGTACGGCGCTTGATTTGCCATTATATGACTGGCTCAACACGTACACCTTTCCGTTAGAAGCAAAATTTGCTGATGGAGACTTTGCCGAAACCGTCTATTCGGATTTAGTGACTAAGTTGATCAAAAATGGGACAACAACTGCTTTGTATTTTGCCACGGTTCATCGAGAAGCAAGTCGACGCTTGGCAGAAATTTGCAGTGAAAAAGGTCAAAGAGGCTTAGTGGGTAAAGTTGTGATGGACGATCTAGAACAAAATCCTGCTTACTATCGAGATGCAACGACGGCTGTAGCTCTTGAAGAAACAGAATTATTTATTCAAGAAGTATTAGAATTGAATAAAAAAACACCACAAGGAGTATATCCAGTTGTCACTCCCCGATTTATTCCAAGTTGTACTGACGACTCTTTGAAAGGATTAGGTGCTTTAGCCGCTAAATATGATGTTCACATTCAATCACATTGTAGTGAGAGCGATTGGGCGCATACTTTTGTGCAAGAGCGTTTTGGAAAAAATGATGCATTTGCTTTAAATGATTTTGGGTTAATGACAGAAAAATCAGTGATGGCCCATTGTGGCTTCCTTTCCGATGAAGATATGAAGTTATTTGCTGAGAAAGGGACGGCAGTTGCTCATTGTCCGATTTCCAATGCATACTTTGGTAATGCCGTTACTCCAGTTGCTAAATTATTACATGAACATCAAGTAGAAGTAGGTCTAGGAAGTGATATTTCTGGCGGGTTTTCTCCAAGTTTATTTGACAATATTCGACAAGCAGTAATGTCTTCTAGAATGTTAGAAGATGGCGTAGATAAAAGTTGTTGCAGTGAAAAACGTGGGGTTTCTGGGTCAAGTATTACCTTGAATGAAGCTTTTTATCTCGCAACTGCTGGTGGTGGTGAATCACTAAGTCTGCCAATTGGAAAAATTGCTGTTGACTATGCATGGGATATTCAAATTATTGACAGTAAAGAGTTACCTATTTTTTCAGAAGAAGAACCTTTAATGACTATTTTTCAAAAAATTCTGTATTTATCTCGACCTAAAAACATTGATGAAGTTTGGATTCAAGGAAGAAAAGTTCATGATAAAAATAAAAAAGAGCTAGAGGTGTGAAAAGTAAAATGACAGAAAATCAAGTGAAAACATCCAAATTAACCGTAGGACCCAATGATGATCTATCGATTGGACAGTCAGCACTTTTAGGAATCCAACATGTTTTAGCAATGGATGTCTATGTTGTGCCGTTTATTATTGCATCGATTATTGGTTTGACAACCAAAGAATCATCTGCACTTATTCAGGCTACTTTCATCGCTGCAGGGGTTGCAACGATCATTCAATCTTACTTTTGCATGAAATTACCCGTAGCACAAGGACCGTCTTTTATTCCAATTGGCGCTATTGCAGGGATTTATTTTGCAAATAATCAAAATGGAAACGGCTGGGGGACTGTTTTAGGCGCTAGTTTGATCGGGGCCGTCTTAGTCATTATTTTAGGATTAACAGGTATTTTTAATCGTTTGATCAAAGCTTTTGTACCGCCCATCGTCGGTGGCACTATTATTTTTATTGTCGGCTTATCATTAATGCCGGTAGCGTTGAATGACAATGTTTTCATGGCATCTGGAGATTTAGGTCAAAATATTTTATTGGCAGTGATTGCAGCTGTTTCACTTGTGTTGTTTGCGATGATCGGATCGCAATTTCCTGGGAAAGGGCGGATTTTCCGAATATCTTCTGTGATTTTAGCTTTGGTTATTGGCTGTTTAGCAGCACAGTTTATGGGAATCCTTGATTTATCTCAAGTTAAGAATGCACCGCTAGCAAGTGTTCCTCAAGTGCCGTTTGTAGATTTTCACTTTTCATTTGATCTGTCTTCAATTTTGACGATGATCATTATTTATGTTGTATTAATGGCTGAAACGACAGGAACTTGGTTTGCAGTCAGCAATGTTTGTGAAGAACCTTTAACAGATGAAAATATCAATCGCGGAGTGGTCGGAGAAGGAATCGGCTGCCTGATCTCATCCATGTTGGGAACAACACCAGTAACGGGCTATTCTACGAATGCTGGGATTATTTCGATTACAGGAGTTGCAAGTAAAAAAGTATTTGTAGCGGCTGGCGCATGGTTTATCGTATTTGGTTTATCTGGAAAGTTATCGACTTTGATTTCTTCAATTCCGGCACCTGTGATCGGTGGCGTTTTTGTGATTGTTTGCGGAATCATTTCGATTAGTGGGATGAAAGTCATCAAAGAAGTTGAAATCAATGAAAAAGCCATGTATGTGATTGCGATTCCAATGATCTTAACCTTGGCGTTGACCTTGATTCCTAAAGAATTTATTCAATCACTCCCATCATTTTTACAATATCTATTTGGTTCATCAGTTGCAACAGCATCGATTGCTGCAATTCTGTTAAATCGTCTTTTACCTGAAGAAAAAATTGAAGAACAAATAACGAAACAGAAAGAAATAAAGGCTGTCTAAAAAAGACGGAAATCTTTTTTGAATCAAAACACGAACAATACCCTTTTAGTTTATGTGTTTTTCGGCATTTACCTTTGACATTTACAAATGGATGGTGTAAATTGACATAGGTGCTTGAAAATGCGAACTATTAATGGTTTAATGTTCGTGTTTTTGCGTGTTTTTATTAGAACCTATTAGGAGGCAATACAGTATGAAAGTTTTTGATTACGAAGATGTCCAGTTGATCCCAAATAAGTGTATCGTGAGCAGTCGTTCAGAATGTGATACAGTTGTAAAATTAGGGAAACATACCTTTAAAATGCCAGTGGTACCTGCGAATATGCAGACGATCATTGATGATGAAATTGCAGAATTTTTAGCTAAAAATAATTATTTTTATATTATGCATCGTTTCGATGAAAATGCACGTATTCCATTTATCGAAAAAATGAATGCCAAAGGCTTGATCACATCTATCAGTGTAGGTGTAAAGGAAGCGGAGTATGGGTTTGTAGAAGAATTAGCTAAACGTAATTTGGTTCCTGATTATGTAACGATCGATATTGCACATGGTCATTCAAATGCCGTAATCAATATGATTCAGCATTTGAAAAAACATTTACCAGAAACGTTCGTTATCGCTGGTAATGTGGGAACACCTGAAGCGGTTCGTGAGCTAGAAAATGCAGGAGCAGATGCAACAAAAGTCGGCATTGGTCCTGGTAAAGTTTGTATCACTAAAATCAAGACAGGATTTGGAACTGGCGGTTGGCAATTAGCAGCACTACGTTGGTGTGCAAAAGCAGCTAGAAAACCAATTATTGCTGATGGCGGGATTCGTACGCCAGGTGATGTAGCAAAATCAGTACGCTTTGGCGCAACGATGGTGATGATTGGCTCATTATTTGCAGGTCATGAGGAATCACCAGGTGAAACAAAAGTAGAAAACGGGGTTGTTTATAAAGAATACTTCGGTAGTGCTTCTGAGTTTCAAAAGGGTGAAAAGAAAAATGTTGAAGGAAAGAAAATCTGGATTCAGCATAAAGGTAGTTTGGCGGATACGCTAGTAGAAATGCAGCAAGATTTACAGTCTTCCATTTCATATGCTGGTGGCCGTGATCTTGAAGCGATTCGTAAGGTAGACTATGTGATCGTTAAAAATTCAATATTTAATGGTGATACAATTTAATCAAAGAGTTCTCTTCCTTTGATCACCAAGCATTGCGTATCATCAACTCAGCAATCAGCCGCTGGATTTTGCAATAAAAAAGGAGCGTATTTTACGCTTCTTTTTTATTTTGATTATTTTTACTTTACCTGTCGTAGTAATCGTGCTATGATAATTACAACGACAGACGTAGTACATCAGATGGAGTAATCGGAGGTGATTCAATGATCGGAAGTGATGCAATCAGAGGCTATAACGATACATTTATCTTGTCTGTATTGCAGGAAGGTGATTCATACGGCTATGCCATTTCTAAAAGAATCACAGAAATTTCTGAGAATAACTATTCAATTAAAGAAACGACACTGTATTCAGCCTTTAATCGTTTAGAAAAAAATGGATTTATAGCCTCTTTTCCAGGTCAAATCACACATGGAAAAAAAAGAACATACTATAAAATCACAACATCTGGACAAACCTATTTAGAGGAAAAGATAGCGGAGTGGACACTTACAAAAAAAGTGGTTGAACGCTTCATCAAGGAGGAAAAGTAATGAAAACAATCAGGGATTATATTGACAGTTTATTTTTGGGAGTAGCAGAAACAAGCCAAACGAAACAATTGA
The DNA here is from genome assembly GCF_001465345.1 of Enterococcus rotai. NCBI lineage: Bacteria > Bacillati > Bacillota > Bacilli > Lactobacillales > Enterococcaceae > Enterococcus > Enterococcus rotai. The sequence goes on along the minus strand of NZ_CP013655.1, from coordinate 3,182,862 downwards.
AGGAAGATCTATTAGCTAGTGCCGAAGACCGATATGAAGATTTGAAAGGTCAAGGAAAATCCGAGAACGAAGCAATCGGCGGCGTGATTGCAGAATTTGGTTCAATCGATGAACTATTGGAAGAAATGAATATTAAACAAGAATTTATTGATGAGAAGGGCTACGAATTAAATGAAATCACTATTGACGAATCAGTTGATTTTCTTAAAGTGTATCATAGAGCTGCGACAATGATCGGTTTAGGTGTGGCGTTTATTATGTTAGGAGCAGCAGCCTTTTTTGTTAGTATAGAATTATATGGTGAAGGCGTTGCAGAGGGCTTCGGGCTGTTGTTTATTTTCTTAGGAGCAGCAATTGGCGTTCCGTTATTTATCATTGCAGGCACAACTATCGCTAATACAAGTAAAAAATTGGATGATCGCTTGATTTCGATTCAAGTTAAAAACGAAATGAAAAAGAGAAAAGAACTGTTTCAGCGCTCCTTTATTTTCTGTATGGTTGCTGGAGTGGTGTTGTGTATTTTATCTGTAATACCTGTTGTCTTTTTCGAAACATTGTATGGCGCAGAATTTTTTGGTATTGCTTGTCTTTTAGTGTTGGCTTCCTTTGGTGTCTTCTTTTTTATCTTTGGAGGCGTGATCATGGGAAGTTTCACTAAAATGCTAGAACAAACCTATTTTATTTCAGATGATGGAAAGCCAGGTCCTAAAGCAATAGCAGAACGAAATAGCAGAAGACCTGCATGGTTTGAAACGTTGGAAAAAATCTACTGGCCGATTATTGTAGGAATCTTTGTATGTCAGGGGTTACTATTAGGAAATTGGGGAATAAACTGGGTGATTTTCCCAGTTTCAGGAATCATTTTTTGGGTGCTTGAAAGCATTTTTACTAATGATAAATAGAAAAACTTCGCTTAAGTTGGTTATTTTACCAAATTAGGCGAAGTTTTTTTGTTTGGTTCTCTAAAATGATTGCCTTGTAAAAATGACGTCCATTGCTTTTTTCAATGGGAAATAAGCGAGCGTTACAATCACAATTGTCGTAACTACATTAATAAATGTTGCAGGTAATTTTGATAGGGCGCTTGCAAAAGCCACATTAACATCAGCACCAGCTAAGAGGCCCATCACAGTATTCTTAATTTGAGTCATAATGATTTTAGCAAAGCCGGTTACTGTAGCTATCACAATGATTTTCCAAATAGCATCGAGATTATGGTGGAAAAACCAAATAACCAAAGCAGCAGCACCGCCAACAATAAAACTTTCTAGAATAAAATAAGGTGCTTCAGCGGCAAAGCCATTTAAAACATCAAAAATTGCAAAACCTAAGCCACCAGCTAAAGCGCCTTTTTTATAACCAATCAAAAGAACGGCTAACAATAAAACAGAATTGCCTAAATGAGCAAAAGCGCCAGTAGGCATAGGGATTTTGATCATTGTGCCAAGAACGGTTAAGGCTGCAAATAAACCAACTAGCACAATAGACGTTGTTGAACTTTGTTTATTCATTTGATCGCTCCTTAATTTTCGGTCATTCTGTCGGAAGCATGATTGTATGCACCATGCCAGACATGCCCAAGAAATGGATTGATTTTTTGTCCATTTTTAATTGCTGCAGCTACGAATTTTTTAGCTAAGGCAACGGCTTCAACAACTGAATAACCTTTGGCAAGACCAGCAGTTACTGCAGCAGCGAACGTACATCCTGCTCCGTGATTATAATCAGTTGAAAATAGTTCACTTTCAAAAATAGTAAAATCAGTTCCATCATAAAAAAGGTCGACGGCCTTATCCGTTTTTAAGCGGTGGCCACCTTTGATGACAACATTTTTTGGTCCTAAATCAAGAATCTTTTTAGCAGCTTCTTTCATTTGGTCGATGGAAGTCAAATCACCCATTCCAGATAAAATCCCTGCTTCAACTAAATTAGGCGTGGTCACAGTTGCTTTTGGTAAAAGTAAACGAGTCATCGCTGCCACATTTTCTGGTTGTAATAATTCACTAGTCCCTTTACAAGCCATAACTGGATCGATCACAATATTATCCATAGCAAATTTATCAATATAAGTGCGAGTGATTTCAATCGCTTCGATTGTTCCAAGCATCCCTGTTTTCATCGCATCAAGAGCGCCGCCCGCAAAAATAGTTTTCAATTGCTTTTCTACTAAATCAGGCTCGATTGGTGTTACTAAATGACTCCACCCTTCATCAGGATCCATGGTTACAATGCTAGTTAAAGCTGAAAAACCAAATGTTCCATACTCCTCAAACGTTTTTAAATCCGCTTGAATTCCTGCACCGCCGCTAGAATCAGAACCAGCAACTGTTAATACTTTTTTGATCATCTTTCAACCTCTATTCAGAAAATATTTTGATATACGTATTGTAAAACAAACATCAGTTGACAAAAACAGCCAATTGGGTTATTTTCAGGTCATCCAATTGCTGCGAAACACAAAGAACGAAGTGATTTGATGTTGAGCAGTACAAGACGAGCAAAGGGAGAGTTGATCCATTGAAACACAAAGAACGAAGTGATTTGATGTTGAGCAGTACAAGACAATCAAAATAAGAGTTGTACTTTTAAACTACCAAATAAAATACAGGAGGCAAAACCATGTGGTCACTAAAAAAAGAAAAAGGCGTACCAGTCTACGTAAGTATTATCGAACTAATTTTAAGCTACATAAAAAACGGTGACCTACTTCCCGGCGAACGTTTACCTTCAGAAAGAAAACTAGCCGCTTACTTTCAAGTCAATCGCTCTACAGTCGTTCATGCTTTAGACGAATTGGTTGCACTAGGTTGGATCGTCAGAAAACAAGGAAGCGGTACAATTGTTAATGAAGGGAAATGGGGCATTAGCACCACGCCAAGAACGGACTGGCGTCGTTATCTAGAACAAAATGTATTTGCTAAAGTTGATCCATACACAGAACAGATCGAAAGATTGATCAAACAGTCTGATCATGACGTTTTAGATTTGTATACAGGTGAATTACCATTAGATCTAATTCCGAGTTTTTCATTTCCACCACTGACCTGGAAACATTTTTTAGAAGAAGAACAACAAGATGATCTAGGCTATTATCCTTTGCGACAAGCAATTAGTAATGAAACGGAAAAGGAATATGGCTTTTCTCTTTCTCCAGAAAGCCTTTTGATTACTTCTGGTGCACAGCAAGCACTATTCTTGATTTTGCAAGTACTGTTGCAATCGGGTGACAGCGTTGCAATTGAAGACCCATCTTTTCTTTATGCGCTACCCATTTTTCAAGCAGCCGGGATCCGCCTTTACGGAGTGAATATGGATCAAGAAGGTATCGATCTGCTCTCATTGGAAAAAGTGATTCGTCAACATCGAGTCAAGATGGTTATGGTCAATCCGTCATTTCAAAATCCTACCGGTAAAACAATGTCGATGAAACGTAGAAAAGCACTTGTTGAACTTTGTCAAAACTACCAAATACCGATTTTAGAAGATGATGTTTTTGCTAAATTAAATTTTGTTCCCTCAGATAAAATTCAGCCGTTAAAAAAATTAGATCCAGAAAATGTGCTCTATATCGGCTCGCTTTCAAAGATTCTTGGTTCGACAACCAAAATTGGCTGGTTAAGTGCGCCCACCTCTGTTAATCAACAGTTAGCTGAGGCTAGAAAAATGATGGATTTTTCATTAAGTATCTTTCCGCAGTTATTAGCAAATTTAGCGCTAACTGATGAAAATTTTCCGACTAAGGTTTTGTCTCTGAAACAAAAGTTAGAACAAAGAGGAAAAGCTGTATTTCAACTACTAGATCAATTACCAGAATGGGAAGTTACGATGCCAGAGGGTGGTTTTTATATTTGGGCAAAATGGAAGCAGGGGAAACTAGAACAAAAAGACTGGGCTATTTTTTTACAAGAAAGATTATTGATTGCCCCTAGTTTCTTTTTTAGTGAAAATCAAGACAGTATTCGGATCAATTTTTCTAGAGTAGATGAAACAAATTTCCCACTATTTGAAACGAAATTACGAGAGATAACTAAAAAAATGAGTATGGACTCAAACAGACTATGATAAAATAGAAAAAAAGGAGGGATTCGCTATTATGAATCAAACGATTGAATTATTACAAAATCGCCGCAGTTATCGTGATTTTGACGAAAATTATGTTATACCTCAAGCTCAATTACAAGCAATATTAGATGCGGCAAGACAGGCACCTAGTTGGATGAATGGTCAATTTTACAGTATTATCGTACTTCAAGACAAGCAAATCCGTGAACAGTTAGTAGAATGGAATCCAGGGAATCCTCAAATCAAGAAAAGTTCGGTTTTTTTACTTTTTATTGGAGATCTCCATCGTTCGAAGATGGTCAGTGAAGCATATGATAGCACTTACCCTATAAATGAAAGTATCGAACCAGTTATCTTAGCAACAACAGATGCCGCCTTAGCACTCGAAAATGCAGTCATTGCTGCGGAAAGCTTCGGGTTAGGATCTGTCGTCGTCGGAAGTATTCGCAAACATGGAAAAGAAATTAGCAGATTACTAGAACTACCGGAACATACATTTCCACTATTTGGGTTAAGTATTGGACAACCAATCGTAGAAATGCAGGTCAAACCACGCTTACCAGAGACAACTGTCATTCATTATAATAAGTACCAACCATATGTGTATCAATTGATTGAAGAATACGATCAAACGATGGAAAACTTTGCAGAAGCACGAGAAACCAAACGCTGGAGTCAAAAAATTTCCGATTTCTTTGCTACTGAACCTCCAATGCTTACAGATCAACTCTTGCAAATTCAAGGCTTGTTAAAGTAATTACCTGAAGGAGTAAATTTTAGGCATCGCTTTCCTCAAAAGCGCTAGAATGATATACTTATTAGTGGGTAAGAAAACAAATGATAAAAGAGGTGCTGATATGTCTTGGGAACAAGTCTATGAACAGTGGATAAATGAAGAAAATATACCAGAAAATCTAAAAAAAGAATTGAAAGATCTAAAAGAAGATCCTGAAAAATGTCAAGATGCCTTTTATGCACCATTAGAGTTTGGCACGGCAGGGATGCGCGGCATTTTAGGTGCAGGGATCAACCGAATGAATATTTTTACGATCCGTCAAGCAACTGAAGGGTTAGCCCGTTTTATGGATGCTGAAGGAATGGAAACGAAAAGACGGGGAGTGGCGATTGCTTATGATTCACGCCACATGTCACCAGAATTTGCAATGGAAGCTGCTAAAACATTAGCAAACCATGATATTCCGGCTTTTGTCTTTGAAAGTTTACGACCAACACCTGAGCTGTCTTTTGCTGTTCGTCATCTCAATGCTTTCTCTGGGATCATGATCACAGCCTCTCATAATCCGGCTGCGTATAATGGTTATAAAGTTTACGGTGCAGATGGTGGACAAATGCCACCCGCTGATGCTGATGCATTAACAAAGTATGTTCGCGAAGTCGAAAATCCATTAAAAGTTGATGTTTTAGCTGAAGACAAGGCAAAAGAGCGTGACTTAATTTCAATCATTGGGGAAGAAGTCGATACTGCTTACTTGAAAGAGATCAAAAACGTTACGATCAACCAAGAATTAATCAATGAAATGGGGAAAGAATTGAAACTGGTTTATACCCCTTTACACGGTACAGGTAAAATGTTAGGTGAAAAAGCATTAAAGCAAGCTGGCTTTGAAAAATTTGTACTTGTTCCGGAACAAGCAATCGCTGATCCAGATTTCACAACAGTCAAATCACCAAATCCAGAAGAACATTCTGCTTTTGAATATGCTATTCGTTTAGGTGAAAAAGAAGATGCTGATTTATTGATCGCCACTGATCCAGACGCGGATCGCTTAGGCGCAGCAGTTCGGTTACCGAATGGTTCATATCAAGTTTTAACAGGGAACCAATTAGGTTCGATTATGATTCAATACATTTTAGAAGCGCACAAACAAGCAGGTACGCTACCAGAAAATGCCGTTGTCTTAAAATCAATTGTTTCTAGTGAATTAGCTACAGCAATTACAGCAAAATACAACACAAAAATGGTTGATGTTTTAACAGGATTTAAATTTATTGCAGAAAAAATCGAGCAATATGAAGCCGATCATTCTCAAACATTCATGTTTGGTTTTGAAGAAAGTTACGGATATTTAGTAAAATCGTTTGTTCGTGATAAAGATGCCATTCAAGCACTGGTTTTATTGGCAGAAGTTGCGGCTTTCTACAAAAAACAAGGAAAAACACTTTATGATGGACTACAAGATATCTTTAAAGAATATGGCTATTTTGAAGAAAAAACAATTTCTGTTACATTGAGTGGTATCGAAGGCAGCGAAAAAATCAAAGCCTTGATGAAAAGATTCCGCGAAGAAGCACCTACCGCGTTTGCAGATATCAAAGTAACTCAAACAGAAGATTTTAAAGAACTAACGAGAACCTTTGCGGATGGTAAAGTCGAATCCTTAACAACGCCACCTTCAGATGTGCTAAAATACTTTTTGGAAGATGGAAGTTGGATTGCTATTCGTCCATCAGGAACGGAACCTAAGATTAAGTTTTATTTAGCTACTAAAGCTGCTTCACAAATAGAAGCAGATCAAAAAATCAAGAATTTTGAGCAAGCAGTCAATGAGATAACCAAATAAAATGATTAGGACTGAAAAAAACTGGAAATCAGTGTTACTTCAGTCCTTTCATTTGTAAATTTATAAGGAGTGATGGATATGAACATTGGATTTATTGGAGCAGGTCACATGGGTAGTGCGATGATCGAAGGTTTGTTAAGAGCCAAAACAGTAGCGCCAGAAAACTTATTCGTAAAAGGCGGTTCAAGCGGAACTGCTGAAGCACTTCAAGAAAAACTCGGATTTCAATTGATCAAAGAATATGATGCACTGAAAGCATGTAAGGTGATTTTCATTGCAACTGGGGCTAGCATTGTACTAGATATTTTAAAACAAGCAGCACCATTTATGGCCAAAGATACCATTCTTATTTCAGTGGCTACCGGTCATACAGTGGCAGAAGCTCAAGCTGTGTTAGGTGAAACAATCCATGTTGTCCATGCGATTCCCAACACGCCCGTGAGTGTCAATGCAGGCATGATCGGTGCCGTTTTTGCAGATATGCCAGCACCAACAAAAGCAGAAGCCGTTCGTGTGCTAAAGTCTTTGGGAAAAGTTGAAGAAGTTAGCGAAACTATTTTAGGTACCTTTGGAACTGTTGCTGGATGTAGCCCAGCCTTTGTAGATATCTTTATGGAAGCCTTAGCGGATGGCGCTGTCTTGGAAGGAATGCCTCGCGCACTTTCTTATGAAGTTATTGCTCAAATGATGCTAGGCTCTGCGAAATTAGCATTAGAAACTAAAAAGCATCCTGGTGAATTAAAAGATGGTGTAACCTCTCCTGGCGGTAGTACGATCAAAGGCGTTACAGCTTTAGAAAAGAATGGATTTAGATACGCTGTGATTGATGCAGTTAAACAAGCAAATAGTTAATAAAAACAAGTGAAAAGGCAAGTAGGGCTTTGATTTGCCCTACCTGTTTTTTTGATTTCGTTTAAAAGAAGCAAATATAGCCTCTTTTAAAAAAAGTTTGCTATAATAGTCAAGAGGAAAAAAGGAAAGGAAGCTCAGCAATGAAAGAAATAGATGAGATTCAAAAAGTAAGTCAGTTATACAAAGTGTTGAGTGATCCGACAAGATTGCGGATTTTACTTTTGTTAAAGCAAGGCGAGTTAAACGTAACAGCAATTGCAGAGCAACTTTCGATGGAACAATCGGCAGTTTCTCACCAACTAAAATTATTACGTGATAGCCATGTAGTGAGATCAAGACGTGAGGGGAAAACAATTTATTATACATTGGATGACCATCATGTTATCGATATTTTGAATCAAACATTTGAACATATCAAACATCAGTAATCTATCTTTTTCTATGATTCCTTTGGGAAATTCACAGAAAAGGGTAGTTTTTTTTTCGGCATTTCGTTATACTAGAGACATGTTTTATTAGAAGAAAATGAAATGTTTCTAATTTTATAGTTGGAGGAAGAAGAATGAAGGACAAACTGAAAATTGGTTTACTTGGACTGGGGACTGTAGGCTCTGGTGTACCAACCATTTTACAAGAACATCAAGAAAAAATATCTCAAGTAACAGGGATGGAGATCGTTATTTCAAAAGCACTAGTACGAGATGAGGAAGAAAAAAGACGTCTGGCTGAGAAATTTGATATTCACCTCACGACAACTATTGAGGATATTATCAATGATGACGAAATCAAAATCGTTGTAGAATTAATAGGAAAAGTTGAACCAGCTAAAACCTTCATTACCAAAGCACTAGAAAATGGTAAACATATTGTGACTGCAAATAAAGATCTTTTGGCGCAACATGGGAGTGAACTTGTAGCGTTAGCACAAAAAAATCATTGTGATTTGTACTATGAAGCGAGCGTGGCAGGCGGTATACCGATTCTACGTACAATTGCGAACAGTTTAGCTGCTGATAATATCCAAAAAGTTTTAGGCATCGTAAATGGTACGACCAACTATATGTTGACACAAATGGTTTCAGCAAAAAAATCATACGACCAAGCGTTAAAAGAAGCGCAAGAATTAGGCTTTGCTGAATCTGATCCAACGAATGATGTCGATGGGATCGATGCAGCTTATAAAATGGTGATTTTAAGCCAATTTGCTTTTGGAATGAATATTAGATTGGATCAAGTCGATACACGTGGAATTCGCGGATTATCGTTAGATGACGTTGAAATGGCTGCCGATTTAGGGTACGAAGTGAAACTAATTGGTTCTTCTGAAAGTCAAGAAGGTAGTATTGCTGTTGAAGTAGGGCCGATGTTAGTGGCTAAATCCCATCCGATTGCATCTGTTCGCAATGAGTTTAATGCCGTCTTTATTGAAAGTTCAGGTGTTGGTGAATCAATGTATTATGGACCGGGAGCGGGTGCTAAACCTACTGCTACAAGCGTGGTAAGTGATATTATTACGATCGCTAAAAATATCCGTCTAGGAACAACTGGACATATGTTTAATTCCTATCAACACGATACTAAAATCGCCGCAGATGAGACGATTTCTGGGAAGTATTATTTCTCGATCGAAGTACCGGATCGTCGTGGTCAAATTTTGAAGTTGACGCAAATTATGACGGAAGCCAATGTTAGCTTCGATCAATTAGTTCAGCAAAAATCTGACGGAACTAGAGCAAGAATCGTTGCAATCACTCATACCATTACGAAAGAACAAATGAAACAAGTGACGAAAGAAATCGAATCCACTGAAGAATTCGAACTATTAAATACATTTAAAGTATTGGAGGACTAAAGATGTACGAAGGACTATTAAAACAATATAAGGAATATTTACCAATTACAGATAAAACACCCATGATTTCTCTGGCTGAAGGAAATACACCGCTGATTCCTTTACACAGTTTATCAAAAGAATTAGGAATCAATCTATACGGAAAATATGAAGGGTTGAATCCAACCGGTTCCTTTAAAGACCGCGGTATGGTCATGGCCGTAGCTAAAGCTGTTGAAGAAGGGGCTAAAGCAATCGTTTGTGCCTCTACAGGGAATACAAGTGCTGCTGCTGCCGCTTATGCTACAAGAGCTGGTGTTAAAGCGTATGTGGTCATTCCAGATGGGAAAATCGCAATGGGTAAATTAGCTCAGGCCATCATTTATGGGGCAGATATTATTTCGATTCCAGGTAACTTTGATGAAGCCTTAAAAGCTGTACGAGACATCGCCAAAACAGAAGCAGTTGCTCTTGTGAATTCTGTTAATCCTTATCGTTTAGAAGGTCAAAAAACAGCGGCTTTTGAAGTTTGTGAACAACTTGGACAAGCGCCAGACGTTTTAGCAATCCCTGTTGGAAATGCTGGGAATATTTCAGCTTATTGGAAAGGGTTTAAAGAATGGCATGATAAAAAAGGAACTCTTTTACCTAGAATGCACGGTTTTGAAGCAGAAGGTGCTGCAGCAATCGTAAAAGGAGAAGTGATTGAACAACCTGAGACAATTGCAACAGCTATTCGCATCGGTAATCCAGCTAGCTGGAAATTAGCAGAAGCTGCACGTGATGAATCAAATGGTTATATCGATTCTGTAACAGATGAAGAAATTTTGAATGCTTATCGCAAAGTTGCTGCTCAAGATGGCGTATTTGTTGAACCTGGATCTGCCGCTTCATTAGCTGGTGTGATCCAACATGTGAAGAGTGGGAAAATCAAACCAGGTGAAACCGTAGTAACAGTTTTCACTGGAAATGGTCTGAAAGATCCTGATACAGCGATCAATGCAACAGATGTAAACATCTCTAAAATGAGTGATTTAGAAGAAATGCGGATGCATTTGCGTAATGGAGTGTCAGAACTATGAAAATAAGAATTCCCGCAACCAGTGCAAATCTAGGTCCGGGTTTTGACTCATGTGGGATTGCGTTGTCGCAATACCTGAATATCGAAGTGGTCAAAAATGCTGAAGAATGGAAAATCATCCATTCTTTAGGTGCGGATATTCCAAGTGATAAAACGAATCTATTGATTCAAACCGCATTGAAAATAGCACCTGACCTTTCACCTAAAGTTTTGAAGATGACATCGGATATTCCTTTAGCTAGAGGGTTAGGCAGTAGTTCTAGTGTGATAGTCGGCGGTATTGAGCTTGCTAATCGCTTAGGTAATTTGAACTTATCTCAAAAAGATAAAGTACAAATAGCGACTGAGATGGAAGGTCATCCAGATAATGTTGCTCCCGCTATTTGCGGCGATTTTGTTGTAGCTAGTTATGTTGATGGTGAAGTTTACTCTGTTAAACATCACTTCCCAATGTGCGATGTGATTGCTTATATTCCTGAGGCTCACTTATTGACCTCTGAAAGCCGTAGCGTATTGCCAGCTTCAATTCCATATAAAGAAGCGGTGCAAGCAAGCTCAATCGCAAATGTGATGATTGCGGCGATTTTAAATGGCAACTTGCCTTTAGCTGGTTTAATGATGGAAAAAGACCGGTGGCATGAATCATATCGCAAAAAATTAGTGCCACATTTGGAGCAAATCCGGGATCTTAGTCACAAGGTTGGAGCTTACGGCGCATTTCTAAGTGGAGCAGGACCGACTGTTTTAGTGATCTCGCCAGAAGAAAAAACAACTCAAATGGTTCGAGAGTTGGAAAAATTACCTCATTCGGCTGCTATCAATGTACTATCGATAGACCAAGAAGGGATTCAAGTATTTTAAATAAAAAAAGAGCATGATTGAAGGCGAAAAATAACCTTCAATCATGCTCTTCTATTTGGACTTGTTATGCTTCGGGTGACTCTGTTGCATAATAACTATGATCTTCCAAATTCAACGCATTTAAAATCATTGATGCTGTTTCTTCAATTGATAAGGAGGCCACATTGATCACGACACAGCCCAATTTTTCATATAAATCGTTAGCAAAGGCTAATTCTTTTCTGATCTTTTCAATATCGGAGTAAGAAGTATTCGCTGGCAAGCCATAAGTTCTCATTCGTTCTTTACGAATGCCGTTTAAGATATCAGGATCATTTGTTAAACCAACAATTTTCTTAGGATTTGTTTCCCACAATTGTTTTGGCAGATGTGCCTCGGGAATCAATGGAAGATTGGCTACTTTCAAATTTTTATTGGCTAAAAATAGGCTGAGTGGCGTTTTTGATGTTCTAGAAACACCTAGTAAGAGCACGTCCGCCTCTAAGAAACCTCTCGGATCTTTCCCGTCATCATATTTGACTGCAAATTCCATTGCTTCGATTCGTTTGAAATAATTTTCATTTAAATGATGCAATGCACCAGCTTCTCTAGTTGGTGCAATGCCTGTCAATCGTTCGATCTCAGCTACTGGCGGTGTTAATATATCAAAGTGATATAAATTATTTTCTTCAAAAAAATCATTCGCAATTTTAACTAAGCGATCATTTACGATTGTATGTAACACCATGGCATTTTCACGTTTGGCATCTTCAAGGGCTTTTCTCAACTTTTCTTCTTCTTTAGCAAATGTTCGTCTAAATAGAGAAAAGTCAACGGTAGGGTATTGTGCCATAGAAGCTGCAGCTAATTTCGAAGCTGTTTCGCCAGCCGAATCGGAAATAACAAAAATTGTCACACATTTTTTTTCTTCATTTATTGTCATAATTTGATTCCTCTCTTGCTTTTTTTATAAATTTATTATACCATACCTTCATAAATCTTATTCGTAATGATTCTGATTTAAGAATTGGAGGATCTAAAATGGTACAATCTAACTCGAAAGTAGAACAATCTTTAACCGTGATGAAAGAGCATGGCTTGAAATATACTAAAAAGAGAGAAGCGATGATTACCTACCTTATTAGAAGAAATCGTTATATCTCAGCAAGAGAAGTTTATGAGTTTATGAATCAGGAATATCAAGGTGTGAGTTATGATACGATTTATCGTAATTTACATGATTTTGAACAGTTGAATTTGTTGGAGACAACAGATTTAAATGGAGAAAAAAAATTTCGCTTTCATTGTTGTCAAGAAGTAGGACATCATCATCATTTTATTTGTACGGTTTGTGGCAAAACAAAAGAAATTCATATGTGCCCAATGGATTTTTTTAAAGAACAATTGAGCGGCTGTGAAATTGAAGGACATCGATTTGAGATTTTTGGTCGTTGTGAAGAGTGTAGATGATCATTTTTTTCAGAAAAAAACATGAATATTGCATAAGAGTGTAAAACTTTACTCATTTTGGTACTTTTTTATGCATTTTTTCAATACAAAGGTTGACGTTAAAATAACCATTCGATATAATGTAACAAGAACGGTATTTTATTTATGTTAGATAACTCATAAATATAAAAAACGGTTACTTTTTAAGCTCGGAGGGAGGGAATTAACATGTCAAAAACTGTCGTTCGTAAAAACGAATCTCTTGACGATGCTCTTCGTCGCTTCAAACGTTCCGTTTCAAAAGCGGGTACTTTACAAGAATCTCGTAAACGTGAATTCTACGAAAAACCAAGTGTAAAGCGTAAGAAAAAATCTGAAGCAGCTAGAAAACGTAAAAAATTCTAGTTTTCGATGAATTGGAGTTGGTTGTATGTCATTACTAACAACATTGAATGACGATATCAAAACAGCAATGAAGTCAAAAGATAAAGATACTTTATCCGTACTTCGTATGTTGAAAGCAGCCATTCAAAATGAGCAGATTAAAGCTGGCCGTGATTTGGACGGAGAAGAAGAGTTAACAGTTTTATCTCGTGAGATGAAACAACGCAGAGACTCTTTATCAGAGTTTGAAAAAGCGGGACGTGACGATCTTGCTGACAAAGTGAAAATCGAAATCACAATTGTTGAAAAATATATGCCCAAGCAACTTTCAGAAGAAGAGATTCGTCAGATTGTTCAAACGGCAATTGATCAGACCGGTGCGACTTCGCCAAAAGAATTTGGTAAAGTGATGGGTGCTGTAATGCCAGAAGTTAAAGGCAAAGCAGACGGAAATCAGGTCAATGCAATTGTAAAAGAATTACTACAAGAGAATTAGACAAAAAAACCAACGGGATTCCGTTGGTTTTTTTGTCTAAATTAAGCAAAGTAGAGCCAGATGTTACTTTGAATTGTTAGATTTAATCCCGCTCTCTTTTTAATAAATAAATAATATGGTATGATTGTAAGGAATGAAAAAAATAAAGGAGATGGGCATTTTTTGACAGAAAATCAGTCGATATCTTTGGAATTGAAGTTAAACGATTCTGACGATGTTAGTATGCTTTTAGGAACCCATGATAAACATATAAAATACTTAGAAGATAATACAGCTGTAACAATCAACACACGTGGTGAGACGATTCAATTGCTAGGCGAAGAAGCAGAAGTACAGTTGGTTGCTTCTGTGGTAAGAACATTACAAGTCTTGATACAGCGCGGTATTAAAATCAGTACGCCAGATGTCGTTTCAGCTTTGAAAATGGCAAAAAATGGTGAACTGGATACATTTGTTGCGATGTATGAAGAGGAGATCTTAAAAGATCACCATGGCCGAGCAATTCGTATCAAAAACGTAGGACAGAAAAAATATGTTGAGGCGGTAAGAAAACGAGATATTATTTTTGGAATTGGCCCTGCAGGAACTGGTAAAACATTTTTAGCAGTCGTAATGGCTGTGTCTGCATTAAAAAAAGGCGAAGTCCAAAAAATAATTTTAACGCGTCCCGCTGTTGAAGCCGGAGAAAGTCTGGGATTTTTACCTGGCGACTTAAAAGAAAAGGTAGATCCCTATTTACGCCCGGTTTATGATGCACTGTACCAAGTTTTTGGTATGGAGCATACAAATCGCTTAATGGAAAGAGGCGTAATCGAAATTGCACCATTAGCTTATATGAGAGGTCGGACTTTAGATGATGCTTTTGTGATTTTAGATGAAGCACAGAATACGACCATTGCTCAAATGAAAATGTTTTTGACTAGACTGGGTTTTAACTCAAGAATGATCGTTAATGGCGATACGAGCCAAATCGATTTGCCTAAAGGTGTTGCTAGCGGGCTGATCCATGCAGAAAAAACGTTACAATCAATCGATAAGATTGCATTTGTTCATTTTGATGCTGGCGATGTGGTGAGACATCCAGTTGTTGCTCAAATCATTCGAGCGTATGAAAAGGAAAGTCAAAAATAGAGTAAAACCTGCGGAAAGGAGTGAAAATTCCGTTGAAGTATTCGTTATTAAAATTACGTGACAAATTAGGGAAAGCCTATATTCCACTACTGCTACTTATATTTTCCTGTTTTTTATTTATCATTATGTTTGGCAGTGTTCATCAAAAGAAAGTCGAGATAAAAGAAGGACAACTAGCAGAAAATACAATTCGAGCAAATAAAAACGTGGAAAATACGTATGAAACAGCTCAGAAGAAAAAGCTAGCAGCTGAAGCTGTTACTCCAGAATACATTTATCAAGAAGAAACAGCTGATGTTCAGCATAAACGTATTGAAAAGCTCTTTAAGTTGATCGTGACAGCAAATGAAAAAACAGATAAAGACTATCAAGAAAAGGTCGCTAAGGCAAAAAAAGATGAAACGATTCCTAAGCCGACGATAGAGGAAAGAGTCGCTAATTTAAAGGCTCAATTTGAAGCGTTGGATCAAGATGAAGTCGCTTTTTATCAAAAATTTCCCAATGTTTTTTATCAAAATATTTTCTCATTAGATGCAGCTCAGATTCAACAAGTAAAAACCGAAAGTTTGAAAATCGTAGACGAGAAAATGAAAGATCATGTTCGTGAAGCTGATTTAGATACTGTTCGTCAAAGTGCGATTGAAAAGATTCAATTTCTTGATGTTACCGGAACGATGCAACAAGAAATTCGTTATATTGTGAACCAAGGAATCGTGGCAAATGATTTTGCCAACGATAAAAAGACAAAAGAACTACGTCAAAATGCGATGGATGCCATTCCGCCTTCAATGATATATCAAGGTGAAATCATTGTTCGTGAAGGCACTCAAATTGATAGTAAAGCGATGGAAAAACTTGAGTTGTTGGGTATGACAAATCAAAGTACTTCTTTGTTTCCTATGGCTGCGTTGACACTAGCAATTGTTTTACAAGTCTTAGTTTTACTGTTTTTCACTAAGCAAGTTACAGAAGAGGGCCGACGTAGACATTTTGTATTATTTTATGTAGGAGCAATGTCTTTAAGTGTTGTGTTGATGAAGTTTTTCCAAATCTTCCAAACAGAACAAATGATGTATATTTCTTTGTTCTTCCCAGCAGCCTTTACACCACTAGTCCTAAATTATTTTGTTAGTAGACGAGCGGGTGTTTTAGCAGCTGTTTTCCAAGTGATTTTTTCACTGTTTGTGTTTTATAATGCTATTGGAACCAATACATTGACCGTAATTATAGTGAGCTATATGTTTTCTGGGTTGCTAGCAACTGTAGTTAAACGAACTCGTATTAGTGAGCAAGGCTTAGTTGCCGTATTCTGGGTAATCATTTTTCCAGTTTGTCTAGATTTTGTTTTGATGATTTATCAAGGGATGAGCTTTTTTGATGGTAAATCATGGACGATGATGATTTGTGCACTTGCTGGGACTGTTTTGGCTTTCCTTGCAACAATGGGACTTCATCCATATATCGAATTACTTGTAACTGATGATAGTGTGATTGTGTTAAACGAGCTAAGTAACCCGAATCATCCACTATTAAAACAACTACTTGAAGAAGCTCCTGGAACGTATCATCATAGTATGATGGTAGCAAGCTTGAGTGCCAATGCAGTAGCTGAAATCGGTGGTCGTTCATTACTGACTCGTGTTGCTTGTTATTATCATGATATTGGTAAAATCAAGCATGCAAATTTCTTTGTTGAAAATTTACCGGCAGGCGCAGAAAACCCGCATAATTTTTTATTACCTGAAGATAGTAAACAGATTATTTTTGGTCATGTTATTGATGGAGCTAAGATATTGGAAGAGTATCATATGCCTGAAATGGTGATCGATATTTGTCGCCAACATCATGGGACCACGTTAATGAAGTTTTTCTATGTTAAAGCCAAAGAACGTAATGCAGATATTTTAGAAGCGGATTTCCGGTACCCAGGTCCTAAACCTCAAACAAGAGAAGCTGGGATCGTAAGTATTGCAGATACATGTGAAGCGGCGGTTCGTGCAATGGATCATCCGACAAACGAAAAAATTCAAGCTTTTGTTCATAATGTTATCCAAGATCGGATTTCAGATGGACAACTAGATGATTGCGGCTTAACCATGAAAGAGATTCGGATTGTTGAGAAATCTTTAGTAAGTGGGTTGTGCAGCACATTCCATTCAAGAATCAAGTACCCAAAAATGAAATCAGAAGCGCAAGAAATGAAAGATGAACAAGAAAAGAGAGATGACTAATGGACATTTCATTCATTGATGAAACAACGAATTTATCAAAAGATAATTTAGAAGAAGTAGAAAATCTGTTGCAGTTTGCAGCCGATTTTCTGAACATATCTAAGGATACAGAAATGTCCGTGACCTTTATGGATAATTCTGGCATTCAAGTAATAAATCGAGATTATCGAGGCAAAGATGCCCCAACAGATGTTATCAGCTTTGCGTTGGAAGAAGAAGGGGAAGACGAATTACCGATTATTTTTGACGATGAGACGGAAGCCTTCCCTAGAAACCTTGGGGATATTATGATATCAACTGAACGCGCTGCAGAACAAGCGGTTGAATACGGTCATTCGTTTGAACGTGAATTAGGTTTCTTGGCTGTGCATGGTTTTTTACATTTAAATGGTTATGATCACATGGAACCTGAGGATGAGAAAGAAATGTTTGGTTTACAGAAAGAGATCTTAGATGCCTATGGACTCAAAAGATAAGCGGACAGTGAAAAATAAGCATTTTATAACATCCTTAGAGTTTGCTCTTCAAGGAATTAAAACGGTATTTAAAGAAGAACGGAACATGCGAACACATATTTTTATGGGGATAATTGCGATTATTTTCGGTTTCATTTTTCGATTAGTGCTTTCAGAATGGCTGTGGCTGTTGTTAGCAATTTTTCTGGTATTGGTGATGGAAATCATTAATACTGTTTTTGAGAACGTCGTCGATATGGTGACGGATTTTCACTTTCATCCAATCGGGAAAAAAATCAAAGATATGGCAGCAGGTGCAGTTCTTTTAACAACCGGATTTGCTGTAATCGTGGGAATGTTACTATTTGTTCCTAAAATTTGGCAAATATTACAAGACTTTTTATAGAGGAGAGGAACTATGACAGAAGCACATAAATCTGGATTTGTAGCAATCGTAGGTAGACCAAATGTTGGTAAATCTACGTTGTTAAATCGAATCGTCGGACAAAAAATTGCGATTATGAGTGATAAGGCTCAAACAACAAGAAACAAGATTCAAGGGATCTATACCGTTCCCGAAGCACAAATCGTTTTCATCGATACACCTGGTATTCATAAACCAAAACATCGCTTGGGTGATTTTATGGTTGAAACGGCTTATAGTGCGTTGCGCGAAGTTGATGCAACCTTGTTTATGATCAGTGCAGATCAAAAAAGAGGAAAGGGTGATGATTTTATTATCGAACGTCTTAAAACAATGACGAGCCCTGTGTATCTTGTAATCAATAAAATCGATACGGTTCATCCAGATGAGCTTTTGGGTATTATTGAAGATTATGCAAGTCAGATGGATTTTGCAGAAGTTGTGCCAATTTCAGCAACTGAAGGAAATAATGTTGATCGATTGATGAATGTTTTAGTAGATCAAATGCCTGAGGGACCACAATATTTCCCGGATGATCAAGTAACGGATCATCCTGAGTATTTTATCGTTTCTGAACTCGTACGCGAAAAAGTCCTTTTACTTACACGGGATGAAATTCCACATTCTGTTGCAGTGGTTGTGGATTCAATGAAACGTGATGAAAATGATAAAATCCGTATTCAAGCGACGATCATCGTTGAGCGTGATAGCCAAAAAGGAATCATCATTGGTAAAGGCGGTAAGATGCTTAAACAGATCGGAACAAAGGCTAGACAAGATATCGAACATTTATTGGACGATAAAGTATATTTGGAACTTTGGGTAAAAGTTCAAAAAGATTGGCGCGATAAAAAAGTTCATTTACAAGACTTTGGTTATCGTAAAGACGATTATTAATAAATTGCCAAAAGAACAATTCTGTGTGCGAACGGAATTGTTCTTTTACTTCTACATCTGCTAAAATAGACTAAAATACAAGGGAGGCAAAATCATGACTTTAGGCGAAACAAAGGGGATTATTTTATTTACCAAAGACTATAAAGAAAAAGATAAATTAGTTAAAATTTTTACAGAGTCTTTTGGTAAATTAATGTTTTTCGTAAAAGGAGCGCACCGAAAAAATAATCCGATTGGTCCTGCTATTTTGCCTTTTACAGAAGCTGTTTATATTGGTGATTTTAGAGAAGAGGGTCTATCTTTTTTGAATGGCAGTAAAGAAGTTTATCCTCTTCGTGTGATTCAGGAAGACATTTTTGTGAATGCCTATGCAACTTATATCTTGAATTTAGTCGATGCCGCTGTTGAAGATCGGACTTATGACCCTAATCTATACCATTTTGTGCAGCAAGCGCTAAAATTATTAAATGAAAATAAAGATGCAGAGATCATTACCAATATTTTTGAAATTCAATTACTGAGTCGTTTTGGTATCACACCAGAATGGAGACATTGTAGTGTTTGCCAAGAAACCCGAGGAAAGTTTGATTATTCATCAAAGTATAGTGGTGTATTGTGTGAACGACATTGGCACCTTGATGATCATCGTTACCACGCTGATCCAAGAGCAATCCATTTTATTCGTCTTTTTTCTGCAATTTCGTATGATAAAGTTCAGGATATCAATGTGAAAGCAGAGACGAAAACGGCAATTAGACAAACAGTGGATGAGCTTTATGATGAATATGTTGGGATTAATTTAAAGAGTAAGAAATTTATTGATCAGATGAAAAGTTGGGAAGACACGTTGAAAATACCTAAACGAGAAAGAGAAGAGGAAGAAGATGGTAAAACTTTATCTTGAAGGAATCAAATACGATAAAGCTCTTTCTTCAACTGAATTTCCGTTTAATTTACCTATTGCAGCGCATATTGAGCAACTTATATTTGAAACACCTGTTACATTTTTAATTGGTAAAAATGGTTCTGGAAAATCAACAATAATTGAAACGATTGCTAGATTAATGAGCTTGAATCTAAAAGCTGGGTCCAAAAATAATGTATTTACTTCCTACAAAGAACAACCCTCATTCATTGAAGCAACTCGGCCAATCAAATATCCAGATTATCCCAAAGATAGTTACTTTTATCGAGCTGAATCCTTTTATAATTTAATGACCGAGATTGAAACAATCGATCAAGGTGGAGTTTTTTTTAAAAGGCCTTACATACTTATTCTAGAGGAGAATCGTTTTATGAATTAGTGACGACTCGATTTTCGGGACGAGGTTTTTATTTATTAGATGAACCCGAAACTGGATTATCTCTTAGTACACAATTGCAATTGATGGTCTTGATGCAAGACTTAGTGTAGAGGGATTCTCAATTTATAATCGCGTCCCACTCTCCGATTTTATTGTTTTTTCCAAATGCAAAAATCTATGAGTTTATAAATGGGGGCATCATCAAACGTAAACTAGAAGAGGCTAAAATCTATCAAGATTGGGCGATGATTTTTGAAAGAAAAGAGCATTTTTTTCAAAAATTATTTGAATCTTGAAAAATAATTTGACATCTTCTTCATCTAAGATTATCATAAAGAGTAATTAAATAAATACGTTGAAAAAGAAGAGTAGAAAGAACTGCTGTGATAGCGAGTCTGGGAAAGTGTAAGCCAGATACAAGCAACTTTTGAAGGGCGCTTTTGAGTATACTTAAACGAAGCTGCCGATAGTTCTTATCGGAAGTAGGGTGGAACCGCGATTATTCGTCCCTATGTCTCTATGAGGCATGGGGACTTTTTGTTTGCTCTGTAACATTATGTTTTGCATCCTAAATCAAGGAAAAGGGGGAAATTCATGCAGTTTAATACAACTTTTTTACCTGCTGATTTTTCACAGAACAAGTTAAAGGTTTTGTCGCTTGTTAAATTGTTAGTCCAGATCAAAGATAATGATGGTACCATTATCGAAGCGTTCGAAACTGTTTCTAGCGAAAAGATTTATACGATCAATTCAACGCTGACAGACAACATGAGAGTTGAGGTTTCTGTTGTTCAAGGTGAAATCGTTGAGTTTTATCCAGTAGTTACAGCGTTGTAAAAAAATAATGGGTTTTATTAAGTTATTCGTTTAGATTTTTGAAAAAAGTAAATTCTAAATGAGGCAAAAAGCATTTCAATGTCAATTTTCTAATTTTCTACAGGATTGACCGATTTGCTACGCTTTTAAATCATCTAGCTGTGCGGGCTAGCACCTCGGAAAAAAGATAAAAATGGAGTGAGACAAAAAACGTCTCAATCAATTTTTCCTATTTTTCAGTCGGTGCTGAACGAGCCCGCTACGCTTTTAAAATAGGAGGATCACAATGGAAAAGAAACTTACTGTACAAGAAATGATTTTAACGTTACAAAAATTTTGGTCATCAAATGGTTGTATGTTGATGCAAGCGTATGATACGGAAAAAGGAGCAGGGACGATGAGTCCGTATACTTTTTTACGGGCAATTGGACCAGAACCTTGGAATGCAGCTTATGTAGAGCCTTCAAGAAGACCAGTAGATGGTCGTTATGGTGAAAATCCAAATCGATTATATCAACATCATCAATTTCAAGTAGTGATGAAACCCTCTCCAGATAATATTCAAGAATTATATTTAGAAAGTTTAGAATTATTGGGAATCGATCCTTTAGCCCATGATATTCGTTTTGTTGAAGATAACTGGGAAAATCCTTCTATGGGATGTGCTGGTTTAGGCTGGGAAGTTTGGCTGGATGGTATGGAAATCACTCAGTTTACGTATTTCCAACAAGTCGGTGGCTTAGCCTGTCACCCAGTTACCTCAGAAATTACTTATGGGATCGAACGTCTTGCGTCGTACATTCAAGAAGTAGAAAGTGTGTATGATTTAGAATGGACACAAGGTGTTAAGTACGGAGAAATCTTTAATCAGCCTGAATATGAGCATTCAAAATATTCATTTGAAGTTAGTAATCAAGAAATGTTACTAGAAAATTTCGATAAATTCGAAAAAGAAGCGAAACGTTGTATTGATGAAAGCTTGGTACATCCAGCTTATGATTATATTTTAAAATGCAGCCATACCTTTAATTTGCTTGATGCACGTGGTGCGGTTTCTGTGACGGAACGTGCCGGCTATTTAGCGCGAATCAGAAATATGGCTAAAGCTGTTGCAAAAATCTTTGTTGCAGAGCGGGAGAAATTAGGTTTCCCACTTTTAAATAAAGAGGATCAAACTACTAAGGAGGCAAAATAACATGGCAAAAGACCTATTACTTGAAATTGGCTTGGAAGAAATGCCAGCACATATTGTCAGCCCAAGTCGCATACAATTAGAAAATAAAATCGTCAAATTTCTAGATGAAAATAAATTAACCTATGAAACGGTTCAAAGTTTTTCAACACCACGTCGTTTGGCGGTACGTGTAACGCAATTGCCAGAGCAGCAAGAAGATACGCAAGAAGAAGTCAAAGGACCTGCTAAAAAAATTGCTCAAGATAGTGAAGGCAATTGGAGCAAAGCAGCTGAAGGATTTGTTCGTGGTCAAGGGTTGACGACAGAGGCAATCACGTTTAAAGAGTTGAACGGTGTAGAGTATGTCTATGTGACCAAACAGAATCACGGTCAAAAAACACTTGATGTGCTAGCAGGTTTAAAAGAGGTTATTACTAGTCTGACCTTCCCTGTTACAATGCACTGGGCAGATCATGAATTTGAATATATCCGCCCAATTCATTGGATCGTGGCGTTACTAGATGATGAAGTGATTCCATTCTCTGTATTAGATGTGACAACGGGGAAAAAATCTCGCGGCCATCGCTTCTTAGGGGATGATGTGACATTTGATCATTCAAAAGAGTATGAAGAAAAGATGAAAGAACAATTTGTGATCGTTGATCCTAATGAAAGAAAAACGATGATCACGGATCAAGCCAATCAATTAGCTGAGAAATATCATTGGACGCTAGATTTAGACGAGAATTTATTGGAAGAAGTGAATAATTTAGTTGAATACCCAACCGCATTTGTGGGGGCTTTTGATGAAAAATATCTCTCTGTGCCAGAAGAAGTCTTAGTTACTTCAATGAAAGAACATCAGCGTTACTTTGATGTTCGTAATGAGCAAGGGTTATTACTTCCGCATTTTATTTCCGTAAGAAATGGCGACAGCGTCCATATTGAAAATGTGATCAAAGGCAATGAAAAAGTCTTGATAGCTCGTTTAGAAGATGCAGAATTTTTCTATAGTGAGGATAAAAAACTATCAATTGAAGAATGCATTGAAAAATTAAAAAGTGTTACGTTCCATGAAAAAATCGGAACAATTTATGAAAAAATGCAACGAGTAGGCGTTATTGGACAAATCATTGGAAAAGAAGTTGGGTTGTCAAATGATGAACTAACCGATTTAAAACGTGCTTCTGAAATTTATAAATTTGATTTAGTAACGAATATGGTGGGAGAATTCCCAGAGCTACAAGGAATCATGGGTGAAAAATATGCCTTGCTGCAAGGGGAAAAACCAACTGTAGCTCAAGCAATCCGTGAGCATTATTTACCAACATCAAGTGACGGTGACTTGCCAGAATCAACAATTGGAGCTGTATTAGCTTTAGCCGATAAACTAGATAGTGTCTTCGCATTCTTTGCGGTTGGCATGATTCCTAGCGGCTCTAATGATCCATATGCATTACGTCGACAAACATACGGTGTCATTCGAATCATCGAAGAAAAGGGCTGGCAGTTCCCGCTCGTTCAGTTACAAATGGATATCGATGCCGCCGTCAATGCGGACAGTGAAAAATATGGTGTTCAATTGACTAGTGGACAAGAAGAAGTGATTGATTTTGTAAAAGCTCGTCTGCGTCAACTGCTGATGACAAAAGATGTACGTCATGATGTCATTGATGCGGTGATTTCTTCCGAACAAAAAGATTTAGCCAAACTATTTTCATCTGCAACAATTTTGAAAAAGCATTTGTTGGATAAAGATTTTAGACCTTCTATTGAAGCGTTGACACGAGTGATTAATTTAGCTAAAAAAGGGCACGATTTATTAAACCAAGAAAGTGAAGTAGATGCAGCCTTATTTGAAAATGATGCGGAGAAAGCTCTACATCAAGCTGTTGATAAAATTGAAGAGCAGTTTGCTGAAAATACAATGTCCGAAAATTATCAAGCTTTAGTAGCACTACGCCCATTGATCGAACAATATTTCGAAGAAACAATGGTCATGGTAGAGGATGAACAAGTGAAAGTAAATCGTTTGAAGGAACTTAACCGAATTGCTAAAATGTCGTTATCGTTGGCTAGTTTGGATTTATTGATTGTAAAATAAATGAACATAGAGGTGGATAAAATACTTTCATTAGTATTCTGTCCATCTTTTTTGTTTGCCTTTTTTTAGGTAGAGAGTTAATAAGAAAATACATCAAGCAAAATTTTTTCATAAATATTTTCAACGTGGTAATATAACCTTATCAATTGATAAGGTTTAAAATTTTTTTAGGAGGAAAAAATATGAATCATTTCTTGAAAATATTTATTACTGCAGCGCTGGCATTTTTAGTGCTTGATTTTACTTGGTTACTTTTCATTGCTAGAAAAACCTATCAAGAACATTTAGGTAGTTTACTAGGCACAACTAAAATAATGCCGGCAGCTCTATTTTATGTTGTTTATCTATTTGGTGTACTCTTTTTCGTTGTTTATCCTGCTCTTGAAAAAGGTAGTTTGATGTATGCCCTTTTAGCTGGCGCTTTTCTAGGGTTCCTATGTTACGCCACTTATGATTTAACGAATTTAGCTACCATTAAAGATTGGCCTATTTTCGTCGCGACGATTGATCTAATATGGGGCGCGTTTGTTACTGCAGCGACTAGTGGCATCACTGTTTTTGTTGCACAACAGTTTAACTGGAGGTAAATGAAGTATGGAAAGTCAGCTAATTGACTATAAAGAGTTGATAAATGCATTTCAGCAAGGTGCCGTTCGTGTGCTAAATGAAAAACGAGAATTGAATCAAATCAATGTTTTTCCGGTTTCAGATGGAGATACAGGAAGCAATTTAGCTTCCTTGATGCAAGCCATTCTTGAAGAAACTAAAAAAGAGTCAACATCTGTTATTGAGGTAGTTGAAAAAGTTGCTGAAGCCTCTTTAATAGGAGCCAGAGGAAACTCTGGGATTATTTTTGCTCAATATTTTAATGGAATCTATAATCACTTATTGATTCAAGAAGAAAAAAATTCTGTTACTAGTTTTGTAAAAAGTGTGAAATCAGCAATTACAGAAGCTTATCAAGCAATAAGTGAACCGGTTGAAGGGACGATTATTACGGTTATTCGATCATGGGCAGAAGCCCTTAGTGAAAATGACCCAATACAAGGATTAGATCAATTGTTACCCAAAGCCCTTACAGAAGCAGAACACGCTTTGGAAAATACAACGAAACAATTGAAAGTATTGCAAAGAAATCAAGTGGTAGATGCTGGAGCAAAAGGCTTTTATCTATTTATGGTTGGATTTACTCAAGCATTTGTGAATAAAGAAACTACAGTTCCGACGAACAATTATTTTGATGAGTCGCTTGATTTAGAAGTGTCAGAAACACAACATGTAAATACTGCTGAACCGAAATTTAGATATTGTACCGAAGTTTTATTAGATCAAGTCACAAAGTCGAAGGATGAAATTCAGATGGATTTAGCTCCGTATGGGGATTCTTTGATCGTGGCTGTAAATCGCAACAAGGCAAGAATTCATATTCATTCTAATCAACCAGATGAAGTATTACATTATTTAAGTAAGATTGGTCAGCCTATGCAACAAAAGGCAGATGACATGTTGCTACAATATCAAATCAATCAACAAAAAAAAGCGTCGATTGCATTAGTAACAGATTCAATTGCTGATATTCCTGCTGAGTATTTGTTAGCGAATCAAATTCACGTCCTGCCAATGAATATTTTGATTGGTGATACTAGTTATCTTGATAAACTAACGATTCAAAGTAAACAATTCTTTGAATTGACTAACGCGCTACATGACCGAGCAACTAGCTCACAACCAACTTTAAAGACTGTAGAGAATCTTTTTTCTTTTTTAGAAACGAGATATGAAGCAGTTATTGTTATTACAGTTGCAAAAAAATTAAGTGGCACATTTCATACAGTAAAGGAAGCGGCAAAGAAAAAAACATCCTCTGTGAAAATCGAAGTAATTGATTCCAAACTAAATTCTGCAGCGCAAGGCTTATTAGTGATGAATGCAAATGAATTGATCCAATCTGGAGTAGGTTTTGAAGACGTGGTGAAACACATCAAGAACAAGCGGAATAAGCTCAAAATAGTGGTTAGTGTAGATGATTTAGATCCGATGATCGAATCTGGCAGAATTCCACAATTTGCTGGTAAAATAGCAAAAAAAATTAATTTGAAACCGATTGTCAGTTTAAATGAAGCTGGAGAAGGGAAGCTGAGTGATTTTGCGTTTAGTTTGAAAGGGAATGAACGAAAGATTATTCAGCAATTAGAAAAACATCATAAGAAAAATAAAGTACGGCGCTATGTTGTCATCCATGCAGATGAAGAGGAACGAGCATTACAGTTGAAAAATAAATTAAGCGAAGCGTTAGGCTTTCAACCAAGTTACATGATGGATATTTCAACTGTGGTCGCGATGAGTGCGGGTCAAGGCAGTATAGCAGTAGCATTTGAAGAAGAAAGTGGGGATTAGTATGACTATTTTGATTATTAGTGGTGTTATTTTTACTTATTTTACGTTGCTATTTTTTTTAGCGCAGTATCTTCATAATAATTCAATTGTAGACTTAGCTTGGGGGATTGGTTTTGTTCTTGTTGCAATTACAGGATATTTCATTATGCCCCAAAAAACAACCGCTAGTACAATCGTACTGGTATTAGTGACGGTATGGGGGGTACGCTTGTTTCTTCACTTAGCTAAACGGAACATCGGAAAACCGGAAGACTACCGTTATGTAAATATGAGAAAGCGCTGGGGGCACCATTTTGCAAAGTTGAAAGCTTATCTAAATGTTTTTGTTCTCCAAGGAGTCTTGCTGTTAGTCGTTTCAATGCCGATATTATTTGTCATGACAAGTTCAACAGATGAGTTTTACTGGTGGAATGGATTAGGTATTGTCATTTGGGGTGTAGGGTTTGCGTTTGAAACGATTGGTGATGCTCAGTTGACAAATTTCAAAAAGAACGGCAGTAATCATGGGAAGCTTTTAACAACGGGTCTATGGTCTGTCACAAGACATCCCAATTATTTTGGGGAAGCACTTAGTTGGTGGGGGATTTTTCTGATCACTTTAAACGAGCTGCGAAATAGTTGGGGAATTATCGGTCCCTTGACGATCACTTTATTGCTTTTATTTGTATCAGGTGTTCCTTTGTTAGAAAAAAAATACAAAGATCGTCCGGATTTTATCGCCTATGCAAATAAAACACCAAAGTTTGTTCCATTTTTTGGAAAAAAAGGTCTATAAGGAGGAATTAGCATGACTAAAAGTAACTCGTTAGGTACAAAATTGTTGATAACGATCATTTATTTCGTAATGATTGCAGTGAATGCTGCAGCTGTTTTATTGCCGTTAAATGGAATGACGACAGAAGAAGTTTCAGATACTTATCCCAATTTATTTGCTCCAGCCGGTTTAACCTTTTCGATTTGGTCGGTAATCTATCTAGGTTTAGCAGGATTTGTTGTGTATCAATGGTTTAAGCCAGCCAATCAATCTGTTTTAAACGACCTGCAAGTTCGCAGAAAACTTAGCCTACTATTTATTATTTCTTCCATTTTAAATAGCGTTTGGCTATTGGCATGGCAATATTTACAAATTGATTTATCAGTGGTGATCATGTTGGCTTTGTTAATCGTTTTGATTTATACAAATCATATGCTGACTAACGCTTCATTAACAAAGAAGGATTATTTTTTTATCCGGTTGCCTTTCAGTATTTACTTTGGCTGGATCACGATTGCAACAATTGCCAACATCACAGCTTTTTTAGTGGATAAAAATATCGCTGTTTTGCAAAATAATCAAGTCTTGTGGACGATGATTATCTTGATCGTGGGTTTAGTCATTATTGCCGCAACAATCATTCGGAATCAAGATATAGCTTATGGTCTAGCAACATTGTGGGCGTATTATGGAATTTTGCTCAAACACCAGGCTCTCGATGGGTGGGCTGAAGCATATCCAGAGATTATTACTACGGTGGTAATTTGTTTAGTAATTTTGGCAATCCTCTGTCTGTATGAAACGGCATTACTTTTTAAACAAAAAAAGAGTGTTATCTAGTATAGGTTTCTTGGTCTACTTCTGTTAAAATAGGAGTGAAATCAACTATAGGTGGCTAAACAATGGATAGAGACACGAAAAACACAAGAGAGAAAATCATTCAAGTCGCAACAAGATTATTTATGGACAACGGCTATCAGAGCACCTCGACGAGACAAATCGCACAGTTAGCTGAAGTGACCCAACCTAATTTATATCATCATTTTAAGAATAAAGAGGCCGTTTATGTGGGTGTCATTGAAAGCCTGTTAGGCGATGTAAACGAAGAACTAGTGTTGATTGTGGAAGATCAACATCTTGATACGATCAATAAATTACAAAGATTTGCAGTCTGTCTGAAAACAAAGCATCCATTTGATTTTGATTTAATGATGCATGATTTTCGGACCAAATTAACGAAAGAGACACAACTCAAATTATTTACATTATGGAATCAATCCTACAAGAAACCTTTGTTGGATCTCTTTGAAAAGAGTGATTTTACTATTCGTAAAGGCTTGTCACCAGAAGTTACAACGACACACTTCCTTAACACCTTATCTCCTTATATCAAAACAGAGCACAGAAGCTCCGCATTAAGTATTGCACAGGTAGTTGATTTGTTTGTGTTTGGTGTTTCAGCAAATTAAAAAAACAAGAACCAACGCAGTCAATCCGTTGGTTCTTGTTTTTTTGTTACTTTCTATTTTGTTTTCCAGCATTTCTGCCTTTTTTAGAAGTATTGTTTTGAGGTGTTGCTTTTTGTACTGTTTTCTCTTGTGTTGGTGTTACATCTTTACGTGGTGTAATCACTTGTTTCGGTGGATTTTGTTTCAATTCTTCTGCTACTTGCGCTTTGATTCTTGGTTTTAAAAATTGATTTGTGATTAATGTTTGGATACTACTGAAAATCCCGCCGACTACCCAGTATAATGTTACACCAGCTGGAGAGCTGATTGACATAAATACAATCATTAAAGGCGACACGATCAACATTGATTTCATGGTTTTCTTTTGTTCTTCAGGAATACCAATAGTAGAAAGATATCCTTGAAGTAAATAGGCAACACCGGCTAAAATAACGAAAATCATGCTTGGTTGGCCAAGATTAACGCCGAAAAATGAGGCGTCCCCGATACCTTTTGTATAACGAGCAGCAAAGAATAGGGCAGAGAAGATTGGCATTTGGATTAATAATGGTAGACAACCGATTCCACCCATCATGCTCATGTTGTTCTCTTTGTAGACTTGTTGCATCTCAGCTTGAGCTTGCATTTGCTCTTCACGAGTAGTGGCTTCTTTTACTTTTGCTTGAGCCGCATCGATTTGAGGTTTGATTGCTTGCATCTTTTCTGTTTGGATCATACTTTTTTTCGATTGATTCAAGCCTAAAGGCATAATAATCAGGCGAACGATGATTGTGATAAAAATGATTGCCCAGCCATAATTCCAATTGAAATTATCAACCAGGTATGTAATGGCACTACTCATTGGTTTTACTAAAAAATTGTAGATGATTCCTTCACCTGTTGGTTGACCATCCGATCCCGTTTTTACACATCCAGATAAAAATAGGACTAAAGTAAATAGGCCAGAACTCAGTAGCCACTTATTTAATTTTCTCATTCTATTCTTTCCTTTTCTAAAAAATTTGCACAAGGTTAACTATACTTGAAAAAGCGTTTTTTTTCAATAAAAATTAGAAGAATCGGCCTCAAGACTGAGCGAGATTCTTCTTAATCTAAATCAATTTGTTACTTTGAAGCTAGTATATTCTTCCATCAGCGGGTCTTCTTGAATATCCACATACGTAACACGACCTGCAGGACTAGGAGAGTCTTTGATTTTTTGGATAAATTGTACCATAGCATCGTCTTCACCAAAAGATTCGATAGAAACAGAACCGTCATCTTCATTTCGTACAGTGCCGTGGATACCTAATTCATCTGCAACCATTTTAGTCATATAGCGAAAGCCAACACCTTGAACCCTTCCTTGCACATTCATACGGACCTTTCTCATTGATTCTACACCTCGCTTTTAATTAAATTAATGATAGCGATTTTTTGAACATATGGCAAGTAAAGTAGTGATTGTTTGATTGGAAAAAAACATGGTATAATACTTGAGTGAGGTGTGGAAATGAAAGAAATTTTATCAACAAAGAATACGATGGTCAAAGAGTTAAAAAAACTACATAAAAA
Source organism: Enterococcus rotai (assembly GCF_001465345.1). Lineage (NCBI taxonomy): Bacteria > Bacillati > Bacillota > Bacilli > Lactobacillales > Enterococcaceae > Enterococcus > Enterococcus rotai. The sequence continues at coordinate 3,152,575 of NZ_CP013655.1, read as the reverse complement.
AAAATACCGTGAAGAGAAACGGCAATACATGATCGAAGGATTTCACTTGATTGAAGAAGCTGTTAAAGCAGGGGCTGAAATTGATTGGATCTTGTTTAATCAACGTGGGAAGACTGAGTGGACTGATTGGCTGGAACAACAGCCCGATGAGTTGTTGATTTATGTTTCTGAAGAAGTTCTTGTGTCATTATCAGAATTACCGACACCGCAAGGACTAATCGCAATTGTCAAAATGCCAGATGATGAAAAAAAAATCGAGTTTACAGGTGGTTGGTTGCTTTTAGATAATGTACAAGATCCAGGGAATGTAGGGACGATGATCCGAACAGCAGATGCAGCAGGACTTTCTGGTGTGATACTGGGTGAAGGCAGCTCGGATATATTTAGCACCAAGGTATTGCGAGCAATGCAAGGAAGTAATTATCACTTACCAGTTATTCGAAAACCACTAGCAGGCATTATTGCAGGATTCAAAGAATCGAAAGTTCCAGTTTATGGCACGGAACTAAATCGTGAAGCAGTTTCCTATCAGAAAATAACAAATAGCAAAGACTATGCCTTGATAATGGGAAATGAAGGACAAGGCGTCGCAAGCGAATTTTTAGCAATGACGGATCAAAATATCTATATTCCTATTAAAGGGGCTGCTGAATCCTTAAATGTAGCAATTGCGGCAGGTATATTAATGTACCATTTAGAAAATAATAATTAAACGAGATGGAGAAAGCTGAAACAAATCATGAGTCAAAAAGATTTGTTTCAGTTTATTTGCATCTGTTTAAAAATTAAATAGTACACAAGTGTTATTCGAGTTATAATAAAAATACTTAAAAGGTGATTAAATGGACATTATGACCATAATGGCGTGTTGTGCGTTTCGTAAGTTCAGTAAAGTAGAGCCGAAAGAAGGATACTAGCATATGAAAAAGAAGTTACTTATCACAGTAATGTTTTCATCATTACTCTTCGTAACAGCGTGTACACAACAAACACAAACTAAAACAAGTGAAAGTTCTTCACGTGTTGAAGAGGGAGTTGACAACAAAGGATTTCAAGAAGTTCTTGATGATGTCTCGGATGGAAAAAAACAGAGATTCTAGACATCCAATCAATGTTTCCAGAAAATAAAAGCTATTACCATTATTTAGGTTCACTCACTACACCGCCACTAACTGAAAACGTTGAGTGGTATATTTTAAAGAATCCAGTACAGGTATCAAAAAATCAAATAAAAAAATTCCAAGAGTTTTATGATCATAATAATAGAAATATTCAATCACTAAATGATCGGGTCATTCTTGAACATGATGAATAAGCAAATAAAAGATAACAAAAAAAGTATTTATTTTTGTTGAAATCTTTTAAATAATATTGTATACTAGACAACAGTGTGAAAACACTAAATCCACATCCTTGTTCGATTTATAAAGCGGTGCTACTTTTGGTAGTTCTTTATAAAGATGAGAACGGGAGAGGGAACAAATAAAAACCAAATTGGAGGAAACAACAAATGGCAGTAATTTCTATGAAACAATTACTAGAAGCCGGCGTACACTTTGGACACCAAACTCGTCGCTGGAACCCAAAAATGAAGAAATACATCTTCACAGAAAGAAACGGAATCTACATCATTGACTTACAAAAAACAGTTAAATTAGTAGATGCTGCTTACGATTACATGAAAAATGTTGCTGAAGACGGCGGCGTTGCATTATTCGTAGGAACTAAAAAACAAGCACAAGAAGCGATCAAAGACGAAGCGATTCGTTCAGGTCAATACTTTGTTAACCACCGTTGGTTAGGTGGAACATTGACTAACTGGGATACAATCCAAAAACGTATCAAACGTTTGAAAGATATCAATAAAATGGAAGAAGACGGAACGTTTGATGTTCTTCCTAAAAAAGAAGTTGTTGGTTTAAACAAACAACGTGAACGTCTTGAAAAATTCTTAGGTGGTATTCAAGATATGCCTAGAATTCCAGATGTAATGTACATTGTTGACCCTCGTAAAGAACGTATTGCTGTTCAAGAAGCGCAAAAATTGAACATCCCAATCGTAGCGATGGTTGATACAAACTGTGATCCAGATGAAATCGATGTAGTAATCCCATCAAATGATGATGCGATTCGTGCGGTTAAATTGATCACTGCTAAAATGGCTGACGCTTTCATCGAAGGAAACCAAGGTGAAGATCAAGCTGTAGAAGAAATCTTTGTTGAAGCAGCTCCAGAAGCAGCAACTTCAATCGAAGAAATCGTTGATGTTGTTGAAGGCACAAACGATTCAGCAGAATAATTTAAAATAACGGAGCTGTCTCGAAGGCTAGGCGAAAAAGCCTGATTCTCCTTTGAGATAGCTTTTTTAAAACGAATTTTACAATTCATATTATCTAGCTTCATGAGCTAGCCTTTCGGAAAAAAGATAAAAATGGAGTGAGATAAAGAGCATCTCAATCAATTTTTCCTATTTTCCTGTCAAGGCTGAACGAGCTCATTTAGCTTTTAAAATTAGGAGGAATATAGGAAAATGGCAGATATTTCAGCAAAATTAGTTAAAGAATTACGCGACATGACTGGTGTCGGTATGATGGATGCAAAAAGAGCATTAGTAGCAGTAGAAGGTAACATGGAAGCGGCAGTTGATCATTTACGTGAAAATGGTATGGCCAAAGCTGCTAAGAAAAATGATCGTGTTGCAGCTGAAGGTTTAGCAAATGTTGCTTCTAATGGTAACTTTGCAGCAATCGTTGAAGTGAACTCTGAAACTGACTTTGTTTCTAAAAACGAAATGTTCCAAGATTTAGTTAAAAAAATCGCAACTGAAATTGCAACAAACAAACCAGCTACCTTAGAAGAAGCTTTAGCAATTAAAACAGACAAAGGCACTCTTGAAACTGAATTAATCGAAGCAACAACTGTTATCGGTGAAAAAATCAGTTTCCGTCGTTTTGAATTAGTAGAAAAAGCTGACAATGCTGCATTTGGTGCTTATTTACACATGGGTGGCCGTATTGCCGTATTAACAGTATTAGAAGGAACAACGGATGAAGAAGTTGCTAAAGATGTTGCGATGCATGTTGCAGCAATCAACCCTCGTTATGTTAACGAAACTCAAATTCCTCAAGAAGAATTAGAACATGAAAAATCAATTCTTTCTGAACAAGCATTAAACGAAGGCAAACCAGCGAATATCGTTGAAAAAATGGTGGTAGGTCGCTTGAACAAATTTAAAGCTGAGATTTCATTAGTGGATCAACCATTTGTTAAAGATCCTGATATGACAGTTGAAAAATATGTTGCGTCTAAAGGTGCGACAGTTAAATCATTTATCCGCTTTGAAGTTGGAGAAGGAATTCAAAAACGTGAAGATAACTTTGCAGACGAAGTAATGAGCCAAATCAAAAAATAAATCTGTTGCGTATGTAACAGTTGGGAACGCATGGAGATGCGCTCCCTTTTTTTAGGCAAATCCAAAGAAATAGACTGGCAGAATGCCTAGAGTATGTTAAAATGTTCTTAGACAAATGGTGGAGGGAAAACAAAAATGGTAAAACCTAAATATCAACGTGTTGTATTAAAGTTAAGTGGCGAAGCTTTGGCCGGAGAAGAAGGGTTTGGAATAAAACCTCCAACAATCAAAGAGATTGTAGAAGAAATTAAAGAAGTTCATGAACTAGGTATCGAAATGGCAATTGTTGTTGGTGGTGGAAATATCTGGCGTGGGCAAATTGGTGCTCAAATGGGTATGGAACGCGCTCAAGCAGATTATATGGGAATGTTGGCTACTGTAATGAATGCTTTAGCCTTACAAGATACTTTAGAAAATATAGGTGTGCCAACTCGTGTTCAAACATCAATCGAAATGCGTCAAATCGCGGAGCCGTATATCCGTCGTCGTGCGGAACGTCATTTAGAAAAAGGACGTATCGTGATTTTCGCTGGGGGAACAGGGAACCCGTACTTCTCTACCGACACTACTGCAGCGTTACGTGCAGCAGAAATTAATGCCGATGTCATTTTAATGGCTAAAAACAATGTTGATGGTGTATACTCTGCCGATCCTAAATTAGATTCAAGTGCAGTCAAATTTGAAGAATTGACACATTTAGATGTCATCTCAAAAGGATTGCAGGTAATGGACTCAACAGCTAGTTCGCTAAGCATGGATAATGATATTCCATTAGTCGTTTTCAATTTAAATGAAACAGGTAACATTCGCCGCGCATGTCTTGGCGAAAATATCGGAACAACCGTAAGGGGGAAATAAAAAATGAGTGGAACTGTATTAGCAACAGCAAAAGAAAAAATGAGTAAAGCAGAACAAAGTTTACAACGTGAACTTGGTCAAATCCGTGCAGGACGTGCCAATGCAAGTCTGTTAGACAGAATTCAAGTGGATTACTATGGCGCACTTACACCAGTGAACCAACTTGCTGGAATTAATATTCCGGAAGCACGTGTTTTAATGATCACGCCATTTGATAAAAACTCACTGGAAGATATCGAAAAAGCTATCCAAGCAAGTGATATCGGCATTAGCCCAACCAATGACGGTACAGTGATTCGTTTAGTGATTCCACAGTTAACAGAAGAACGTCGTAAAGAATTAGCAAAAGACGTGAAAAAAGCTGCAGAAAACGCTAAAATTGCTGTTCGAAACATTCGTCGTGATGCAATCGATGAATTAAAAAAACAACAAAAAGGTAACGATATTACTGAAGATGAATTACGTAGCTTGGAAAAAGAAGCACAAAAGCTAACAGATGATAGCGTTAAAAATATTGACACTATTACTGCTGAAAAAGAAAAAGAACTTCTAGAAGTTTAAGAATATTAATAGAAAAACAACAAGAATCCCACTTTTCCCGGTGGTGAATCTTGTTGTTTTTTGTTTTATTTAATATAATTGTTATTTTACTGGTATAAAATACAAAAATATAAAATTATAATCTATTGAATGAGTAAGAATAAGCAACTATATTGAAAAACATCTTGTTAAAGGCGAAGTGTTATGGAATAATGAGGGTACCTATATTTTTTTAAAAGGAGATGAGAAAGTGAATTTTATTAATCGTGCATTGTGCAGTGTTACAAGAAAAAAGGGGAAATCACTCATTTTATTTGCAGTGATATTTGTATTGGGAAATGTTATTGCAGGATCGATCGCAATTCAGCAGTCGACACAGAATGTTGAAAAAAGCGTCAAAAAACAGTTAGGTGGTATGGCAACTATTCAACTTGATTACGAAAACAATCAAGAAGAGTTTGCAAAAGAAGACCTTAAAATTGATCAACTTAAAGTTGATTTGATGAAAAAAATCGGAGACTCTCCTTATGTGAAATACTATGATTATAATGCTCTATCAATGTCACAAACGAAAGAGTTGAAAAGTGCAACATTAGATGCAGAACAATCAGGAGCAATGATGGAAGGATTTACCTTAAAAGGTTCAAACTATCATAAAATTTTAGATGTTGAAGAAAAAAATATAAAATTAGTAGACGGTAAAGTGTTTACTCAAGAAGAGATTGATAACGGTAAAAACGTAGGGCTGATTTCTTCGAAAGTTGCAGAAGAAAATGGACTTTCAGTTGGAGACCAAATGGTGATGGATACTCGAGGTTATGACTATAACGAGAGTGGCGAAGAAAAGGAATTATTTAAAATAGATGTTCCTATACAAATTATAGGGATTTTTGAGCCAACAACGGTAGAAATGAAAGATAAAGAGAAGAAAAAGAATGATGAACAAGATATGAATCAGCAATTTATGTCATTACAACAAATCAATACAATCTACTTACCAAATAAAACTGTACTAGAAATCAATAAAGATTATACAGAAAAATTAAAAAAAGTTGCACCAGATAGTGTATTTATTCCAGAAGAAGATCAAGAAGAATATTATACACCTATCTATGTCCTAAAAAGCCCAGATGATGTTGAAGCCTTCAAACAAGAGACGCAACCTCTGTTACCTAAGTTGTATACAGTGAAAGCATCAACGGATCAATACGAACAAATTGGCGGCAGTATGAAAAAAATGTCTCAAATTTCAGGTTATGTCGTGATGATTGCCGTTATCGCAACATTATTGATTATTTCCCTTGTGGTTTTATTGTTTATGCGTGATCGTAAACATGAATTAGGCATTTATCTATCATTAGGTGATAAACGAAGTCATGTCATGGGACAAATTATCATTGAAATGCTGATAATAAGTGGAATCGCATTGATTTTGTCACTGATCACAGGTAATTTCTTAGGAAAAATAGTTTCAGAGTCCTTACTAAATAGTGATTTATTAAGCAATTCTAACGATCAAATGAATATGTATATGGGATTAGATGGATTAGGGTCAACCATGTTAACATCGGATGATATCATGAATGCTTATGAAGTGAAATTCTCATTAGGCTATATCATTACCTATTTAGTTGTAGGATTAGGAACAGTATTGTTAGCGGCTATTTTACCGTTGCTCTATATTGTTCGCTTGAATCCAAAGAAAATCATGATGTAGGGGGTTAGAAAAAATGGCGATTTTAGAAACAAAAAATCTCAGCTATTTTTATCAAGATGGCGATCAGCGCCGTTTTATTTTAAAAGATACTAGTGTCTCATTTGAACAAGGAAAATTTTACACGATCTTAGGACAATCTGGCTCAGGAAAAACAACCTTTCTTTCTTTGATCAGTGCCTTAGATACCCCAAAAGAAGGACAAGTTTTACTAAAGGGGCAAGATATTAAGACAATTGGCTATGAAAAATACCGTCGTGATGATATTAGCATTATCTTCCAAAGCTATAATTTAGTCCCTTACTTGACTGCATTAGAAAATGTTTTAGTTGCAATGTCAATTACTGATAATGAATTGCCAGCGAATCAAAAAGAAGTGGCCTATAACCTCTTGGATTATATTGGTATTACGAGCGAAAAGGCAGACCGACTTGTAAACCAACTCTCTGGCGGTGAACAACAACGTGTTGCAATTGCCAGAGCTTTAGCAACAAATGTCGATATCATTTTGGCGGATGAACCAACCGGGAATTTAGATGAAGGTATGGAACAAGAAATTGTCGATATCTTTCAGAACCTTGCTAAAGTCCATAATAAATGTGTTATTGTTGTGACCCATTCCAATGATATTGCTGACCAGTCTGATGAGACTTATTACCTGAAAAAAGGTGTGTTAAAAAAATATGAGTGATTTTCTATCAAATTTTAGCGGGGAAAACTATGAAAAGACCCGTCAGGAAAAAAATAAGCAAAAAGAGCAGTCAGACAAACCGGAACGGAAAAAAATAGCAAGACCAGAAAAAAAAGCAAGCAAGCAAGAGCCATTAGCGGATGAAGCAGTCCAACCTGAAGTTTCCTTTGGACCACAAAACAGTCCTGAAAATGTAGAGAATTCTACTGGGGAACAGCATAAGAACCTAACAAACGAGCCAGAAGATTTAATCTATACCAAAAAACGCATCAAAAAGAAAAAATACGAACCGAAAAAAGCAACCACTACAAGTGAATCAGTGGCAACAACACCTGTAAATCAGTCCAAGAATCCTGAAGAAGTGATTGAAACAGACCCAACATACAAAAAGAAAAAAATCCGAAAATTTATTTTTCTTGGTTTAGGTGGTTTAGCTGCAGCCCTATTATTATACTTTGGATATTACCAATTGACGCATGTCAAAGTACCTGATTTTGAAGGGAAAGAATTATCAGAAGTACGCGTCTGGACTACGGAAAATGGTGTGAAACTTCAAGTTGAACAGAAATATGATTTTGCTAAAGAAGCAAATGTCGTTATCCATCAAAATGTGAAAAATAAAAAAATAAAAAAAGGCAAAGAATTAGTTGTTGATGCAAGTTTAGGCGCAGATCCTGAAGAGATTATTTCGCTTCCTGATTTTAAAGAAATGAAACTAGACGATGCAAAAAGCTGGATCAAGGAACAAAAAGCTGAAAACTTGGCAATCATCGAAGAGTACAGTGACAAAGTCGCAGCAGGTGATTATCTGAAATTTGAGATAACCAATAAAGATGTAAAAGCTGAAAATTACAAACGTAAAGACAAAGCAAAAGTTTATTTCTCAAAAGGAAAAGAAGTCTTTGAAAAAAATATTTCAGTGCCAGATTTTGCTGGAAAAGCGAAAGAAGAAGCAACAGAATGGGCGAAAAAAAATGAGATTACACTGAAAGTCGATGAAGCCGATTCCGAAACAGTTGAGAGTGGCAAAGTCATTTCGCAAAGTGTTGGAAAAGATACCAAAGTTGCGAAAAAAGAATCGATGTCGGTCACTGTCTCAACAGGTAAAGCTTTAGTAGTGCCTGATTTTTCACAGTTTACTGCCGAGGAAGCAGAATCAAAGGCAAATGGCTTACAAGTGCAAGTGAAGCAGTTGTTCAATGATCAAGTTCCTTATGGCCAATTTATTAGTCAATCAGTAGAAATCGGGAAAAAATACACTGAAAAAGAAGAAAAACCTGTGATCCAAGTAGTCTATTCTTTTGGGAAACCATATCTTAAAGATTTACGAGATAGTACTTTAGAAGGTGATCTTCAAAAGATTTTTTATGATGAATATCAATCTAAAGGTGCGAATATCACGTATCAGGTTTATTACGTGGATTCTACCGTAACAAAAGGAACAGTAGTTAAAATGAGTCAATACAATGAGTTCATTCCAATCAATTCTGTGGTTCAAATTGGGATCAGTAAAGGCAATTTGAAACCTGAAGAAAATAAACCTTCTGATAAACCAGAGTAACCATTGATTTAGTTTTAGAGTATGAGATAAAACTGATTTTAGTTTTGTTTCATACTTTCTTTTTTGAGAATGACCTGTTAAAAAACGCTTTTTCACTATAGATTACAGTAAATTAGCAAGAAAAAGATTAAATAATATCGAAATTCTTTCATTTGCATAGGCATTTTTGAAAGATATTGCTATAATAGTCTAGACAGATTTTTGGAATGGAGGGAAAAATATGTTACGTTTTTTTCCACAAAAGAATAAATACATACAAGAAGAAAGTACTTTTACATTTAATAGTGAAGGACCTATACCCAAACACGTGGCAGTTATTATGGACGGAAATGGAAGATGGGCGCAAAACCGTCGTTTACCTCGGATAGCCGGGCATAAGGAAGGGATGAACACTGTTAAAAAAATCACGAAGCATGCTAGTAAGTTAGGGGTCAAGGTTTTAACCCTATATGCATTTTCTACAGAGAACTGGAAACGGCCCTCTGAGGAAGTAAGCTTTTTAATGCAGCTACCAGTTGATTTTTTTGATACATTCGTGCCTGAACTGATCAAAGAAAATGTAAAAGTTCATGTGATGGGCTACAAAGAATTCTTACCAGAACATACTCAAGATGCGGTAGAGCGAGCAATTGACCAAACGAAAAGCAATACTGGGATGGTTTTGAATTTCGCTTTAAATTATGGCTCAAGAGCTGAAATCGTTACAGCAGTTAAAGAAATTGCCCAAAAAACAGCGGATAATGACCTTTCAGCTGAAGAAATCACGGAAACTACGATAGCAGATCATTTGATGACTGGTTTTCTGGCTGAGGATTTAAGAGATCCTGAATTGTTGATTCGGACTAGTGGAGAAGAAAGAATCAGTAATTTTTTACTTTGGCAAATTGCCTATAGTGAGTTATTTTTCACAGATGCTTTATGGCCTGACTTTAATGATACATTATTAGAAACGGCACTAGCATCGTTTCAAAATCGGAATCGCCGTTTTGGTGGTTTAAAGGAAACTGAGGAGGAAGAAAAATGAGACAACGCGTTATTACAGCGGCCGTAGCATTAGTTGTTTTTATACCGATTATTTGGTACGGCGGTTTCGTGATCGAACTCGCAGCAGCATTATTAGCTGTTGTTGGAGTGTATGAGCTATTTAGAATGAAAGGATTGGAAATCGCCAGTTTTGAAGGCGTTCTTTCTGCTCTAGGTGCAATATTTTTAGTGCTACCTAAAGATCGCTGGTTCTTCTTTTTACCTGAAAAAGCAGATAATTTCATTTTATTCTACCTAACTGTCATGATTTTGCTAGGTGGCTTAGTTGCATCAAAAAATATGTATACAATCTCCCAAGCAGGATTTCCGGTGATCACCAGCCTATATGTGGGTGTTGGTTTTCAAAACTTTGTCAGTGCTAGACATACTGGTTTTGTGGTCTTATTATATGCATTATTTGTTGTTTGGTCGACGGATATCGGTGCATATTTTATTGGTAAACGATTTGGCAAAAGAAAATTGTGGCCAGAAGTTTCGCCCAATAAAACAATTGAAGGTTCACTAGGGGGAATTCTTTGTGCTGTTGTAATAGCATTCTTATTCTTGATATTGACACCTAATAAAGAGTTATTCACTTATAATTTACCAATCATGTTACTTATCACGGTAGTTTTTTCGATTGTTGGTCAGTTTGGCGATCTAGTCGAGTCATCAATCAAGCGACACTATGATGTGAAGGATTCTGGAACTATTTTACCAGGGCATGGTGGGATCTTAGATCGATTTGATAGCCTACTTTTTGTTTTTCCAATCATGCATTTATTCGGACTATTTTAATTTCTAAACAAGAAGGGAAGGTGGAAAACTCTGAATGTTCAGGGTTTTTCTTTTTAATATGAAAAATATAGCATTATTAGGAGCAACGGGCTCTATTGGCACAAACACCGTAGATGTTGTTATGGCATACCCTGAACTCTTCAAAATCGTTTCGCTGACGTTTCATTCTAATAGTGAAAAAGGGGCAGAATTAATTGAACGCTTGAAACCACGATATGTCGGTGTGGGCTCAGAAAAAATTAAAGCAGAGTTAACGGACCGCTTTCCCGATATCGAGTTTGGTGTAGGAGCAGAAGGTCTTGTAGGAGCTGCCATATATGAGGCAGTGGATGTTGTCTTAACAGCTATAACAGGAAGTGTAGGGTTACTCCCTACGATGGCAGCTATCGAAGTGGGGAAAGATATTGCATTAGCCAATAAAGAGACCTTGGTTATGGCAGGGAAATGGGTCATGGAAGCAGCAGAAAAAAATAATGTCAACATCTTACCTGTCGATAGTGAACATTCAGCGATCTTTCAATGTTTGGAAGGGCAGAAAGTTGATAACTTGAAGGAGTTAGTGATTACGGCTTCAGGAGGCAGCTTTAGAGACCTAACACGTGATGAGTTGAAAACTGTGACTTTAGAACAAGCCTTAAACCATCCAAATTGGTCGATGGGGAAAAAAATTACCATAGATTCTTCTACAATGATGAATAAAGGGTTAGAAGTTATCGAGGCTCATTGGTTATTTGGTACAGATTATGATAAAATAAAAGTTGTTTTACATAAAGAAAGTATTGTTCATTCAATGATTGCGTTAAAAGATGGAGCTTACTTGGCTCAAATGGGGCCAAGTGATATGCGGGAACCAATTCAGTATGCATTGACTTACCCGGATCGATTGCCAATCAAAAATGAGTTGGCATTTGATTTAACTCAGATTGGTCAATTGAATTTTGAACCGATGGATTTCAATCGTTTTCCGATGCTGGATCTAGCTTTTACAGTTGGGAAAAAAGGTGGTGCTTATCCAACTGTCTATAATGCGGCGAATGAAATTGCGGCAACTTCATTTATAGACGGAAAGATTTCGTATTTACAAATCGAACAATTCGTGCAACGAGCAGTCGATCATTATCAAGAAACGACCGAAGTCACTTTATCAGAAGTGATTGAAATCGATAAACAAACAAGAACTATTGTAGAAAGATGGATAAAGGAAGAAGGTCGGTTATGAAAACAATTATTACATTTATTATTGTCTTTGGAATTCTTGTCTTAGTGCATGAATTTGGACATTTTTTCTTCGCAAAGCGTTCAGGTATTTTAGTACGAGAATTTGCGATTGGTATGGGTCCAAAGATTTTTGCCCATCAAGGAAAAGACGGAACGACTTACACGATTCGGATATTGCCGATCGGGGGTTATGTCCGCATGGCAGGAATGGGAGAAGATGAAACAGAGTTAGCTCCCGGAATGCCACTTTCTGTTGAGTTAAACGAGCAGGAAGAAGTTGTAAAAATCAATACAAGTAAGAAAGTACAGTTAACTAATAGTATTCCGATGGAAATGTTAGCAGCTGATTTGGAAAAAGAGTTGTTCATCAAAGGATATGTCAATGGTGATGAGTCGGAAGAAATCACCTATAAAGTGAATCATGATGCGACTATCATTGAGCAAGATGGAACCGAAGTTAGAATTGCACCAATCGATGTCCAATTCCAATCAGCAAAATTATGGCAACGAATGTTGACCAATTTTGCTGGACCGATGAATAATTTTATTCTAGCTCTCGTGTTATTTACAGTTTATGTCTTTATGCAAGGTGGCGTGACGTACACAAATACCAATTTAATCGGTGGTATCCAACCAGACAGTCCGGCTGAAAAAGCAAGCTTGAAAGCAGATGATCGTATTGTATCGATTGATGGAAAATCTGTCGATGATTGGAATGATTTCACAAAGATCATTCAAGATAGCCCAGATAAAGAATTAAATCTGATGGTCGAATCTGCTGGCAAAACAAGAGAAGTGGATATAACGCCTAAAAGTCAAAAATCTGGTAAGCAAGAAATTGGTGTGATAGGGATCTTGCCACCAAAGAAAACAGGTTTAGCAGATAAGTTGCTTGGCGGTGTTCAAACAACATTAAGTAGTTCTATGCAAATTTTCAAAGCGCTAAAATCATTATTTACTGGATTTAGTTTAGATAAATTGGGTGGTCCGGTAATGATGTTCCAAATGTCTGCAGAAGCTTCAAAAGCAGGCATCAACACGGTGATCTGGCTAATGGCAATGTTATCAGTCAATCTAGGCATCATCAATTTACTGCCAATACCAGCACTTGATGGCGGTAAGATCGTATTAAATATTTTTGAAGGGCTTAGAGGCAAACCTTTAAGTCAAGAAAAAGAAGGTTTACTAACATTGATTGGTTTTGGTTTCATCATGCTATTGATGGTGTTAGTGACTTGGAATGATATTCAACGTTTTTTCTTTTAAATAATTTGATTTTACAACGAAGCACTTGAGGAGTGTCAACTATTCGTTTAAACAAAGGAGAGTTTTAATGAAACAGTCAAAAATGCTAATCCCAACTTTACGTGAGGTGCCTAATGATGCAGAAGTCTTGAGCCACCAAATGTTACTTAGAGCAGGGTATATTCGCCAAGTCTCAGCAGGAATTTATTCTTATTTACCATTAGCAAATCGAGTACTTGAAAAATTGAAAAAAATCATGCGAGAAGAGTTTGATAAAATCGATGCGATCGAAATGTTGATGCCAGCCTTACTTCCAGCAGAATTGTGGAAAGAATCTGGTCGTTACGAAACGTACGGTCCTAACTTATATCGTTTAAAAGACCGTAATGAACGTGACTATATTCTTGGTCCTACACATGAAGAAACGTTTACAGAATTGATTCGAGATGAAGTGAACTCATACAAACGTTTACCGTTGAATCTTTATCAAATTCAGACAAAATACCGTGATGAAAAACGTCCTCGCTTTGGCTTGTTGAGAGGTCGAGAATTTATTATGAAAGACGGTTATTCATTCCATGCAGATGAAGAAAGTTTGGACCAATCTTATCGCGATTATGAAAAAGCGTATTCTGCTATATTTGAGCGTTGCGGTTTGAATTTCCGTGCAATCATTGGTGATGGCGGAGCAATGGGTGGAAAAGATTCTAAAGAATTTATGGCGATTTCTGAAATCGGTGAAGATACAATTTGTTTTTCAACAGATGGCGATTATGCTGCCAATTTAGAAATGGCAACGAGTCTATATACTCCGAAAAAATCACATGAAACGCAATTGGACATCGAAAAAATTGCAACACCGGATGTTAGCTCAATCGAGCAAGTTGCAGCATTTTTCAACGTGGAAGCACAACGTATTATCAAGTCTGTTTTATTTATGGCTGACGAAGAACCTGTATTAGTACTAGTTCGTGGTGATCATGAAGTAAACGACGTTAAATTGAAAAACTTCTTGGGTGTTGATTTCTTAGAGGAAGCAACGGATGAAGATGCGCGTAAATACTTAGGTGCTGATTTTGGTTCAGTTGGTCCTGTTGAATTATCAGAAGAAGTAAAACTATTTGCTGATCTTCATGTTCAAGATTTAGCGAATGCGATCACTGGTGCTAATGAAACAGGTTTCCATTTAAGCAATGTTAATCCTGGACGTGACTTTACACCAATCAGCTATGAAGATTTACGATTTGTTCAAGAAGGTGATCCTTCACCAGATGGCAACGGCGTTTTAGAATTTACTAAAGGGATCGAAATCGGTCATATCTTTAAACTAGGTACTCGCTACAGTGAAGCAATGGGTGCAACAGTTTTAGATGAAAATGGTCGAGAAAAACATGTGATCATGGGCTGTTATGGAATCGGTGTAAGCCGTTTACTTTCTGCAATCGTTGAACAAAATATCGATGAGAATGGTATTAATTGGCCAGCTGGCATTTCACCATTTGATCTACATGTTGTTCAAATGAACATAAAAGATGAATATCAAATAAAACTAGCGCAAGAAGTTGAAGAAATGATGTCAATGGCTGGTTATGAAGTATTAGTAGATGATCGAAATGAGCGAGCAGGTGTAAAATTTGCTGATGCTGACTTGATCGGTTGTCCAATCCGCATCACTGTCGGTAAAAAGGCTGTTGATGGTGTCGTAGAAGTTAAAATCAAGCGTACTGGCGAAATGGTTGAAGTTCGGAAAGAAGAGCTTGAAAGTACATTATCTATACTGTTGAATGCAGATAAAGACTAAGACAAAAAAAGTCTATGAACCTAATCAATGATTGGGTTCATAGGCTTTATCTATTGGCACGTCTATTACTCTATGAGTGAGTTAAATTGGTCAGCAGTATTCTTACTTCACATTGTATTTCCTCGGAAAAAATAGTATACTTAATTGTGGCGAGGCACTTGGCAGAAATGTTTAAGGGCCTCTTTCTTATCAAAATGTCTAGTTTAACACGGATGATTTTTGACTATATTTGGAATATAGAGGCTAGAGGAGTTTATCTAGATACGTGTGCTAACTCCTTAGGAAAAAGATAAAAATAGTTTGTGGTTAAAAGCACCACAATCGATTTTTCCTATTTTCCAGTCGGAGTTGAACGAGCCCGCTATGCTTTTGCTTTGAAACACAGTGAAAAAAATGAACTGATGTTGAAAAGTACAAGGTGTAGCAAAGCGGAACGTTGTTACCATGCTTTATCTAGCTGCACGGGCTAGTCTCTCGGAAAAAAGATAAAAATTAAATGTGATAAAGAAACATCACAGTTAATTTTTCCTATTTTTCAGTCAGAGCTGGACTAGCCCATTCCGCTTTTATTATAAGGAGGTTCATTTAATGGCAGAAAAGGCACAAGAGTTATTTGCAAAGTTGATTGATCAAATTCAATTAAATGAACAAGAGCGGCAACATCCGCTTATTCAACAGGGAAGAATCCATAAAGTCGTTGTTCATCAGCAAAGTCGTTTATGGGAATTTCATTTAGGCTTTGCGGAGATTTTACCAGTGATGTTGTACCAATCATTTATGCAGCAATTAGAACTTGCTTTTCAACAAATTGCAGGTGTAACTGTAAAAATTTCGGCTGATAAAAGTGAATTTACAGAAGAACAGTTGACGGATTATTGGCAATTAGCGTTATTGAATAGTCAATGTGATACGCCTTTAGTTCAACGTGTAATCAAAACCCAAACACCGATTATTGAAGATAAAAAAATTATTTTACCTGTCGATAACGATGCTGTGATTCCATATCTAAAACAACAATATCTACCAATTATTGAGGAGCTATATATCAATTACGGCTTTCAAAAATTTCATATCGAACCGAAAATGGATGAACAACAAGCAAAACGTGTATTGGCACTATTTGAAGAACGTAAGCAAGAGCAAGACGCTGCATTCCAACAACAAGCAGCTGAATCACTTGTTAAACATGAACAAAAGAAAAAACAACAGCAACAACAAGGTCCGGCACTTGAAGGACCCATTCGCCTTGGTCGGAACATCCCAAATGATGAACCAATCATGCCGATGGGTAATATTCTAGAAGAGGAACGTCGCGTAACGATCGAAGGGTTTGTCTTTGATGTTGAAGTGCGGGAATTACGTTCTAAACGGAAAATCTTGATATTAAAAATTACGGATTATACATCATCATTTATTGTAAAAAAATTCTCTAATGGTGAGAAAGATGAACAAGTTTTTGATGCGATCCAAAAACATAGCTGGGTAAGAGTACGCGGAAGTATTCAAGAAGATACATTTATGCGGGACTTAGTTATGAACTGTCAAGATTTAATGGAAGTTAAACATGCACCACGTAAAGATTACGCTCCAGAAGGCGATAAACGGGTTGAACTGCATTTGCATAGCAATATGAGCACTATGGATGCAACCAATAATGTTGCTGATTACGTGGCACAAGCAGGTAAATGGGGGCATAAGGCAATTGCAATCACTGATCATGGTGGTGCGCAAGGCTTTCCGGATGCTCATAGTGCAGGGAAAAAAGCGGGCGTAAAAATCTTATATGGTGTTGAAGCCAACGTAGTAGATGACGGTGTGCCTATTGCCTATAACGAAGCTCATATTGAATTAACGGATGCAACTTACGTAGTATTTGACGTGGAAACGACTGGGTTATCAGCTGTTTATGACACGATTATTGAGTTGGCCGCTGTGAAAATGCATAAGGGAAATATTATCGATACGTTTGAAGAATTTATCGATCCAGGTCATCCTTTATCACAAACCACGATCAATTTAACAGGAATTACAGATGAAATGGTACGTGGATCAAAATCAGAAGAAGAAGTTCTTCGTTTATTTAGAGAATTTTCAGAGGACACTATTTTAGTTGCCCACAATGCGTCTTTTGATATGGGCTTTTTAAATACGAGTTATGGAAAATATGATATTCCGGAAGCTGAAAATCCGGTCATTGATACATTGGAACTATCACGTTATTTGAATCCAACCTTCAAAAGTCATCGATTAAATACTTTGTCGAAGAAATTTGGGGTTAATCTAGAACAACATCACCGAGCAATCTATGATTCTGAATCAACGGGACATTTATGTTGGATCTTTTTGAAAGATGCGAAAGAAAATCATAATATGAACTATCATGATGAATTGAATATGCATATCGGGGAAGGCGATTCTTATAAACGAGCAAGACCGTTCCACGCCACGATTTTAGCAACCACACAAGCAGGGTTAAAAAATCTCTTTAAATTAATTTCCATGTCTAACATCGATTATTTTTTCAGAATTCCAAGAATCCCTCGTTCTCAATTAAGCAAATTACGGGAAGGGCTGATCATTGGTTCAGCTTGTTCAAGTGGTGAAATTTTTGAAGCGATGATGCAAAAAGGGGTGGAAGAAGCAAAAAATCGAGCGAAGTTTTACGATTATATTGAAGTGATGCCAAAAGCTGTGTATGCTCCTTTGCTTGAACAAGAATTAGTAAAAAGTGAGGCAGATTTAGAAGAAATCATTGCAAATTTAGTCAAAATTGGTGATGAACTTGATAAGCCTGTTGTGGCGACTGGAAATGTTCATTATCTAAATGAAGAAGATAGTATCTACCGTAAAATATTAGTTGGTTCTATGGGAGGAGCAAATCCGCTCAATCGTCATAGCTTGCCAGATGTTCATTTTAGGACAACAGATGAAATGTTGACTGCCTTCCAATTTTTAGGAGAAGAAACGGCTCACCGCCTTGTTGTGGAAAATCCTAATGCTATTGCTGACATGTGTGATGAAATCACCCCGGTGAAGGATGATTTGTATACACCAAAAATTCCTGGTTCAGAAGATGAAATTCGAAATTTGAGTTACACCCGTGCAAAAGAGCTTTATGGGGATCCATTGCCTGATATTGTTGAAAAACGTTTGAAAAAAGAACTAGATAGTATCATTGGTAACGGATTTTCAGTTATCTATTTGATTTCACAAAAATTAGTGCATAAAAGTATGGAAGATGGTTACTTAGTTGGTTCACGTGGCTCGGTTGGTTCGAGTTTTGTTGCAACGATGACGGGTATTACGGAGGTCAATCCCTTAGCACCGCATTATCATTGCGTTAATTGTAAGCATTCTGAGTTTTTTGAAGATGGTTCGTATGGTTCTGGTTTTGATATGCCAGAGAAAAACTGTCCTAATTGTGGTCAACGACTATTTAAAGACGGTCATGATATTCCATTTGAGACCTTCCTAGGGTTCCACGGGGACAAAGTACCCGATATTGATTTGAACTTTTCAGGTGATTATCAAGCTGAAGCGCACAACTATACAAAAGTTTTGTTTGGTGAGGAATATGTTTATCGAGCTGGAACGATTGGTACGGTTGCAGATAAAACCGCCTATGGTTTCGTAAAAGGCTATGAACGTGATCATAATCTTCATTTTAGAGGTGCCGAAGTGGATCGTTTAGCAAAAGGCTCAACTGGTGTGAAACGGACGACCGGACAGCATCCAGGGGGGATCATCGTTATTCCTGATTATATGGACGTTTATGATTTTACGCCAATTCAATATCCTGCGGATGATCAAAATTCTGAATGGAAAACGACTCACTTTGATTTCCATTCGATCCATGATAATATTTTGAAACTTGATATACTAGGACATGATGATCCCACTGTGATTCGGATGCTGCAAGACTTGTCTGGAATCGATCCAAAAACGATTCCGACAGATGACCCCGAAATGATGCGGATTTTTGCAGGACCAGAAGTTCTAGGTGTAACACCAGAACAAATCTATTCTAAAACAGGTACATTGGGCATTCCCGAGTTTGGTACTCGTTTTGTTCGAGGCATGTTAGAAGAAACACATCCATCAACATTTGCGGAATTGCTGCAAATATCTGGTCTATCTCATGGTACCGATGTTTGGTTAGGTAACGCTGAAGAACTAATCCGTCGAGGCGAAGCGACCTTGGCCGAAGTTATCGGTTGTCGGGATGATATCATGGTATACCTGATCCATGCTGGATTAGATAGTGGTATGGCATTTAAGATCATGGAAACCGTACGTAAGGGACTTTGGAATAAAATTCCTGATGAATTAAGAGAAGAGTATTTAACGGCGATGAAAGAGAATAACGTGCCAGATTGGTACATTGATTCTTGTTCTAAAATTAAATATATGTTCCCGAAAGCCCATGCGGCAGCTTACGTTTTGATGGCCTTACGTGTTGCTTACTTTAAAGTTTATTTCCCAATCCTTTACTACTGTGCTTATTTTTCAGTACGTGCGGATGACTTTGATTTAGTTGCAATGTCACAAGGAAAAGAAGCGGTCAAAGCTCGTATGAAAGAAATTCAAGATAAAGGCTTAGAAGCGTCTACAAAAGAAAAAAATCTATTAACGGTATTAGAGCTTGCCAATGAAATGATTGAGCGTGGTTTCAAGTTTGGCATGATCGATTTGTATAAATCGGATGCTGAAAATTTTGTGATCGATGGTGATACGTTGATTGCTCCTTTTAGAGCAGTTCCAAGCTTAGGGCTTAACGTAGCTAAATCGATTGTGGAAGCAAGAGAAGAGCCCTTCTTGTCCAAGGAAGATCTTGCGAGTCGCGGAAAAGTTTCTAAAACATTGATTGAGTATATGACTGAAAATGGTGTTTTAAAAGATTTACCAGATGAAAATCAATTATCACTGTTTGATATGTTATAAACGAGATAAAAGAGTTTATTCAGGTTTAGAGAGTGAAACGAGACTGATTTTCAGTTTTGTTTCGCTCTCTTATTTATGCTATTCGAATTTTACTAAGGTAGTGGTTTTGTATTTTTGGTGGAGAGAGAAACCTAATAAAAGTTATAATAATAACACTAAACCTTTAATTTTCCGTTTTAGTAGCATATAATAGTAAAGGGTTATTTGAACATACACATTGGTGATTTTCATGGTACAATAGCATGTAATGGATTTATACAGGAGGGAACACTATCATGGTTAAAGAAAAAACAAGATATAAAGCTGTGATTGCCGATCATACGTACACAATTATCGGTCAAGAAAGCAAACAACATATGGATTTAGTCACTAAATTAGTTAATGAACAATTAGCTGAAATTAAACACATATCACCACAAACAAATGACGAACAAGCATCTGTTTTACTTGCGATCAATGCGATTTCTGATCAATTGAAAAAACAAGAAAAAGTGCTTAATTTAGAGCAAGAAGTTGCTGAATTAAAGAAAAGAACCATTCGATTAGCTGAGTTGGAAAATCGGATCAAACGCATCGAAGCGATTGAAGAAGAAGCCAGAGGAGTCTTGAAAAAGAATGGACAAGAAGATGTTGAGATCCATAATCATATGGAAGCACAACAAATCTTAAATGAAAATCGTAAACAACAGATTCAAAGCAAAAGTACTCAAGACTAATAATCTGAGAGGATGACAGGATGTTAACATTACTTATTTTACTACTATTAGCCATTGGTTTTTATACAGGCGCTAGACGCGGACTGATTCTACAAGTTTTATATACATTTGGTTATCTGATTACTTATTTTATAGCTAAAACGTATTATAAGAGTTTAGCCTCTCATCTGGAATTGTTCATCCCGTATCCTTCGCCGACAGCTGATACTAAATTGGTCTTTTTCAATCAGGAGCTTACACTTGATTTAGATCAAGCTTTTTATGGAGCAGTGGCATTTTTACTCATTCTAGCAGCTGGTTGGTTAGTGGTCCGATTTTTGGCTATTTTTGCCCATGGTTTAGTTTTTATACCTGTATTAAAACAAGCAAATTGGCTAGCAGGCGGATTAATCAGTTTAGTGGTCATCTATATCGGAATATTTTTAGTATTGAGTACGTTATCGATGTTACCTGTTGATGCCGTCCAAAACCAATTCAAAAATAGTGGCTTAGCAAGTTATATTGTAAAAGATACACCAATCTTTTCAAAGCAAATCTATCATTTGTGGGTAGAACAGATGATTAAATAGTTTCAAGTAGTACCTGTGGCAAGTCTTACAAGAACAGAAGGTGAAAAAATGAATACACGAATTTTAACAACACTAGGATTCGACAAGGTCAAACAGTTGATTTCCCAATACGTCGTTACAGCTCAAGGGGGAGAAGAGATTGAACAGCTTGTCCCTGTAAATGATGCAATGACGATTCAGGCGTGGTTGGAAGAAACGGAAGATGGGCTAAAAATCCAACGCTTACGAGGTGGTATCCCAATTCCTAAGTTAGAGAATATTCGTCCCCATATGAAACGTATCGAAATAGGTGCAGATTTGAATGGTATTGAATTAGCTCATGTAGGCAGAGTACTTTCAACAACCTCTGAAGTGATTCGCTTTTTTAACGATTTAGAGGACAGCGAAATCGAATTACTACGACTGTATTCTTGGATCGATCAATTGATTGTTTTACCAGAATTAAGTCGCAGATTAAAAGAGTCAATCGATGAAGATGGTCGAGTGACAGATGAAGCATCACCTGAATTAAAAATAATTCGCAATAATATTCGTCGAAGCGAACAAACAATTCGTGAACAATTAGATGGCATTGTTAGAGGGAAAAATGCTAAATATTTAAGCGATGCAATTGTGACAATGCGAAATGAACGCTATGTAATTCCAGTTAAACAAGAATATAAAAGTATTTTTGGCGGTGTAGTCCATGACCAAAGTGCTTCAGGACAAACATTATTTGTTGAACCAAAACAAATCGTTGATCTGAATAATCGCTTGCGTCAGCATCAAATTGCAGAGCGCAATGAAATTGAACGGATTTTAGCTGAGTTATCAGCAGAGTTAGTTCCTCATCGCAATGATATCATGCACAATGCGTATGTTATCGGCAAATTAGATTTTATAAATGCAAAAGCTCGTTTTGGTAAGGAATTAAAGGCAGTCGTTCCTGAAATCAGTGCAGAGAATCATATTTATTTTAAGCAAGCGAGACATCCTCTTTTAAATCAAGAAAAGGCTGTTCCAAACGACATAACAATTGGTAAAGAGTATCAAGCTGTTGTGATCACTGGACCTAATACGGGTGGTAAGACGATTACATTGAAAACACTCGGGTTACTTCAATTGATGGGGCAATCAGGTTTGCCAATTCCAGCAGGCGAAGAAAGCCAGATGGGAATTTTTGACGAAGTTTTTGCAGATATCGGTGACGAACAATCCATCGAGCAAAGTTTGAGTACTTTTTCTTCGCACATGACAAACATTGTTGAGGTGTTGAAAAAAGTTGATAACCATAGTTTAGTCTTATTTGACGAATTAGGCGCTGGAACGGATCCTCAAGAAGGAGCAGCACTAGCTATTTCCATTTTAGATGCACTGGGTAGCAAAAGTGCTTATGTGATGGCAACAACTCATTACCCTGAGTTAAAAGTTTATGGCTACAATCGAGCAGGCACAATCAATGCTAGTATGGAGTTTGACGTAGACACACTAAGTCCGACTTATCGCCTATTGATTGGTGTTCCAGGACGTAGTAATGCATTTGAAATTTCAAAACGACTAGGATTAGATACATCAATCATTGATGAAGCAAAACATATCATGGATGGTGAAAGCCAAGATTTAAATGAAATGATCGCAGATTTGGAAAACCGGCGTAAAATGGCTGAAACTGAGTATTTAGAAGTTCGTCATTACGTGGATGAGGCTGAACGCTTGCATAAAGAATTGAAAGAAGCCTATGGGTACTTTTTCGATGAGCGTGAAAAAGAAATGGCAAAAGCTCGTCAAAAAGCCAATGAATTGGTTTCACAAGCGGAAGAAGAAGCGAGCGGTATTATCTCAGATATCCGTAAAATGCAGTTGACTAGCGGAAATCACGGTGGTGTGAAAGAACACCAATTGATTGATGCTAAGTCAAAACTCTCTCAACTGCATCAGGAAGAAACTCATTTAGAAAAAAATAAAGTGCTGAAAAAAGCGAAAGAACAAAAGAAACTTAAATCAGGCGATGAAGTTATCGTTAATACGTTTGGGCAACGAGGCACATTAATTCGTAAGTCTAGCGATAACGAATGGCAAGTGCAATTAGGGATCTTAAAAATGTCTGTTGCAGAAAGTGATATGACCCCAGTTGCACCTGAAAAGGAACCTACACAAAGAGTAACCGCTGTTCGCTCAAGTGAAAGTAGTCATGTAGCGAACCAATTGGATCTACGTGGAAAACGCTATGAAGAGGCTCTGGCTGAAGTTGATCAGTATCTTGATGCAGCAATTTTAGCAGGTTACCCTCAAGTCACGATCGTTCATGGCAAAGGAACAGGTGCTTTAAGAACAGGGATTACAGATTATTTAAAAAATCATCGCAGTGTTAGCAGTTTTGAGTTTGCTCCAGGAAATCAAGGCGGTAATGGTGCAACGATCGTAAAATTTAAATAAGATGCTTACCTTTAGTAAGCAGAAAATTAGTCGAATCAACGAGCGAGTGATATAATCAATTTAGAAATGATTACCGAGCTTCACGGGTTAACCCTTCAGAAAAAAGATGAAAATGGAGTGAGACAAAAATCATCCCAATCAATTTTTACTATTTTCCTGTCAACGCTGGACGAACCCGCTACGCTTTAAAAATTAGGAGGTCTAAAAGATGACACAAGTAATTACAGATAAAGATTTTTCAACAGAAACTGATAACGGTCTTGTTTTGATCGATTTTTGGGCTACTTGGTGTGGACCATGTCGTATGCAATCACCGATTTTAGAACAATTAAGTGAAGAATATGATGAAAGTGAAGTAAAAATTACGAAAATGGATGTAGATGAAAATCCAGAAACGCCGGCTTCATTTGGAATCATGAGTATTCCAACTTTACTTTTGAAAAAAGATGGAGAAGTTGTGGAAAAAGCAGTAGGTGTTCATTCAAAAGAACAGTTACGTGCATTGATCGACAAACATCTGTAAAGAAAACCTTAGGATGGAGTATTTCTTCATCCTATTTTTTATGCCTAAGTATGGAGAAAATGGTATAATATAGTCTATCAATGGATTAGAAAGGAAGTACTATGAACGAAAGAATCAAAAATAAATTAGCCTTACTTCCTGACCAACCAGGTTGTTACTTGATGAAAGATAAAAACGGGACGATCATTTACGTTGGGAAAGCCAAAGTGTTAAAAAATCGAGTACGCTCTTATTTTACTGGTAGCCATGATACAAAGACGGAACGGCTCGTTAGTGAAATTGAAGATTTTGAATATATTGTAACAGAATCAAATATTGAAGCGCTGCTTCTGGAAATCAATTTGATTCACAAAAATGATCCTAAATATAACATAATGCTGAAAGATGATAAGAGTTATCCTTTTATCAAAATTACTAATGAAGACTATCCACGATTATTGATTACTAGGAAAGTTTCGAAAGATAAAGCATTATATTTTGGTCCGTATCCAGATGTAGGTGCAGCGAATGAAACAAAACGTTTGTTGGATCGACTTTTCCCTTTAAGAAAATGCCGGGTTTTACCAAAGGAAGTTTGTTTGTATTATCACATGGGGCAATGTTTAGCGCCTTGTGTCTTTGATATTCCTAAAACAACGTACACAAAAATGGTTGCGGAAATCAAAAGTTTTTTAAACGGCGGACACCCAGTCATTCAAGAAGAAATTCAAAGAAAGATGAATGAAGCGGCAGAAAATATGGAGTTTGAAAAAGCAGCGGAATATCGCGATCAAATCAAAGCGATTGAGACGGTAATGACACGCCAAAAAATGACGAATGCTGATTTAGTTGATCGAGACGTTTTTGGATTTGCTGTTGATAAAGGTTGGATGTGTGTGCAAGTATTCTTTATTCGCCAAGGAAAATTGATTGAGCGAGATGTCTCTATTTTTCCTTTTTATAATGAAGAAGAAGAGGATTTTCTAACATTCGTCGGGCAATTCTATCAAGAAAATGAACATTTTATTCCAAAAGAAGTCTTGATTCCAGATAATATTGATATTGCTAGTGTTGAAGCTATGTTATCGACTAAGGTCATCCAACCACAAAGAGGCGAGAAAAAGAAATTAGTCAAATTAGCTGGAAAGAATGCGACAGTTGCTTTGCAAGAAAAATTTGATCTTATTGTACGTAAACAAGAACGTACGATCGGAGCAGTTGAAAAATTAGGAAATGCCATGAACATTCCAGCACCTATCAGAATCGAAGCGTTTGATAACTCGAATATCATGGGAACTGACCCAGTTTCAGCAATGGTTGTGTTTGTTGATGGACGTCCTGATAAAAAAGAATATCGTAAATACAAAATCAAAACAGTCAAAGGACCAGATGATTATGCATCGATGCGTGAAGTCATCTATCGCCGTTACGCAAGAGTTTTAAAAGAGAATCTGCCGTTCCCTGATTTGATTGTGATCGATGGTGGAAAAGGGCAAGTAGATGCAGCAAAAGAAGTATTGGATAATCAATTAGGCCTAGATATTCCGATAGCGGGGTTGGCAAAAAATGATAAACACAAAACAAGTGAATTATTATTTGGTCCAAATTTAGAGATCGTTCCTTTAGAAAGAAACTCTCAGGAATTCTTTTTGCTGCAGCGTATTCAAGATGAAGTTCATCGATTTGCGATTACATTTCACCGACAATTACGTAGTAAAAACAGCTTTGCTTCTCGTTTAGATAATATTGAAGGATTGGGGCCAAAGCGAAAAAAAGAACTGTTAAAACAATTTAAGTCATTAAAAAATATTACAGCGGCTACTGTTGAGGAATTAAATGCTTCTGGTTTACCAAAAAATGTCGCTAAAAATGTGTATGATCATTTGCATCAAGAAAAAATAAATTCAGAAGAAAATAATCAATAACTGATTGAGGTTGTGACAAAAGACTAATTCCTTCTTATTTCTCGGGATTAAATACTTCTGTCCCAACCTCAGTTGCTTCATTCTTTAATAAATTGTCAAGTAATATGCCTCGGATTTTAAATCAAAGTTTGACAGTAAGGTCAAGTTTCGGTATTATATCAGTATGTGATATATCATTAGGTGATATAAAGGAGTAAGATATCATGGAAGATACACTGACGGACTCTACTTATCTAATTCTGTTAGCGTTACTAAAACCGCAACATGGTTATGCTATCATGAAAGAAGTGAATGTTTTAACAAATGGGCAGGTAGATATTGGTCCGGCAAGTATGTATACCATATTAAAAAAGCTACAAAAAAATGAGTTTATTACTCTGGAAGATAGTAATGAACGAAAAAAAACGTATTTGATTACAGAGAAAGGATACGATATCTTGCAGAAGGATATTGAGCGCCGTAAACTTCTTTATCAAGCTGGAAATCGTCTGTTAGCTGAAAAAAGGGAGATATGAATGGAGATATTTAAGGGGAAGAAATATATTTTTTCTAGAGGAATTGCCTTTTATCCTGAGAAGGAAATGCAGCTACTAAAGAAACAAGGAGAAAAGGGTTGGCATTTTAGAAAAATGAATCAAGTTGGGTTATTGGTTTTTGAAAAAGGAAAGTCAGAAGAAAAGGAATATTCAGTAGATTTTTTTGATGGTTCACCAGATGAATTATCTGAATATTTAGTAATCTACAAACAAGCTGGTTGGGGAAACATAACAAATTATAAAAAGAGATATTTCTATTTTAAAGCGGATTGTGGTACGCCAACTATTTATTCAGATGCTGAAAGCTATTGGATTCGCATGAAAAAAGAATGGAACTGGTTGTTGATTCATTCGTTGGTATACTTGCCTATTGGGATAGTTTTGCTAATCATGCTATTTTTTACTAAAACATCTAAAAGTATTTTTTTTGCTAATCTATGGATTCGAACGATGCTGATTTTTTTTGGAATGTTATTTACCGTATTACCACTAGGTGTTGCGATCAGCGTTATTTTTTCATTGGTTATTTATAGAGATCGGACAAAATACTACAATCAGCCAGAACGATTTGCTAGAAAGCAAAAAGTTTTGAGGGATTCTATAATACTGGCAATGATTGGTTTTATTGTAGGTGTGTTAGTCAGTATCTTACTAAGGAATTCTTTTTAAAAACCGCAAATACGTGGTAAAATCTGTTCAGGATCAACTAAAAACAGGACCATTAAATCGGGTAAGATACTTTTTAAATAAGAACTGAATATAGGAGGATGGGAAATGTTAGAAGTAAAGAATTTGGTTAAAACATTTGGCGATTATACAGCTGTAGACAATATGTCTTTTGAAATCCCAGATGGAAAAATACTTGGGCTGATCGGTCAAAATGGTGCAGGGAAAACAACAACATTCCGTTTGATTTTAGATTTTTTAACCCAAGACAGCGGGGTTGTACTTTGGAACGGCCATCAATTAAGTGGTAAAGATTACAATGATATTGGCTATTTACCAGAAGAACGTGGCTTGTATCCTAAGGTCTCCATTCAAGAACAGCTGATTTATTTTGCAGAGTTAAGAGGAAAATCGAAAAAAGAAATTGAACCAAAAATCGACGAATGGATGGAAAAATTCAAAGTTAAAGGCAAAAAAACAGATAAAGTAAAATCACTTTCTAAAGGGAACCAACAAAAAGTTCAACTGATCGCAACGTTGATCCATGAACCTAAATTAGTTATTTTGGATGAACCTTTTAGCGGATTAGATCCAGTTAATGCTGAGCTTTTAAAAGATGGAATTCTGGCATTAAAAGAAAAAGGCTCTTGTGTCATTTTCTCCAGCCATAATATGGATAATGTTGAAAAAATCTGTGATCATCTTGTGATGCTAAGTAGTGGCGAGATGGTACTCAATGGCAAAGTTCATGATATTCGTGAAAGCTTTGGTCGTACAAAAGTGTTCTTGGAATCGCCTTTGACTCCAGAAGACGTATTAGCTATCGATGGTGTAAAAACAGCAGTCAAACGTGGTGATGGTGTGGTTGAAGTAACGTTAGCAGATCCAAAAGCCGGGGAAGAAATTTTTGCGCGGGCCACACAATTCGGTTATATTCCCATGTTTAATCAGCAGCCACCAACCTTAGAAGAAATCTTTAAGATGAAAGCAGGTGAACCAAATGAGTAAATTCTGGATCATAGCAAGTGATGTTTATAAAAAGAATGTAAAATCTGTTTCTTTTGTTATTATGATATTGGTACCATTTATTGTGATGGGGATCATTTATGCTGCGGGTTCACTAGCAGGCGGTTTTTCAGAAGAGACGAAAGTTGGGCTTGTGTCCGATAATCAAGAGTTAGCAACCCAATTAGCTAAATCGAAAACAGATGATTATACGTTTAAAGTGGTTTCCTCACAAGATGAGGCAGAAAAACAGTTAAAGGATAAAGATCTTGAAGCATTTCTAGTTTTAGATACGAAGAATGATCAAGTTCAAGGAAAATTGTATGCTGAATCTTCTTTAGGCACAACGACCGAACTAATGATGAGCCAAATGCTCAACGGACTGCAATCTTCACTAAAAGCAAGTAAATTAAATTTAACAGCTGACCAGTTAGCAAGTTTGAGTCAACCAGCTAATTTTGAAAAAACAAAAGTCAGTTTTGATGATAATGGAAAAATGACGACAGGGCAAGATAATACTGGGATTCAGTCAGCGATGTCATTTGTCATCACAATCATTCTTTGGGTGATTATCATCACATATGCATCCATTATTGCACAAGAGATCGCCTCTGAAAAAGGCACTCGGATCATGGAAGTTATTTTATCAAGTACAAAAGCTCAAACACATTTCTATGGGAAGTTAACAGGTGTCATTTTGGTTGCGCTGACTCAAATCGTGATTTATGCTGCAGCAATTGGTATTGGTTATTCACAGTTGAAAAA
Source organism: Enterococcus rotai (assembly GCF_001465345.1). NCBI lineage: Bacteria > Bacillati > Bacillota > Bacilli > Lactobacillales > Enterococcaceae > Enterococcus > Enterococcus rotai. The sequence continues at coordinate 3,123,674 of NZ_CP013655.1, read as the reverse complement.
CTTAGATATGGTGAAGAGCTTATTGGAAGGACTTTCAACCACCAATATTTTGGGCAGCTTCTTATACTTCACATTAGCATTCTTTGTTTTAGGTGTCTTAGTTTATTCTGTTTTAGCAGCACTTTGTGGTTCTTTAGTGTCAAAACCAGAAGATACCGCCAAAGCGGTTCAACCTATTATTTACATTGCAATGATTGGTTATTTTATTGGGATTTCGTTAGGGACAACGGATCCACAAAATATTGTCATTAAAGTCTCTTCTTATATCCCATTGATTTCATCATTTATTATGCCGATTCGTTTAGCCAGCGAAACAGTAACGAATACAGGGGCGATGATTTCTGTTTTGATTCTAGTTGTTTTCGGAGTACTGTTAACGATGTTTTCAGCGAAATTGTATAAATCAAATGTCTTGGTTTATAGTGAAGGTGGCGTTTTGAAATCATTGAAACAATCGATTTCGATCTTAAGAAATGAACGTAAAAAAGTAGCGAAATAGCCAAAAAAGAGTACTGAGGAAAAATCTCAGTGCTCTTTTTCTGGTTTTCGCAAAGGAACAGTTTGTCTTTCAATAAGCTGGACACTGATTTCTTGCTCCGGGATCGTCTCTTTATTGAGTTGATTATGAAGATAGATAAACGAATTTTCCGCTTGACGCTTGATTGAATAATCCACAGTTGTTATATGCATTAAACGACTAATTTCACTGTTATCGAATCCGATTACAGCAACATCTTCTGGAACAGAATAGCCTAATAATTGAAGTTCAGATATGAATTCTGCGGCAACTGAATCTGTATAAAAAGCCATTGCATCAGTTTTACTGGTCATTTTATGCCAAAGTTGTGCAATCGTCCGTCCATTGTTTATTCTGGATTTATCTTGGAAAATCCACTCATCGTTGATTGGAATCTGTTTAGCTCGATGAAAATCATCAATAGCTTTTAAACGGGCCTTAGTATTCAAATTTTCAAAATTCCCTAAAACATGACCAATCGAACGGTATCCACGTTGATAAAGGTAATCCAATGAGCGATAATAACCAGAATAGTGATCAATGTAAGAAGAATAGATGCGCTCAGAGTCTATACGATGCCAAGTAGAAATTGGACCATAGATGCTATATGGCTCGATTAGGTCCCATTTATTGGCTCTAGTTAAAATAAAAACACCATCGATTTGTTTGTATTTCATTTGGTTCAAGGCATCGATTTCCTTCTTTTTATCTCCGTCAGTAAAGTATAATGTCACATAATAGTTGTATTTTTTAGCAATCGAAATAAAACTTTGAAGAAAAATACCTAAAGGATCGAAAAAGCCTTGAGCGAGAAAACCAATCGTCTTGGTCTCGCCGCTTTGAAGGTTTCGTGCAATCAGATTAGGAGAATACGATAACGCTTCCATTGCTTCCAACACTTTTTTTCGACTTTCTTGACTAACATAACCATTTCCAGAAATAACTCTAGAGACAGTTGATTTTGATACGTTCGCTTGTTTTGCTACATCAATAATAGTTGTCATAAATACTCCTCACTAACGAGTTTATTTCATTTAGCTGAAACTTGCTATCGATACAGAGTTGAGGCTCTTTATACTTTATCAGTATAACATAAAAAAATTAAAAAAAGAGCTTGACATGGGAACATTCCCACATATTATGATAAGAATGTAAACGATGTCAGAACATATTCTGAACAAGAAATCAGGAGGGAAACACATGACAAGAAATGCATTGAAAATCGCAACAATTGGCGGCGGATCAAGTTATACACCAGAATTAATCGAAGGATATATTAAAAGAAAAGATGAACTACCAATCAAAGAAATTTGGTTAGTTGATATTGAAGCAGGAAAAGAAAAATTAGAAACAGTTGGTGCCATGGCTAAGCGTATGGTCAAAGCAGCTGGATTAGATTGGGAAGTCCATTTAACATTAGATCGTCGTGCGGCTTTGAAAGATGCTGACTTCGTTTCCACACAATTCCGTGTAGGATTACTTGACGCACGTATCAAAGATGAGCGTATTCCTTTATCGCATGGCGTTTTAGGACAAGAAACAAACGGAGCAGGAGGTATGTTTAAAGCGTTCCGTACAATCCCTGTTATTCTTGGTATTATTGAAGACATGAAAGAATTATGCCCAGACGCATGGTTAGTCAATTTTACTAATCCAGCTGGAATGGTAACAGAAGCCGCAATCAAACATGGTGGCTGGAAAAAAACAGCAGGTCTTTGTAATGTACCGATCGGTCATAGAAAACAAGCAGCTGAAAAGCTAGGCATTCCAGAAGATGATTTATTCTTCAAATTTGCTGGGATCAACCACTTCCATTGGCACCGTGTATGGGATAAACAAGGCAATGAACGCACACAAGAATTGATTGATTTGATTTATGGGCCACAAGAAGATTCTGAAAGTCACTTAAAAAATATTCATAATGCACCATTCCACTACGAACAAATCAAAGATTTAGGCATGCTACCTTGTGGCTATCATCGTTATTACTACATCGAAGATGAAATGTTGAAACATTCGATCGAAGAATTTGAAAAAGGGGAAACAAGAGCTCAAGTTGTAAAAGAAACAGAAGCTCGTTTGTTCGAATTGTATAAAGATCCTAATTTGGATTACAAACCAAAAGAATTAGAACAACGTGGAGGCACACACTACAGTGATGCAGCTTGTGAGTTGATTGCGTCGATTCATAATGATAAACGCACGGATATGGTTGTTTCAACTGAAAATAATGGAACGATCACTGATTTACCATATGACTGTGTTGTTGAAGTTTCAGGACCAGTAACAGCACACGGCCATGAACCTTATAACTGGGGTGCTTTTCCACCGGCAGCACGTGGGATCATCCAAGTAATGAAAGGGATGGAAGAAACAGTGATTCGTGCAGCGATTGAAGGGAATTATGGCGCAGCATTACACGCATTTACGATCAATCCGTTGGTGCCTGGTGGTTCAATGGCTAAAACATTATTAGATGAGTTATTGATTGCCCATAAAGAGCATCTACCAAACTTTGCTGAAGCAATTGCTACAATTGAAAGTGAACAACCAGAGAAAGTTGCTTACGTGACAGAATTGATGAAGAGTAATTAATTAATAAAATTGACACTTAACTATAAAAATGTGAACCGTTTCCTGAAAAAGTTTTTTCAGAGGAACGATTCACATTTTTAGTTATCTATCGAAAAAGATCAAGCAGCAAGAATCAAGCGGGTTTAATACCACTGATAGACTTCAACAATGACTTTATTGGTCGGTTTGTTTCAACATTGAATTGATAAGAACGGTAACGAAACAAATAGTTTAAAATGACAAAAGAAGTTATTTCAACTGCCAAAAAAACTTGAATGGAATTGATAGACAGACAAAGCAGAGAAATTGCTAAAAATAAGATAATGAATAAAGAAAATAATTGCTGAAGACGATAACTGTTTGTAATTGAAATTTCTTTGGTATCAGTTGTAACGACGACTTTTTGAGAAAAACGGAAAAGGCCTTCTCTGAACTCAAGTGTATCACCTAATTCAACATCCATTTCTGTTGGAATATTGTTAAATAAATTTCCTTGGCGAATGCCATTTTTATAGACTGTAAAGTAGCGGACACAACCCCAAGTAGTTTGTCTTTTTAAGTTAATTTTCATCCTAATCACCTCTTGAGATTATTTTCTCATGAAAGTTGCTCATGAGAATCAAGCAAAAGACTGATTTATTTCACATTTTTTCTCATGCTAAAGTCTTAGTACGAATTAAAAAGCTTAATCAGATTCTAGATCAGGTAAATAAGTATATTCAGCAATAGCGGCAGCATGGGTTCCTGCAACATGACCTGTCACAAAAGCTGCTGTAACATTATAACCGCCTGTATAGCCATTAATATCCAGTAGTTCGCCAGCAAAGAATAAACCATTAACTAATTTACTTTCCATTGTTTTAGGTTGAATCTCTTTTAGCGAAATACCTCCTCCAGTTACAAAAGACTTTTCAATTGGCAAAGTTTTTTCAGCAGTTATCTTAAAAGACTTTAATTGCTGGATAAATTGATCTAGTTGTTGATCAGAGACTTGTTTAGATGAAAGATCAGACATGATAAGTTGGCTTAAAATAAAATCCATTAGACGTTCTGGAATAAAATTTTTCAAAGCATTTTTGACTGATTTTTCAGGTTGGTCGAAAAACTTTGTATTAACTTCTTTTTTCAGATTTTGCCTTTCTACTTCGGGGAACAGATCTAATTGTAAAGTAACGGGATGCTGTTCGTTTTTAGTCAGTTCTTGATTCACAAAGCTTGAACATCTTAAAGCAGCAGGACCTGAAAGACCAAAATGAGTGAAGAGCAAATCCATCTGATGTGTAACAACTACTTTGCCTTTCTCATTTAAAACAGAAAGAGCAATATTTTGTAATGAAAGTCCTTGTAATGTTTTATCTTGAATAAAGTGATCATTTGAGATAATAGGTGATTCTGTGGCATATAAAGGACTGATGGTATGTCCAAGTCTTTTTGCTAACTTATATCCATCACCTGTGGAACCGGTAGAAGGATAGGTGCGTCCACCTGTTGTTAAAATGACACATGGTGCATAAATTTTTTCATGTTCCAATGCGATTCCAATCGTTTGTCCGTCTTTGTGTAATACTTTCTCCACTTTTGCTTCCGTATAAATTGTCACACCAAGTTGTTCTAATTGGTTGAAGAGTGTTTCTACAATTGTTTTAGAACGATCAGTAACAGGAAACATCCGTCCATGATCCTCTTCTTTTAAGTGGGTGCCATTTGACTCAAAAAATTCCATAATATCATAATTATTGAATTGTGAAAAAGCACTATATAAAAATTTACCATTTCCTGGTATGTGGGCAATGATCTCATCAGCGGGTCGGTTATTAGTGACATTACATCGCCCACCACCAGTCAATAATAGTTTTTTTCCGACACGTTTGTTTTTTTCTATTAGTAAAGTTTTGCTGCCAGCTGTTGCTGCTGCGATAGCGGCCATCATTCCACTAGTTCCAGCGCCAACGACAATAACGTCATATAATTTCATACATTCTCCTCCGATTCAATGGTAGTTTAACACAATTTTCAAAACTTTTTCTACTTTTTTTGCAATTCATAGTAAAAAATTGTGGAAATTTTCAGAATTTAGGTTAAAATAGGATTATAACAATGAGAGGGTGATTAAATGGAAGCAAAACAGTACGTGGAAGAGATTCAAAAGAAGATTCATGAAAACGATCGAGGGCAAGTTGAATACTTGCAAGCAGTAGACGAATTTTTACCAACGGTTGAGGTATTCTTAAAAGAGAATCCAGCATTCATTGAAGCCAACATTTTAGGGGTTTTAATTGAGCCTGAACGAATGTTACAATTCAGAGTACCGTGGCAGGATGATCAAGGCAATTGGCGTGTAAACCGTGGTTACCGAGTACAGTACAATTCAGCGATTGGTCCTTATAAAGGTGGCTTACGTTTTCACCCTAGCGTGAATTTAAGTGTGATGAAGTTTTTAGCATTTGAACAAATTTTCAAGAATAGCCTAACTGGATTACCGATCGGTGGCGGCAAAGGCGGTAGCGATTTTGATCCTAAAGGGAAATCAGATGCTGAGGTCATGCGTTTTTGCCAAAGCTTCATGACAGAGTTGCAAAAACATATTGGACCAAGCACTGATGTGCCAGCAGGTGATATCGGTGTAGGTGCACGGGAGATCGGTTACTTATTTGGGACGTACAAGCGTTTGAGAAATTACGATGCAGGCGTTTTAACAGGTAAACCGTTAGGGTACTGGGGAAGCCAGGCTAGAACGGAAGCAACAGGTTATGGTTGTGTTTATTTCGTAAAACATCTGTTAGCTGATGCAAATGATTCATTTGCAGGTAAAAAAGTCGTCGTTTCAGGAAGTGGTAATGTATCAATCTATGCTATGGAAAAAGCGAAGGAATTAGGCGCAACAGTGTTAACGTGTTCTGATTCAAATGGTTTTATCTATGATCCAGCTGGTATTGATGTTGAATTAGTTAAAGAATTAAAAGAAAAAAATCGTGAACGAATTTCAAAATATGTTGAGACACACAGCGATGCTACTTACTATGATGGTCAGTCTGTTTGGGATTTCGAAGTCGCTTATGATATTGCTTTACCTTGTGCGACTCAAAATGAAATCAATGATCAACAAGCTGAACTCTTAGTGAAAAACGGCGCCAAAGTTGTGGCAGAAGGAGCAAATATGCCTTGTACACTAGCTGCTGTTGAAGTATTTGATAACGCTGGTGTTCTATATTGCCCAGGTAAAGCTGCTAATGCTGGTGGAGTAGCCGTTTCTGCATTAGAAATGAGTCAAAATTCAGAACGTCTATCTTGGTCTTTTGAAAAAGTTGATGGTATGTTAGACGACATTATGAAAAATATTTATGAAACTTGTCGTGATACTGCCAATAAATATGATGCCGCTAATAATTTTGTGCTGGGAGCGAATATTGCTGGATTTGAAAAAGTTGCAACAGCGATGCTTAGTCAAGGTTTAGTTTAAGAGAGGATGGTTAAAAAAGAATGACCGTGATTTTTTCTCACGGTCATTCTTTCATTTTGGAAGAACCACTCAAAATTTCCATTAGAAAATTAGCTTTTTAAGTGTTTTAAAATAAAATTGGTACATACGTTCATAAATTGCTTGAAAAAAGGGTGAAAAGAACGTAAAGTAGATACTGTATTAAGTTTAATTTCAAGGAGGAGAAGGAATGTCACACATTCAATTCGATTATTCCAATTTGACACCATTTGTTGCTGATCATGAATTGGAATACATGCAGACACAAGTGACTGCAGTGGACAAAGCATTAAGAGAAGGAACTGGAGCTGGCAGTGATTTTACTGGCTGGATTGACCTACCAGAAAATTATGATAAAGACGAATTTGCCCGTATTAAAAAAGCGGCTGAAAAAATCCAATCTGACTCAGAAGTTTTAGTTGTGATCGGTATTGGTGGTTCTTACTTAGGTGCAAGAGCAGCTATCGAATTTTTACATCATTCATTTAATAATTTACTACCCGCAGATGAAAGAAAAACGCCACAAATTTTCTTTGCTGGAAATAGCATCAGCTCAACTTATCTAGCTGATTTGATCAATGTGATCGGTGACCGTGATTTCTCTGTTAATGTGATTTCTAAATCTGGAACAACAACAGAGCCAGCAATCGCTTTTAGAGTATTTAAAGAATTATTAGTGAAAAAATATGGTAAAGAAGAAGCAAACAAACGGATTTATGCTACAACGGATCGTGCCAAAGGTGCTGTTAAAGTTGAGGCTGATGCGCAAGGTTGGGAAACATTTGTGATTCCTGACGATGTTGGTGGTCGTTTCACTGTGTTGACACCAGTAGGTTTATTACCAATTGCCGTTAGTGGTGCTGATATCGATGGCCTAATGACAGGTGCTAATGACGCCCGTAAGGAATATGCTTCTACAACTGATTTAAGCAAAAATCAAGCTTACCAATATGCAGCGTTAAGAAATATTTTATATCGTAAAGGTAAAACAACTGAAATGTTGATCAACTATGAACCTGGGATGCATTATTTTTCTGAATGGTGGAAACAACTTTTCGGTGAATCAGAAGGAAAAGATCAAAAAGGTATTTTCCCAGCTGCTGCTGATTTTTCAACTGACTTACACTCAATGGGACAATACGTGCAGGATGGCATGCGCAACTTATTTGAAACAGTTGTAAAAGTGGAAACACCACGTCATGCTGTATCAATCCCTGAATTGGCTGAAGACTTAGACGGATTAGGCTACCTACAAGGCAAAGAAATCGACTTCGTCAATACAAAAGCCTTCCAAGGAACCTTACTTGCCCATACTGATGGCGGTGTGCCAAATATGATCGTTAAGATTCCAGCAATGGATGCTTACTCATTAGGTTATGTTATGTATTTCTTTGAGATTGCGGTCGGTATTTCTGGTTACTTGAATGGTGTGAATCCATTTGACCAAGAGGGCGTTGAAGCATACAAGAAAAATATGTTTGCTCTACTTGGGAAACCGGGCTTTGAAGACTTAGCGAAAGAATTGAATGCACGTCTGTAATCAATATGATAAATTATGTACCGTTAGCAGGAACCTAGAATCCTGCCAGCGGTATTTTTTATTGAGTTTAGAGGACAATGAAAGTTGTAAAATAAAAAAAGCACAAAACTAAATTGTAGTTTTGCGCTTTTTTTATTTGAAATCATCATCTTTCGGATAAGGAAGAATCTGTAATGGATCTTCCTCTTCAATAATATCTTGAGAATGTGAATTCTGCTCATAATGATTTTTTGTTTCCGACTCTGTTCTGAATTCATTATGATAATCTGAATTATTTTGCCTAAATTGCCGCTCTGATGGAGGTGTAGGGGTGTTTTGAGCTAATCGCTCTCTAGCAGCTTCTTCAGCTTGATGTATCTTGTTATGACGTGGTTGCTTATTACCTCCTGTAAACGTTAAATAAATAATTAATGCAATCATAATAATTGTTACTATAATTAAACCAATAAACATGCCGAATGAAATAAACATAATGCTATCCCTCCTTTGTTCAACCTATACTCCATCAGTTTATCAAAAGATCCGTATACAGTCATCTATTTTTCTTGTATATTAGTAATTAAGTTTGATTATTATAAAAAAATAGGGAATTAATGGAGGAATAGAGATGAATACATTGGACGCAATGAATTATTTAAAGAAGAAAAAGTGGATTGATTTAAGTCATGAGATACATGAGTCAATACCTAGGTTCGGTGCTTTTAACGGATCTCAAGAAAAAACATTATTTACAATTAAAAAAGATGGCTTTTTTGCTAAAGAATATACCTTGCCAACACAATATAGCACACACATCGATGCGCCTATACATTTTGCTGAAGGAAAACGTTACTTACATGAAATAAAATTAAAAGAATTAGTTTTACCATTGTATGTGATTCACAAAGAAGACGTTGTTCAACATAACCATGATTATTGTTTGACGGTTCAGGATATACTTGATTTCGAAGCAGAATTTGGTCCGATTCCAGAAGGCTCTTTTGTTGCGTTTGCAAGTGGTTGGTCAAGTCGCTGGAAATCTACAGAAGCCTATTATAATTGTGATAAAGAAGGGGCAGCTCATACACCAGGATGGAGTCTAGCAGCGTTGAAATATTTAAGTGAGATAAGAAATGTTACGGCGATTGGGCATGAGACTTTGGATACGGATAGTGCTGCTGATTTCAGAAAAAATCAGGGATTACTAGGTGAATATTATTGGTTGAAGCAAAATAAGTATCAAGTCGAAGTGATGCGGAATCTGAATCAAGTGCCTGCTGTTGGGAGTGTGATTGTAACTAGTTTTCCTAATCTACTAAATGCTCCAGGTTTCCCTGTACGTTCAATTGCACTATTACCGGATTAAATGAAATGTTAGTATGCGAAAAAGCATACTGAAATCGATTGCTAAATAGCCATATTCTTGATAAAATTATTATTGTATAATAATTATTACAAAATGATTTTGATTATAAGTTGTATGATGACTGGACTAGTGATCGGCTTTTACCTAGGTAAAAACGAATGTATATGCCAACGTTATTTTTGACTATATAGATGACTGCTTTGTCCTGCTCGTACAACTTACGAGGAGGGCTTTTTTTGAAAGTAAGCATTTTTTCTACTTGTGTTGTTGATTTACTATTTCCAAATGTGGGACAGGCGATGGTAGAAGTTTTGGAGCGATTAGGTTGCGAAACAACGTTCCCAGATAAGCAAACTTGTTGTGGACAGCCAACCTACAATAGTGGCTATGCTGAAGAAAGCTATGCCACGCTGAAAAATCAAATCGATTGTTTTGAGGATGCAGAGTATGTGGTGGGACCTGCTGGATCATGTGTGGGAATGCTAAGAGAGTATCGGCACTTTTTAAAAGATGATCCTATCTATGGACCCAAAGCGGAAGCTCTAGCAGCGAAATCATTTGAATTCAGTCAATTTCTATACCGAGTGTTAGGCGTCACTGATGTTGGTGCAACATTAAATGCCAAAGCGACTTATCACCGTTCATGTCATATGACCAGAATTTTGAAGGAACGTGAAGCGCCATTTATCTTGTTGGACCATGTAGCAGGTTTAGAGATGCTTCCATTAAACCATATTGAAAATTGTTGCGGATTCGGTGGTACTTTTTCAGTAAAAATGCCGGAAATATCTGAACAAATGGTTACGGAAAAAATGAATGATGTGATCGACACTGGTGCTGAAATCTTAATTAGTGCAGATATGGGCTGCTTAATGAATATTGGTGGGAAATTCAACCGAGATGGTAAACAGATCAAAATCATGCATATTGCAGAGGTTTTAAATCAACAAGTGGATAAGAAGCGAATGGATCAACCAAAAATAATGACAGTCATTTAGGAGGAAATAGTGTGGGATTAACGACTAGTACGAAGCCTTTCAAACAACGATTAGAAGAGAGTAAAAACGATGTTTTTATGCAAAAAGCTGTAGCAAAAGCGCAAGATGATCAGTGAATCAAACGAGAAGGAGCTAGAGCAGAGCTTGGTCATTGGGAGCAATGGCGAGAACTTGGCGAACAAATCAGGCAGCATACGATTTCGTATTTACCAGATTATCTAGAGCAGTTTAGCGATAAAGTTGCTGAACAAGGTGGAAAAGTCTTTTTTGCTCAGACGGCGGAAGAAGCAACGGACTATGTAAAACAAGTGGTTTTAGAAAAAAATGCAAAAAAAGTAGTGAAATCAAAATCAATGGTAACCACAGAAGTCGATATCGATCCTATGTTGTTAGAGCTAAATGGTGTCAGTGTGATGGAGACCGATTTAGCAGAATTTATCTTGCAAATGGATGATTGGGATGAGCCGTCTCATATTGTTTTCCCTAGTATTCATAAAAATCGCGAGCAAATTCGGCAAGTTTTTGCAGAAAAATTAGGTTATAAAGGGGATAACGATCCAGTTAACTTAGCTCGATGTGCTAGAGAGGTTATGCGTAAGTTCTTCTTGGAAGCGGAAGTAGGAATAACAGGGTGTAACTTTGCGATTGCTGACAGTGGCTTAATCAATCTGAATACGAATGAGGGGAATGCTGATTTAACAATAAGTATCCCTAAAACACAAATCGTCTTGATGGGGATGGAGCGAATCGTACCCAGCATGAGGGAGGCTGAGGTGCTAGATAACCTCTTAGCTAGAAGTGCTGTTGGACAAAGTTTAACAACTTATGTCACTTTTGCGGGTATCAAAAATGAAGATGAATCAGATGGTCCTGAAGAGTTTCATGTTGTGATTTTAGATAATGGTCGTTCTAATGCGTTAGGTACAGCTTTTGAACCTGTTTTACAGTGTATTCGTTGCGGTTCTTGTTTAAACGTTTGTCCAGTATATCGCCATATTGGTGGTCATGGTTATGGATCGATATATCCTGGCCCGATTGGCGCGGTGTTATCCCCAGTGTTAGGCGGCTACAAACAATTTGGAGAGTTGCCTTATGCCTCTAGTCTTTGTGGTGCGTGTACGGATACTTGTCCAGTGAAGATTCCATTACATGAATTATTGATCGAGCATCGACGTGTAATGACCGATGAATTAAAGATGCAACATGGCTTTGATGATTTTCAAATGCGCGTTGTAGGAAAAGCAACAGCAACACCAAGCTTATTTAAAACAGCCATGAAAGTCGATCATATGGGATTAGCACCATTAAGTAAGAAAAAAGACATTACGGTAGATAATATGTTCCAGTACGGTGGCTATGTTGCAAAAGGGCCAGGTCTTGTGAAAGGCTGGACTGATGTTCGTGATTTACCACGTCCACCAAAAAGTTCAGAAAACTTTAGAAGCTGGTATAAAAAGCACAAAGCAGGTGAAAAAAATGACTAATACCAATATACAAAATAGAGAGTCTTTCTTAAATAAGCTGACGGAAAAACTTGGTACAAAACGTCAAAATACTTTAGAGCATCCATTCAAGCCAATTAATGATTTGCCCGAAACAACGCTTGCAGATAAATCTCAAGATGAATTGTTAGAAATTGCTAAAGCACGAGTAGCGAAAATCAATACCACCCTTGTCGAAACCACGAAAGCCAACTTAAAAGCAACGATTAATCAAATGGTCAAATCATTTGGAGGCGGGAAGATACTGCTACCGATTGATAAACGATTTGCCGAATTTGGCTTACAACAGTTTACACCAAATCCAGATCAAGAATTAGAAGCAGCGCAGGAAGAGCTGCTATTTTGGAAACCTGGATCAACTCATAGAGAGACAAATATAGCTAACGCAGAGAATGCAAATATAGCGATAGTTTTTGCTGAATTTCTATTAGCTGAATCAGGCTCAATTGTAGTTGAAACAAATGCAGGTCAAGGTCGTTCGTTACACTTTTTGCCTCAACACTATATTTCAATTATTCCGATGAGCAAGATCGTCCCACGTTCTACCCAAGCGGCTGCATATTATGCAGAGAAACAGAAGAATGGTGAAAAAATCGGGTCAGCGATTCATTTTATTTCAGGACCTTCCAATTCTGGTGATATAGAAATGCAGCTAGTTGTTGGGTTACATGGACCTTTAGCTGTTTGCTATATTGTTGTAAAAGATATGTAACACCATTATCTTAACTCTTTACCTTACTTCATTCCAAAGTAGTCGACTAAATAAAATCTTAAGGGAAAAACGAAAAATTCACCCAAAAAAGAAACAAATCTGTTGAAATTTCTTGGTCTGTGGTAAACTATAGAAAGCAAGTTTTTGGAGGAATGAATTTGAAATCTAAAGAGTTATTAAATACTATATTATTTTTTGTTGGTCTAGCAGCGCTGCTATTTTTATTAAGGCAGTTTGTTTTTACCCCAGTCGTGGTCAAAGGCCATTCGATGGATCCAACATTAGCAGATGGTGAACGCGTAATCGCATTAAAAAATACCGAAATCAAACGCTTTGATATTGTGACGTTTCCAGCACCAGATGAACCGAAAAAAAGTTACATTAAACGCGTGATCGGCTTACCAGGAGATACCGTGGAATACAAGGCTGATGTTCTGTATATTAATGACAAAGAAGTAAAAGAACCCTATTTAGATGAGTTTAAAAGCGCAGTAACAGATGGCTCACCCTTGACGCTTGATTTTACCTTAAGTGAAGTCACAGGTGAGAAAAAAGTCCCTGAAGGGGAATATTTTGTGATGGGAGACAATCGCAGAAATTCAAAAGATGGACGAATGATCGGATTTATCAACAAAAAAGATATATCAGGTGATGTTAAATTCGTCTTATGGCCATTAAATCGTTTCGGTACTATCTAAGTATCGGTTAGATAATAAAAAAGAGTTCTCTTTTAATTAAGAGGCTTTTTTTGTTGGACAATGAAAGGCGTGTTCAAGGTGATTTTATGATAAACTAAGAAGGTAAGACTGAAATAAAGGATGTGATGAAATGAGTTTGCAATTTATTCGAGGAACAGCTGAGATGGACTTGGAAGAGGCGCTTTTGCAAGCATCTGTTCAGTGGTTAGCTGAAGATGATGCACATGAAGTGTTTTATTTAGTGCCCAACCATATGAAGTTTGAACAAGAAATCAATGCCCTTAAACGCATTAAAACCATCCAAAATAATCAAAGTGATTCTATCGCAACAATGCGTTTTCAAGTATTTAGTTTTTATCGATTGGCTTGGTATTATTTACAGCATACTCAATTTTACAGTTCAGAAGTGCTTACCGAAGCTGGAGCTGCAATGGTTTTTAGAAAAATCTTATCAGAAAACGAGGAAGCGTTAAAGGTTTTTCGTGGAGAAGTCAATAAATCAGGGTTTATTCAGCAATTATTTGATCTGTATCAGGAAATAAAAGAAGGCAATGTTGATTTAGATGATTTATTTGCTCACTTATCAGGAGCAAATTCAGATAGTAAAGAGCAAGACCTACAATTAAAAATCCAAGATATTAAATTAGTTTTTTCAAAATTTGAAGAAACTATGAGTCAGTACGGCATAAAATCGGCAGAAATCATCAATTATTTGACGGACTATTTAGAAACAAAAGACCTAAGTCATGTATTATTTGTAGTAAATGGATACCATAATTTTTCTGCTAGAGAGCTAAAATTGCTCGATACATTGATGCGTCGTGGTGGTCAAGTGAAAATATCTTTGGTTTTAGATAAAAAATACCCAAATGACGTGCCGCCATTGATGAATTTATTTTACGAAACAGGTACGACTTATTATAAACTCTATCAATTAGCTAGAAATTCTAATGTAGCGATATTACCCGACTACGTTGAACAAAAGAAAAAGCTGATTAAAAATGACAGCCTTCAAACACTAGAAAAATATTGGGTCAATGCCCAAGAAAGCCATACGAAAAAAGTAAAAGAACAGATCAACGATGATCATCTTCAATTTTGGTGTGCAGAAAATCCTAAAGAAGAAATCAATCATATTGCAAAGGAAATCAGAAGATTAGTTGTTGAAGAAAATTATCGCTATAAAGACATTCAAGTGCTAACACGTGAATTAGATAGCTATGAAACCATGATCGAACCGTTATTTTCCATGCATGAAATTCCTGTTTACTTGGATCGAGATATGGCGATGGAGCAGCATCCGCTAGTGGAATTTATTCAATCATTGTTTGCAATCAATAGTTACCATTATCGTTATCGAGATGTTTTACGCTTTTTAAGAACAGAACTATTTTTTCCGATAGAAGATCAAATGACTATGGAAGAATGGAAAATACAGCGTAATGAATGGCGTCGGAAAATCGATTTAGCTGAAAATGTTGTCTTGGCTTATGGCTATGAGGGCTATCACTGGGAAAAAGAAAAGGACTGGCATTTTATCCGCTACGATTTTGAAGCCGAACAACAAGACGATACAGAATTGATTGAAAAAGATGCTAATGCTGTGCGAAATAGGGTCCAACAAACACTGCCAGCTTTTTTCAAACAAATGCAAAAAGCGCATAAAGGGATCGAAGCGGCAGATTATTTCTATCGTTTCTTAGTCAACAACGGTATCGAAAAGCAGTTGATGATGTGGCGGAACCAAGCCATTGAGAGCGGTCAATTAGAAGCGGCTCGCAACCATGAGCAGACTTGGGAAGCTTTAATGACGTTACTGGATGAATATGTCACGATTTATGGGAATGAATCTTTTGATCTCTCAGTATTTGAAGAAATTTTTTCTAGTGGTTTGGAAGGGTTACGCTATAATAAAGTTCCCACAGCGATCGATCAAGTTCAAATTCGTTCACTTGATCTGGCACGACCTGGACAAGCCAAAATCGTTTTTACGATTGGTTTAACGGATCAAGTTTTACCACAAAAATTTGATAATAAGACATTACTTTCTGATGAAGAGCGGCAATATGTGAATGGCTATCTAGAGGAAGGGCAATTTTTACTAAATGATACTAGAAAAAGCATTGCTAAAGAGCCATTTAAGGCTTATATCATGTTTTCTTCCGCAACAGATCGGTTGTATTTTTCTTACCCAAGTGTAAAAGATACTGCTAAAGACGTTAAAGTCTCGGCATACTTAACGAATATTCAAAAAGATTTAGGCGTACAAATGCAATTGAAAAATGCACTGACAATATTAGATAACGAACAAATTAGTTTAGAGCATGTAGGAACTTATCGCACATTAATCAGTGATTTAACGAACTTAAAGCGTCAGAAAAAAGAAACGCAGGAAGGCATCCTAGCTTTTTGGCTTGCTCTGGAACGTGAGTTAATGAAACAGGAACAAGCGAATTTAGCTCACCGTGTTTTTGAAAGTTTAGGGCATCAAAATCTTCCAGAAAACCTAGAAGAACATCTGGCTGATGAATTATATACAAAACATATTTATACATCCGTTTCTAGGATGGAAAGTTTCTATCGTTGTCAGTATCAATATTTCACTCGATTTGGTCTAGGTCTGAAAGAAAGAGATGTTTTTGGACTGACACCTGCTGCAACAGGAGATTTTTTCCATGAAGCACTAGATCAGTTTTTCAAATTATTGATTACGCAAAACAAGCAGCTATCTGAATTGACTGATCGTGAAGTGAACGAATTTACAGAACAAATCCTCAATGCCGTATTCGGTGAGATTAAATTTTCGATTCTTGATACGTCAAGTCGGATGAATTATATTCGCTATCAATTAGGCCAAACGATCAAAAAAGTTAGTTGGGCTTTAAAACGTCAAAGTGAGCGTAGTGGGATGTCGACGGTTCAGACAGAAGTTTTGTTTGGTCAGATTGCCAGTCAAAAGGGAATCAAAGGCTTAGACTTACCGCTGGCTAACGGTGGTAATATCAGCGTCAGAGGAAAAATCGACCGTTTAGATCAATTAGTGACACCAGATTCTTTATATTTAGGTGTTATTGATTATAAATCAAGCCACAAGAAATTTAATATTACAGAAGCGTACTATGGTTTAGCGATGCAAATGTTGACATACTTGGATGTCGCGTTGATGGATGCTGTGAATCTTGTCGGTCAATCTGCTAAACCAGCAGGCTCATTCTATCTACATGTTCATAATCCAATTCTTCCTTATGAAACAGAAGATAAGAAAGAGCAGCAGCTTTTAAAGAAATTCCAATTTGATGGGTTGTTATTGAATGATCCCGTTTTACTTGAAAATCTGGATAAAAGTTTACAAGCTAAACAAAGCTCGCTGATTTTTCCAATTGAAGAATCTGCTAAAGAAATTATCAAACCAGGACGCCGCCAAGAAGATAAATTTGTGACGGAACCTGAATTAGATGCCTTATTAACGCATAACCGCAGCAAGTTTATCGAAGCTGGTAATAAAGTTACCAGTGGCGAGATTGATTTAAACCCAGCTTATCAAGGGAAAGAGCGAATTGCTTGCCGTTACTGTCCGTTTAGGAGTGTTTGTAATTTTGATGTTATGTTAAAAGAGAATAACTATAATCGAATTGAAACATTGACGAAAAAAGAAGTGATGGATCGTTTAATTGAAAATGAGTCGGAAGGAGGAACTATTGATGAGTAAGACTATCCCGTTACGTCCAGAAAATGAGCAATTTACTGATAATCAATGGCAAGCCGTTTTTGATGGTGATGAGAACATTTTAGTTTCTGCTTCTGCTGGCTCTGGAAAAACAACGGTTCTAGTGCGCAGAGTGATCGAAAAGCTCAAAAGTGGTGTGGATATCGATCGCTTGTTGATCGTAACCTATACAGAAGCGGCCGCAAAGGAAATGAAAGAAAGAATCCAAGTGGCTTTACAAAAAGCAATCACAAATGAGAGTGAGCAAGAGAAAAAAAACCATTTTATTAAACAGTTGACTTTACTTCCAACTGCCAATATTAGTACGCTACACGCATTTTGTTTAACTGTGATCCGTCGTTTTTATTATCTGATCGAAATGGATCCAGTTTTCCGATTATTGACAGATGAAACAGAAATGTTGCTTTTGAAAGAAGATGTTTGGGATGAACTTAGGGAACAATTTTATGGCGAAAACCAAGAAGCTTTTTATCAATTGACAAGTAATTTTTCTAATGATCGAAGTGACGATGGACTGACTCGATTGATCTTTTCCTTGTATGACTTTGCCCGTGCTAATCCGGACCCAGAGGAATGGCTAGCTCATTTGGCTGACAGTTATCAAGTGACTGGGCAATTAGGTGATTCGGTGCTATTCCAAGACTATTTGAAACCTCAAGTGATGGAAAGCCTGTTACGTTGTGTAGAGCGCTACGAAGAGATGATTCGTTTAACTGAAGGAGAAGAAAAGCTAGAAAAAATTGCCAATCTTGCTAGAAATGAAAAAGAATTTGTGGAAACATTCAGCAGTCAGTTAGCAGACAATGATCTAGAGTCAGGCTTTGATATTTCAAAAACAATCACATTTGAACGTTATCCAACAGTGCGAGTAGAAGAATTAAAAGAAACTGCTGCTCAAGCTAAAAACTTACGAGAACAAAATAAAAAAGCGATTAATGCTATTTTAGAAAACCTATTCACGTTATCACCAGAGGAAATGAAAGAAATTTTAGACCGCTCTCGACCACTAGTTGAGGAGATGGCGCAAGTTGGAAAAGCCTTTATTGATACGTATAGCCAACAGAAACTAAAAAAAGGGTTAGTTGATTTCAATGATTTGGAACATTTTACCTTGAATATTTTAGCAAAAAAAGAGGCGGGTGATTGGCTCGCAACAGAAGCTTCAAATTATTATCGTGAGAAGTTTGATGAAGTATTAGTTGATGAATATCAAGACATTAATCGATTACAAGAAACGATTCTTTATTGGTTAAGAAGACCAGCAGCTTCTGAAGGAAACCTGTTTATGGTTGGTGATGTTAAGCAATCGATCTATTCATTTCGTTTAGCTGATCCAACATTATTTATCGAAAAATACAATCAATATGGAGCCAATAAAGAGGGGAAACGAATCGTTTTAGCTGAGAACTTCCGCTCTAGAAAGAATGTATTAGATTTTACCAATTTAGTTTTTGAACAATTGATGGATGAACGTGTCGGACAAATCGCTTATGATGAAGCAGCTCAACTCGTCCATGGTTTTGATCAGTTTGCAGAAGCAGAAAATTATGATACTGAACTGTTGATCTATGAAAAAAAATCAGAACGTGTGGAAGAAATACTCGAATTGGACGATTCTCAACTGATTTTAGAAGATAAAACAGAAGGCGAATTGCATATGACTGCGCTGAAAATCAGAGAGTTGATCGATAAGAACTTTTTGATCTATGACAAAACAACAAAAGAAAATCGACCATTGACCTATAAGGATATTGTGTTGTTGACGCCAACTAAGAAAAATAATTTGACGATTTTAGAGATATTTAAATTAGCAGGTATTCCAATTCAAGTAAATGATGCCCAAAATTATTTTCAAGCAACTGAAATCCAGACAATGGTGGCTCTTTTGCAAATTATTGACAATCCCTATCAAGATATCCCCTTAGCGGCGGTGTTGCGTTCGCCCATTGTAGGATTAAAAGAAAATGAATTAGTAACGATTCGATTAGCTGCTAAGAAAAGTTCTTATTATGAAGCTTTTCTGACCTTTAATCAAAATGAAGCGAAAGAATCTGCCCAACTGGCGTTGAAAGAAAAAACACTGACATTTGCTTCCCAACTTGAACAATGGCGCGAAATGGCCCGAAGAAATCAATTAGCAACCTTAATCTGGCAAATTTATCAAGACACGGCTTATTTAGATTATGTAGGCGGTATGCCAGCAGGGAAACAAAGACAGGCGAATTTATTTGCGCTGGTCGATCGAGCCGCTAGTTATGAACAAACCAGTTTCCGCGGACTATTTCAATTTGTTCGGTTTATTGAAAAAATGCAGGAAAAAGATAAGGACTTAGCAGAACCTGTTATTTTGAGTCAAGAAAATGCTGTTCGCGTTATGACGATCCATGCTAGTAAAGGATTGGAATTTCCAGTTGTTTTCATTTTAGATATGACAAAAGAGTTTAATCTTGGTGATCTGAATGAACGGTATATCTTTGACGATCGACTTGGTGTTGGGATTCGTTATTTAGATCAGACAGATCGGATGCTGTATGAGACATTGCCGTTTTTAGCAATCAAGCAGGCAAAATTGAAAAAATTACTCTCAGAAGAGATGCGCAAATTATATGTAGCGTTGACTCGAGCAGAACAAAAGCTTTATCTTGTGGGGTCATATAACAATCAAGAAGCAACGTTTAAAGAGTGGCTGAAAGTAGCTGATGTTCAAACTAAAGTATTACCAAGCGAAAATCGGTTACAAGGAAAGAGTAGTTTGATGAACTGGGTGGGAATGAGTTTGGTTCGTCATCAGAAAATGGCCGAATTTCAAACGGCGTTTACAACTGAAAAAATCGCTGGGATCACACAACATCCAGCGGGATTCTCGGTTTCCTTCATGACTGAACAAGCTATCCAAGAACAATTTGCTGCCCTTCAATTTATCGATACAGGTTTGAGTAAAGCTGAAAATTCTAAAAGCAGCGACCCTAAAGTAGTAGAGCAAGGGCTATACCGTTTAAATTATGATTATCCCTACCAGCTCTCAACCAAAACGACTAATTACCAATCTGTATCAGAAATCAAACGTGTGTTTGAAGACCCAGATAATAAAGAAATCGCTAAAATAGAAGTAAATGAAAAAAATACACTTCAGCCAACTCCGATGATCGTTCACCGAATGAGTGAAGGTGAGTTGGGGAAACCTAGATTTATCGAAACGATTCGTAAACCATCAGCTGTGGAGATCGGTTCAGCAACACATTATTTATTACAATTATTGGATTTAAACAAAGAGCCAACCAAAGAAAGTATTACCCAATTGATCGAAGAATTAGTTCAAACGAAAATTATTCAAGAAAATGTAGCAAAACAAATCAAGATTGATCAGGTACTCTCTTTTTATCAGACGAACTTGGGCCAACAACTGTTAGAAAATCCAACTAAAGTTGTGCGAGAACAACCATTTTCAATGTTGTTGAGAGCAGAAGAATTGATCAAAGATTATCCCAAAGAAACACAAGATGATTTATTGATCCACGGAATGATCGATGGTTATCTTGAACAAGACAACAACTGTATTCTTTACGACTATAAAACAGATTTTGTTCAAGATATCGAAAATCTCCAAGAGATCAAAAAAGTCATTCAACGTTACCGTGGTCAGTTAAATTTATATCGAAAAGCACTTGCTCAAGCAACAAGCAAAGAGGTAAATAATGTTTTTCTAGTCTTATTATCTGCTGGTATCATTATCGATATGGATGAAGAACAGATCATTGAAAAAATGAAGTAAAACGAAAGCAAATCTACTTACAAATTGTAAGTTGTGTGCTATACTCAGTTCACGAGGTGAGGAAAATGGAGCAAGTAAAAACAACCGAATTTTCACTATGTCCTAAGTTTGAAAAGGCTTTTGCGATTTTAGGGAAGAAATGGAATGGTTTGATTATTGATGTCTTGTTGGAAAATGGTCCTCAACGATTTGGTGAGTTAAGACAAAAAATCCCTGAACTAAGCGATCGCGTATTAGTCGAACGCTTGAAAGAATTAGAAGGTGAAGGGATCATCTCAAAAGCAGTTCGCTGTGACGAGAGTAGCCGTCTTGAATATTTCCTCTCAATCAAAGGCAAGGACTTACAACAAGCAATGGAACAAATCCAACATTGGGCAGAAAAATGGGTCACTGCTGAAGAATGCAGTTGACCTAAGACCTAATTTCTTGTAAACTGTAATCAATTGAATAGCAAAAAGCGTTGATGGAAAAGAGTAATTTGGCTGATACGAAAAGGGAAAACTTGTCTTAGACTGAAAACAAGTTACGTAATCGAAAAATGAAGTTCACTTCCGGAGTTTGTTTGTTCCAAGTGTTCAGACCGGTGAAAGCCGTTATAAGAATTGAGTGCATGATTTTTTGTCATGAAGTAGGATGGTAACACGATAGCTCGTTCCTTTAGATAGGAGCGGGCTATCGTTTTTATTTTATCAAGTACCTACAATTAATGTACTTGGTTCAATTATTATAGAAAAGAAAGGATTAGAAAAATGACATTAAAAGCGCAATTAGAAGCTTTAAGAGATGAAACATTGACGAATATTCAAAATGTAGCGGATCTTAAAGCCTTAAACCAAATCAGAGTGGAAACACTAGGTAAAAAAGGACCCATCACAGAAGTCTTGAGGGGAATGAAAGATTTATCAGCAGAAGAACGTCCAGTAGTGGGGAGCTTTGCCAATGAAATCCGAGATTTATTGACTGAAGCTGTTGAAACTCGCAAGGAAGTTTTAGAGACAGAGGCGTTGAATGCAGCCTTAGAACAGGAAACAATCGATGTAACATTACCAGGTAAACAGATGACACATGGCACTCGTCATGTATTATCCCAAGTGATGGAAGAAATCGAAGATATTTTTGTAGGAATGGGTTATCAAGTTGTAGAAGGCTATGAAGTTGAGTCTGATCATTACAATTTTGAGCGGATGAATTTACCAAAAGATCACCCAGCACGTGATATGCAAGACACTTTTTACATCTCAGATGATATCTTGATTCGCACCCATACTTCTCCTGTACAAGCAAGAACGATGGAAAAACATGATTTTTCAAAAGGTGCACTTCGCATGATTTCTCCAGGGAAAGTTTTCCGTAGAGATACAGATGATGCAACACATAGCCACCAATTCCATCAAATCGAAGGGCTAGTTATTGATAAAAATATTACAATGGGTGATCTAAAAGGCACATTAGAAGTTGTGATGAAAAAAATGTTTGGTGAAGATCGTAAGATTCGTCTGCGCCCAAGTTATTTTCCGTTTACTGAGCCTTCCGTTGAAGTGGATGTTAGTTGCTTCAAATGTGGTGGTGCAGGCTGTAA
Organism: Enterococcus rotai; assembly: GCF_001465345.1. Taxonomy (NCBI): domain Bacteria; kingdom Bacillati; phylum Bacillota; class Bacilli; order Lactobacillales; family Enterococcaceae; genus Enterococcus; species Enterococcus rotai. The sequence continues at coordinate 3,101,232 of NZ_CP013655.1, read as the reverse complement.
TGTCTGTAAACAAACTGGCTGGATCGAAATTTTAGGTGCCGGCATGGTTCATCCAGATGTTTTATCGATGTCAGGTATTGATCCAAAAGAATATACTGGTTTTGCTTTCGGTTTAGGGCCAGATCGTGTTGCAATGTTGCGTTATGGCGTTAACGATATTCGTAATTTCTATCAAAATGATTTACGTTTCTTAAATCAGTTCAAGGTAAAGGAGTAGTCGACGATGTTAGTTTCTTATAAATGGTTAAGTGAATATTTAGATCTATCAAAAATCTCAGCAAAAGAATTATCTGATCAAATGTCTTTGACAGGGATCGAAGTTGAAGGCGTTGAAGTTCCAGAAGATGGTTTGAAAAAAATCGTCGTTGGTGAGGTCAAAGAATGTGTTCCTCATCCTAATTCAGATCATTTATCGATTTGTCAAGTGGATATCGGTGAAGAAGAATTATCGCAAATTGTATGCGGTGCACCTAATGTGAAAGAAGGGATCAAAGTAATCGTAGCGTTACCTGGATCTCGAATAACAGGGAATCAAAAAATCAAAAAAGGTAAAATGCGTGGAGAAGTTTCGAACGGCATGATTTGTTCTTTACAAGAATTAGGGTATTCAGATAATGTAATTCCTAAAGCTTATTCAGATGGAATCTATTATATGCCGGAAGATGCTGTTAATGGCGATGATGTCTTTTCATACTTAGATATGGATGATCATATTATCGAATTATCGATCACGCCAAATCGTGCAGATGCATTGAGTATGCGTGGTGTTGCGTATGAAGTTGGGGCTATTTACCGTCAAACACCCAAGTTTAATGATGAGCCCTTAAAAGAGGATACAAGTGAAACAGCTGCAGATTACATTTCTGTGGAAGCGACCGACAAAGAAGATACACCAGCCTACCAAATCAGAGTCATCAAAGATGTAAAAATCGCTGAAAGCCCATTATGGCTGCAAACACGTTTAATGAATGAGGGGATTCGCCCAATCAATAATGTAGTTGATATCACAAACTATATTCTTTTATTATTCGGACAACCGTTACATGCGTTTGATTATGATAAACTAGCAAGTAAAGCTATTTTAGTAAGACGTGGTAAAACAGGCGAAGAAATCGTCACGTTAGATGGAGAAACACGCAAAGTATCAGAGGAAAATATCGTCATTACAAATGGGCAAGTTCCTGTTGCTTTGGCTGGAGTTATGGGTGGAGCCAACTCAGAAATTACTGATGAAACAACAACTGTAGCTTTGGAGTCAGCTTTGTTTAATTCACTATCCGTTCGTAGAACATCAAAAGAGTTCAATTTGCGGAGTGAGTCTTCTAGCCGATTTGAAAAAGGGATCAATCATGCAACGATTGGTGAAGCTGGGGATGTGGCTGCTGCGATGATCGCTAAATTAGCTGGAGGAACAGTTGTTTCAGGTAAAGCGATTGGCTCAGAAGTAACACTTGAAGAGGTTATTGTAAGTGTGACGATTTCACGAATCAATGAATATCTAGGAACTAAAATGGATCAAACAACGGTCAGTGAAATTTTTGACACATTAGGTTTTGACTATGTACTTGATCAAGAAAAATATACTGTGACAGTTCCACCTAGACGCTGGGATATTAAGATCGAAGCTGATTTGATCGAAGAAGTGGCACGGATTTATGGGTATGATAACTTACCTTCCACATTGCCAAAAGGTGAGACGGTGGCAGGGAGCTTAACGAGTGGACAACTATTAGTTCGTAAGATTAAGAGTTTACTTGAAGGATGCGGGGCCAGTGAGGCAATTAGCTATGCTTTGACAACTGAGGAAAAATCTCGTCAATTTATGATGAGAGAAAGCCAAACAACAAGTCTACAGTGGCCGATGAGTGAAGAACGTTCTGTCTTAAGAATGAACTTGATTTCAGGATTATTAGATGACGTAGCCTACAATGTTGCCCGTAAAAACAACAATATCGCACTTTATGAGGTTGGACGAGTTTTCTATCAAGACAACGATCCTAAAAAAGAATTGCCATATGAAGAGAACCATCTAGGGATTGTCTTATCTGGGAATAGTAAAGTGAAAGATTGGCAAACAAAGGAAACGCCTGTTGATTTTTACACAGTGAAAGGGATGCTTGAAGAATTATTTGACTCTGTCGGGATTTTAAATAAAATCTCTTACGAAGCCACAAAAGAAAATCAAGATCTACATCCAGGAAGAACGGCTTTGGTAAAATTGAATGATACGGTCATTGGATTCATCGGGCAAGTTCATCCAACTGTAGCAAAAGAATACGAGATTCCAGAAACATATGCCGCTGAATTAAATCTTCAAGCAATCATCGCAGAAGAAAATGACGCATTAGTGTATCAACAAATCTCAAAATTCCCAGCAGTTTCACGGGATATTGCTTTACTGGTCGACGAATCAGTAACAAGCCAAGAATTAGTAGGAACTATTTCCAGAAATGCTGGAAAATTCTTGCAATCCGTTCACTTATTTGATGTTTACCAAGGGGAGAATATCGCTGAAGGGAAAAAATCAATGGCTTATAGCTTGACGTTTGTAAATGCTGAAGCAACTTTGGTTGATGAAGAGATCAATCAATCAATGGAAAAAGTAGAAAAAGCGTTAGTGGAGCAATTTGCTGTAACGATTCGCTAAAAGAAAAAAGTTCCGCAAAACTAAAAATAGTTTTGCGGAACTTTTTTTAGTCGATTAAGCCCAATTTCTAGATAACCATCTTGAAAACTGAGAAATCGAAAAATTAATGACAAAATACATCAAGGCGACAAGGCCATAAATTGCAAAAACTTGACTTGTTTGAGCATAGCGACCCATTAATATATAAGATTTCCCGAAGAGCTCTTGTAGCGCAATAACGGAATATAAAAAACTAGTATCCTTAATTACCGTCACAAATTGAGAAACGATTGCGGGCAATACATTGCGAATGGCTTGAGGTAAAACGATATATATAAGAATTTGAAAATTACTAAATCCTTGAGAACGAGCGGCTTCTTTTTGTCCTTTGTCAACACCATTTAAACCACCACGGATAATTTCAGCTAAAGCTGCGGTTGTAAAAACAGTAAAGCTAACAATTCCAGCAGGAGTAGACTTAATTTTAAAAATTAAGAAAATAACATAGATCCATAGTAAATTAGGTATATTACGAACGATTTCGATATATAAACTAGCTAGAAACTTTAAAGGACCTTTTTTTTGATTTCTTAAAACAGCTAAAATAGTACCGAAAATCGTACTTAAAACAATTGATACAAAAGAAATGTAAAGAGTAAGCTTCAACCCATCGAATAAAAAGCGCAAGTTATTGCCGGTGAGAAGTTGACTCATTTGTTCTGAAAAAGACATATTTGCGACCTCCTATCTGGTATAAGCTTTCTTATTATTTTCTTCTAATTTCCGAGCCAATTTAGCTAACGGGAAGCACAGGATAAAGTAAAGGAACCCTGCTAGCGCAAAAGCTGGAATATAGTTTAGGTTGATCGAAGACCAACTATTTGCTGTAAACATCACATCTGCACCCGAAATAATCGCAACGGTTGAGGTGTTTTTGATTAAATTTACGATTTGATTTGTAAGCGGCGGTAGCATAATCCGCCAAGCTTGAGGCAGTACAACATAGCGCATTGTTTTTCCATAAGAAAAACCTTGCGAATAAGCTGCTTCAAATTGCCCTTTAGGTACAGCACCGATCCCAGAACGAACAACTTCTGAGATATAGGCACCATGGTAAAGCCCCACACAGATGATCGCAATCGTTGTTGTCGAAAAAGTTAGCATTGGGCTAATCAATGGGAAACCATAATAAACAACGATAAATTGAATCAACAATGGGGTGTTCTGGAAAAATTCAACATAAATTCGGCTGATTAGATTCAATAATTTGTTGTGCATCGCAGAGAGGCTCCCAAAAAATATCCCTAATAACATCGCCACGATCAATGATCCGACCGCAAGTAAAATGGTATAAAGGAAAGCATCGCCAAAAAGTCTCCAGTCTTTAAGTAAAGCTTCCCAACGATAAAGCGCAAATGGCCCTGAATTCGCTATAATGAACATTTGATTTCCTCCCAAATTCTAACGAAATTGTATAGAATCGGGAAAAATTAGTCCAGATTCCACGTTTTGTAGATTTTTTCCAAAGTACCGTCTTTTTCCCATTTTTCAATGGATTTATTTAACTGATCGTTTAATTCCGTATTTGCTTTCTTCGTAGCGATTCCGTATTCTTGTGGTGAGAAACCGTCTTTCAGAATTTCTGTACTATCATCTACATAACCAGTTAAAATTGATTTATCTACTGAAAAAGCATCGATTCTTTTAGATGTTAAGGCTGTTTTTAGTTCAGGATATGAGCCTAGTTCTTGATATTTGAATGTTACACCTAATTCCTTTGCCTGCTTTTCAATGGCTTCTTTGGTCGTTGCGGATTGAACGACACCAATTGTTTTACCATCTAAACTAGCAGTGTCGGTAAATTTGTCTGCTTTTCTAACCAAGAAACCAACTTCGTCTTTATAATATGGCGTTGTGAAATTATAGGTTTCTTTCCGTTCATCGGTGATGGTAAACGTTGCGATCACCATATCCAGTTCGCCATTATCTAATAACGGGCCCCGAGTTTTTGCAGTCACACCAACAAACTCAACATTCTCTTCACTACCAGTTAATTCTTTTGCAATCAAGCGCGCGATATCTGGCTCCATACCTTCATTTTTATTCGTATCAGGATTCATATAACCAAAGTTCGGAACATCTTCTTTGACACCGACTTTAATTACACCAGCATCTTTGATTTTTTGAAGATCAGTCGTTCCTTTGTTACCAGAATCAGTCGAATTTTTATCTTCGCCACTACCACAACCGACAATCAAGCCGAGTAATAATGCAAGGGACAATGCACCGAATATTTTTTTTGTTTTTTTCATTTGAAATTCCTCCTTAGGTCTATTTTATTGTATTAATTATGAATGATTTTACTTAAGAACTCTTTAGCACGTTCGTTTTCAGTGCTAGTAAAGAAATGTTCTGGTGTTCCTGTTTCGATGATTTGCCCATCATCCATAAAAATCACTTTATCAGCGACTTGACGAGCGAAACCCATTTCATGAGTGACGCAAATCATCGTAATATTTTGTTTAGACAAGTCAACCATTACATCTAAAACTTCTTGGATCATTTCTGGGTCAAGAGCTGAGGTTGGTTCATCAAACAAGATGATTTCCGGATGCATATTTAAGGCTCTGGCAATCGCGACACGCTGTTGTTGCCCACCAGAAAGCTGGGCAGGATAGGCATTTGCTTTATCTGCTAAACCGACTCTTTCTAAGTATTCCATTCCTGTTTTAGTTGCTTCTTCTTTACTGACACCTTTGACTTTTATGGGTGCTAATGTAAGATTTTGAATAATTGTTTTGTGTGCATAGAGGTTAAAACTTTGAAAAACCATTGCTACTTTTTGACGAACCTTTTGAACGGGAGCTTTAGGTTCTGTGATATCGATGCCATCGACTAATATGTGTCCGTCGGTAACTTTTTCTAAACGATTGATACAACGGATCAGAGTGCTTTTACCGGAGCCAGAAGGTCCGATGATGACAATTTTTTCTCCTTCGTTGACCGTTAAAGAAACATCTTTCAATACATGATGGTCCCCAAAATACTTATTTACATGTTCCAACGAAATCATAGCCATTCTCCTTTATGTATAAAATTATCACATCATTTATAATGATTGTTGATTTATCAGGGATTGAATAGATTGGATAAAAATGAAAAAAAGAACGTTAAAAAGTTAAACTGAGAAAATGATAAGAAATACTTAATAATGAATAGTGTATGTAGAATAGGTTTTATTGAGAAAAAAATGCACTATCCTATTTTCTTTTTATAAAAACAGTTTTCTTTTATATCTAATGATTTCATCATAAATCTATCTGTTTGTTAATGTTAGAAATTATAACATATGAAAAATGAGATTACCAGTTTTTTTTGAAATGCTGAAAAAGAAGAACAATTTCAACACGAATAATCAAATAAAAAATTATTAGAGAAAGAATGATATAATAGAAGAAACGATAATAAAACTTGAAAAAAAACACCAAAAAGTAGAAAATAAGAGTGTTGAAAAAATACTGTAAAGGTTGATTGACTTGAATAATCATGAAGCAATAGGATTTATAGATTCCGGAGTCGGTGGACTTACGGTAGTAAAAGAAGCAATGAGGCAACTTCCGAATGAGCGTTTGATTTATCTTGGTGATACAGCACGCTGTCCGTATGGTCCTAGGCCGGCTGAGCAAGTCGTGCAATTTACTTGGGAAATGACCAATTTTCTTTTAGAGAAGAACATTAAAATGTTAGTGATTGCGTGTAATACAGCGACTGCAGTTGCCTTAGAAGAAATTAAAGCTCAATTGGATATCCCAGTTGTAGGCGTGATTTTACCTGGAACAAGAGCTGCCTTAAAAGCAACAAAAAATAATCGTGTGGGTGTGATTGGAACTGCTGGAACCATCAAAAGCCTTGCCTATGAAACAGCATTAAAGAGTAAAGCGCCGAATACATTTGTTTCAAGTTTGGCCTGTCCAAAATTTGTTCCAATCGTTGAAAGTAATGAGTTTCACTCTTCTGTAGCGAAAAAAGTTGTATCAGAAACGTTAAATCCACTACAATTGAAAAAATTAGATACATTGATTTTAGGCTGTACGCATTATCCATTATTACGCCCTTTAATCCAAAATGTTATGGGAAGTCACGTAAAATTGATTGATTCAGGGGCTGAAACGGTAAGCGAAGTCAGTATGTTATTAGATTATTTTGATATAGCGAATACGCCAAACTATGCAAATGAAGCGAATGAATTTTATACGACTGGATCAGCGAAAATGTTTAAAGCGATTGCTGATGATTGGTTAAACTTAGAAACGATAACTGTTGAGCAAGTTCGCTTACCTATTGAGAAATGAGGAGAAATGAATGATGATCAGACATGATGGAAGACAGGCGAAAGAATTAAGAAAAATCACCATTGAGACAAATGTTTACAAACATCCAGAAGGATCTGTCGTGATTTCTTTTGGGGATACCAAAGTAATTTGTTCTGCGACTGTGGAAGAAAAGGTTCCACCATTTTTAAGAGGCGAAGGGACCGGTTGGGTGACCGCAGAGTATAGTATGCTTCCAAGAGCGACAAATACAAGAAATATCCGGGAAAGTGCCAAAGGAAAATTAACAGGTAGAACAATGGAAATTCAACGTTTGATCGGTCGTTCATTACGTGCAGTGATCGATTTAAAAAAATTGGGTGAAAGAAGTATTATCGTAGACTGTGACGTTGTCCAAGCGGATGGTGGCACGCGAACCGCAAGTATTACAGGCGCATTTGTTGCTATGAAAATCGCAGTAGCTAAAATGCTGAAAAATGGCGACTTACAAGAAGATCCAATCAAAGAGTACTTAGCAGCTGTTAGTGCTGGGATTTTAAATGATGGTCAATGTGTTCTTGATTTGGACTATACAGAAGACTCAACAGCCGCTGTAGATATGAACTTGGTTATGACTGAATCGGGTAATTTTGTTGAACTCCAAGGTACAGGGGAAGAAGCGACTTTTTCAGGGGATGAACTAAACTCGTTATTATTCTATGGCAAAACCGGGATTGAACATTTGATTGCCTACCAAAAAGAAGCGTTAATGTATCAAGCAAGTGAAATGAGTTTTCCAATAGAAGATAAAACGATCGTGATTGCAACAAGAAATCCTGGAAAAGCCAAAGAGTTCACGAAACTTTTCGCTGAAAAAGGCTATCAAGTAAAAACGCTATTAGATTATCCAGAATTACCCGATGTTGAGGAGACAGGGAGAACGTTTGAAGAAAACGCCCGTTTAAAAGCAGAAACAATTGCTGCTATTTTAAAACAACCTGTTTTAGCTGACGATTCAGGTTTGATTGTCGATGCGTTAGATGGCATGCCAGGAATATTTTCAGCCCGCTTTGCTGGCGAACCAACGAATAATGCTGCAAACAACGCTAAATTACTACATGAATTAACTGGAGTACCTAAGGAAAAACGGACAGCGACATTCCATTGCACGCTCGTGTTTGCAGCCCCAGACAAAGAGAGCTTAGTCGTAGAAGGTGATTGGGCAGGCGAAATCGGTACGATTCCGCGTGGTGATCATGGATTCGGCTATGATCCATTATTTTTCGTACCTGAAGAGCAAAAAACAGCAGCGGAACTTTCGGATGAGCGCAAAAATGAAATCAGCCATAGAGGGTTAGCAGTAGCGAAACTAAAAGATCAATGGGAAAATTGGTTGAAAAACTAGGAGGGTGTGCATGAAGTATTTAGTGGTAAGTGATAATCATGGTGATCGAGACGTATTGGTTGATTTAGCCGCGACTTATCGTGGAAAAGTAGATAAGCTGTTTCATTGTGGTGATTCTGAATTGGAAGCTGACGATGTATTATGGAATGATTTTATCGTCGTGAGAGGGAATTGTGATTATACCTCTGAGTTTCCTGAGACTATCGTAGAAAAAATAGGTGAAGATACGATTTTTATGACACACGGTCATCTGGCTAATGTGCGTTCTGGCTTGACTACTCTTGCTTTAAAAGCGGAACAAGTCAAAGCGACTATTGTATTATTTGGTCATACTCATGAAATTGGTTGTGAGGTTCGGACCAATGTTCTGTATTTGAATCCAGGAAGTATTAGCCAACCCAGAGGAGCTATTCAACTAAAATCATATGCGATCATTGAAAGCACGACAGATCGCTTTATCGTTCAATATTATGGACGAGATCACCAACCATTTAAGGAACTGCATTTTGTTTTTAATAAGAAATAATAAAAGTAAAGAAGCGTTTAGGTTGAGAAATAAGCCAGCATTCACGAAAATCGTTTTTCAAATTATTGTGAATGCTGGCTTATTCTGTTCCACCGTTTATTCGAGATTATCGTATTTAATAAAAAAGAGAAACGACTTTCGTCCCAAACACTTTATTTAGTTTCGCCAAAAATCAAGTATGAAGAAACTAAGGTCAAATGTTAATTTTTTTTAAGAGTTATGAAAAAAGTTTGAATTTCAAGACATTTGCATCCGTTTTCTGTACAATGATAGTTGTGGCAAAGAAAATGAAATGGAGGCACTCCAAATGATTGGAACTGCTGTAAAAGAATTACTATTAGAAAAACAAGAAACTTTTTTGATCCCTGCGGAAAATGTCGCAAATGTGATGTGTTTAAATCCGTTGAGTCATGCGTTATTAGTTTTATCTCAAGTAAAGTATTCAAAAATCCCTGTATTGGATAAAGGTGATCGCTTTGTAGGGTTGATCAGTTTATCTGATGTAGTGGATAAAATGTTTGATATTACATCTGTTGATTTTGATAAATTAAAAGATTTTACTGTAGCAGATGTCATGGAAGTTAATGTACCAGTGATCGGTGAACAATGGGAGCTAGAAGATGTCCTTCACTTATTAGTAGATGCGGCTTTTCTTCCAGTTGTTGATAACAATCAATGTTTCAAAGGGATCATTACACGCAAAGAATTGTTAAAAGCAATCAATCATATGGCTCACGAGTTAGAACGTAAAAACATCATTTTACCAAAATCAGATGAAGAGTCTAGAGAAATGAAAGTGATTTAATTTTTGTTCACTTTTTTTCAGTTTTCTGATAAGCTAAACATCTAAATGTAGCAGAGTATTTTTAATACTGAATTAGCTACGTAATTTGAAGGGAGTTATTTGATGGACGCATATGAAATTATTAACTATATCGGGAATGCTGAGAAAAAAACACCAGTTAAAGTTACTTTAAAAGGTAAATTGAAGGAAGTCTCTTTTCCAGACGAAATACAAGCTTTTACTAATTGTAAAACGGGAACTTTATTTGGCGAATGGAACATCATCAAAAAGTTTTTAGAGGATAATCAAGAATACATTCTTGATTATGTCATCGAGAATGATTCAAGAAATTCTGCGATTCCAATGTTGGATATCAAAGAAGTCAATGCCCGTATTGAACCAGGTGCAACAATTAGAGATCAAGTTGAGATTGGCGATAATGCGGTAATCATGATGGGGGCAGTAATCAATATCGGTGCTGTGATTGGCGCTGGGACAATGATCGATATGGGCGCCATTTTAGGTGGACGTGCAACAGTTGGCAAAAATTGTCATATCGGTGCAGGAACTGTGCTAGCGGGTGTTATCGAACCACCAAGTGCAGAGCCGGTTGTAATCGAAGATAATGTCTTGATCGGCGCAAATGCGGTTATCTTGGAAGGCATTCGAGTAGGTGAAGGTGCAGTTGTTGCTGCAGGGGCGATCGTTGTGAATGATGTAGCACCATACACTGTTGTTGCTGGTGTTCCTGCTAAAAAGATCAAAGATATCGATGCAAAAACAAAAAGTAAAACGAATATGATGGAAGAATTACGTAAATTATAATAGCGATATAAAGAGTGAGTCATAGCTAGTAATAGTTTGGGCTCACTCTTTTTTTGTTTAAAGTTGAGTTGTTATATTGAACTTGCAAATGTGTAAGCCAAATACATGACTATTCAATTTTCTATCCGCTTGTTTCCAGCTATAATCGATTATATAAGATTAAGTAGGGGGAACAAGTATTATGAAAAGCAAAAAATTTAAATTAGTTATTGGTGGTATTTTAGTTGGAATATGTGTAGGAAGCTATTTTCTATTTTTTTCCTCCCCTAAAAAAACGGAGCCTAGCTACAATGTTTTTACGTTAAATCAGTTGGATCCATTACTTTTAAAGGGTGAAGTGAAAGCAGCACAAACAGAGGATATTTTCTATGACCAAACATTAGGAACAATTGCAGACATTCCAGTAAAACATGAACAAGAAGTGAAAAATGGCGATGTTTTACTTAATTATTTAAATGGAGAAGCGCAAACTAGAGCAGACCAACAACAAAGAACAGTCAATAAAAGTAGTTTATCAGCTCAACAAGCATCACAGAATCTAAGTCGTGCGCAAACTCGCTATAATGAAGCACAAGCAAGTTTAAATCAAAGTAAAGCTGAATTTGATAGAGAAGTAGACCCAGAAAAAAAAGAAGAACTTAAAAGCAAGGTTGAACAACAAAAAACAGAAGTGACTAGTATAAATAATGAAGTAATTCAAGCACAACAAGCACTAGATTTAGCTAATACGGAAGTAAATGATGAAGCAGCCGCTTTAGAATCAGAACAAGGAAAAGTTACGTCAACTGTTAAAGCGACAATTGATGGTGTCGCGATGGTCAATGAAGCAGGTAAAAAATCATTAGAGCAGCCTTTGGTTCAAGTACTAAGTAAGACCAAACAAACAAAGGGGATTGTGACAGAATATGATTTAGCAAAACTAAAAACTGGGCAAGAAGTCAGCGTAACATCCGTTGGTTCAAACCAAACCGCTCAAGGGAAAATCAGTTCGATCAATCAATTGCCTAAAACAAAAAATGGAGCTGATTCAGAGATCCCTACCTATGAATTTATTGTGGAGGGAGACTTTCCATGGGCATACGGTTCATCTGTTCAAGTATCGTTGCCGCAACCTCAACTAGTTTTACCTGAAAAATCAATTGTTACGAAAGAAGACAAAACTTTTGTATTCATCTATAAAAACGGTCGTGCAGTGAAGACGGATGTCAAAGTGGTTGAGATGAATGGCGTTAAAAATGTAGAATCAGGTGTGACAAAAGGCACTAAAATCATTGGAAACCCAGACGACGTGTTAAAAGATAATACAGAAGTGCAGGTGGTTGAAAATGATTAAACTTGAACAAATCAACAAGTATTATGCTTTAGAAGAAGAAAAGTTACATGTTTTAAAAAATATCAACTTTGAAATTAAAGAAAAAGAGTTTGTCGCAGTTATGGGACCGTCTGGTTCAGGTAAATCAACATTGATCAATCTGATCGGTTTTATTGATAAAAAATTTGAAGGGACCTATTTGTTTGAAGGCAAAGAGATCACAGATTTCTCTGATAAAGAACTTTCTGCAATACGTAATCAATCAGTAGGATTTGTTTTTCAAAACTTTAGTTTGATCGAAAATAACACCGTTTTTGAGAATGTTGAGTTACCGCTACTGTATAATGGTTCAGCTTATACAGATACAAAAAAGCGAGTCCAAGAAGTGTTAGCGAAGGTTGGTTTAGCTGATAAAGGAAATAAATACCCAAAACAACTTTCAGGTGGTCAGCAGCAGCGGGTAGCCATAGCAAGGTCTATTGTGAACTCTCCAAGATTTATTATCGCAGATGAGCCTACAGGGGCCCTAGATTCAAAAACCTCGGAAGATATCATGCAGTTATTTCAGGATTTGAATAAGCAAGAAGGTGTAACCATTATTTTGGTAACACACAATCCTGAGATGGTCTCTTACTGTGATCGGTTGATTCGGGTCAAAGATGGGGCAATTGTTGAAGAGGAGCTGATCAAATGAAAAACTACGTCATTTGGAAGACAGCCTTAAAATCAATTTTAAAAAATAAAAAACGCAGCTTTTTAACAATGTTCGGGATTATTATCGGGATTGCCTCAGTGATCACGATCGTATCCATAGGTAATGGTTTTAAACGAGATATGATCGACAAAATGTCCATGACCAATACAAATGAAAATGTTAGTAATATTACGTTTAACTATTATGATGTCGCCAATGCATTTAAAGAAGGCGAAGTCTTTAAAAAGAGTGATTTAGATTTAATTAAAAACGTCAAAGGAATCAAAAAAGTAGCTTTTTATAAACCTAAAATTATATTGACTGAACGTCAAATAGAACTCAATGTTCGAGGTAAAAAACTGACAAAAAAAGTAGAACGGGTTGAGCAAACATCGGCTCCATTGTTAAGTGGTCGTCAAATAGAACCTAAAGATAATGAAACGTTGAATAAAGTTGTGGTCGTTGATGAAGTGCTGGCTCAGAAACTGTATGGTGAGCCAGAAAAAGCGATTGGTAAAGGCTTTGAAGTCATGAATGAATTATTCACAGTCGTAGGTATCAAAGCGAGTGAAAGTGGCACTTTGTCCATGGAAAATCAAGCTCCGTTAGCGTACTTTCCGATTAAAACCTATGATCACTACTTTAATAAACCAGACAGTCAATCAATTTTGGATTTGGAAATTGATGCAGGTGAAGATAAAGCCCAAGTAACCTCAGAGGCCTTAAAACAGCTCAACTTCAATGGGAGCATGAGAAATATTGGGGAGTATGAAGTGTATAATCCCAAATCAGATATTGATCAGATGGGGAGCATTTTGGATAATCTAACACTTTTCATTTCTGCTGTCGCGGGTATTTCGTTGTTTATTGCCGGGGTGGGGGTTATGAATATGATGTACATTTCTGTTTCAGAACGTACGAAAGAAATCGGTATTCGCCGAGCTTTGGGTGCTACAGAAAAAGATATCCGAAAACAATTTTTAGCTGAAGGGCTAACGTTGACACTCCTTGGTGGGATGATCGGTTATTTACTAGGAATGATCTTAGGCGTTGTTTCCTCGATCTTTCTACCATTCGCAGTACGTCCGGATTTATTTACAATAGGATTAGCTGTAGGGATTTCGGTTCTGATCGGTGTTATCTTTAGTTATATGCCAGCATCTGCCGCATCTAAGAAAGACTTGATTGATATTATGAAATAATCAAAAAAAGCCGACTAAATGAAATTTTAGTTGGCTTTTTTAGTAATGTCACATGTTCTTATTGTTTCTGTAATTGATCATCGAGCACGGAAACAGCTTTTGCTAAAAAATGATTGATCAGTTCTAGTTCTGATTCAGAATACTCTTGTGCTAAATGTCGCATAGCAATATCTAATGGTTGATAGGCACTTTTTATTTCTTCTCTGTCGTCATATGTCGGTACAATAATCACACGCCTTCGGTCATTTGGATCTTTTTCTCGTCGAGCATAGCCGATTTTTTCTAATCGGTCGATCAAAGCAGTAATGGTTCCAGTAGATAAACCAGTTTTATCGGCTAATTCTCCTGCTGTAAGTGGGCCTAGCTCGTTCAATAGGTCGATTGAGATATAATCATTGGCTGGAATTCCTAAAGATTGTACGATTGCTTGTTGATGTAAAATAGAACGTGAGCCAAATCCTCGTAATAAAGTGGTGAGTTGATCAGTTGTTTGGTTAGTCTGCGGGTTTTGATTGTTTGACAAATAAGCTTCCTCCCTTTATGCTTAATTTATCTCGTTCGACGAGATTCTTTTATATCGAAATATAATTAGCTAAATCTATCATAACAAGCTTCCTATTAACTGTAAAGCAAAGCAGGAATCGAGGGTGAATCAAATGAAAACAGTGATTATTTATGGAACTAAGTCTGGTGCATCAAGAGAATGTGCACAACGTTTAGGGAAAGAAATAGAGAATACAACAATCATTGATATTGATCAAGTCCAACCAAATATAGAGGAATTTACTCATGTGATTATTGGGGCAGGTGTACGAAACGATAAAATGTATAAACCGATCAGAGATTTTTTGAAAAAAAATCAAACAGACTTATTATCTAAAACGATTGCTTGTTATTTATGTAATTCAAAACCAAAAACAACAGAAGCGGTGATTGCAGCAAGTATTCCAGAAGCAATTCGGGCACAGGCGATTGAAATTGTATCGTTCGGCGGTTATAAGCCTTCATGGGTTCCCGTAAGCCCTGAAAACAAGCTAAAAGGAATTGATTTAGAGAAAATCAGTGAATTTGCTCAACACTATTTAGAGCACTTATAAAAGCTGAATAAGGTTAAATTTGCTAAAAGTCAGAAAATTTCTCTTAGTCAAGGATTGACAGAAGAATTATTTTATTTAACAATAAGATATAGAGAAATAGAAAAGAGGCAGATGAACAGTGATTCAAGAACAATTGATCGAGATTCGCAGACAACTTCACCAAATACCAGAAATTGGTCTGGAAGAAGAAAAAACACAAAAACACTTATTAGAAATTATCCTGTTGCTTGATAAAGAGTTTATAGAGTATAAAACATGGCGAACTGGAATCATGGTTTTTGTTCATGGCAAGAATCCCAAAAAAACGTTTGGTTGGCGTGCTGATATTGATGGCTTGCCAATTACTGAAGAGGTAGCATCTGATTTCCAATCTAAGCATGAGGGATATATGCATGCTTGCGGACACGATTTTCATATGACAATCGGTTTAGGCTTGTTGGAACAAATGACAGTTGAGCAACCTGAAAATAATTACTTATTTTTATTTCAGCCAGCAGAAGAAAATGAAGCGGGCGGTATGTTGATGTATGAGGCGGGAGCTTTTGGTGCTTGGTTACCAGATGAATTTTATGGTCTGCATGTAAATCCAGCGTTACCAGTTGGGCACATTACAACGAAGGTCGGCACACTATTTGCAGCAACTTGCGAAGTTCAAATCACTTTAACGGGGAAAGGCGGTCATGCTGCATTTCCTCACGCTTCAAATGATATGATCGTAGCTGGAATGAGTCTAGTTCAACAAGCTCAAACAATCGTTAGCCGAAATGTTGATCCAGTTGAGGGAGCGGTAGTGACGTTTGGTACCTTTCATGCTGGTTCAGCGACTAATGTGATTGCAGGTGAAGCAACAATATCCGGCACAATTCGGACATTAACAGAAGCGATGAACCAATTGACTCAAATCAGAATCAGAGAAATTGGCGAAGGAATTGCAAAGTCATTTAACTGCGAGGTCGTTGTATCATTAGATCAAAAAGGGTATGTTCCTGTAATTAATGATCCGCAAACAACAGAAAAATTTATCTCCTTTATGAAACAAGAGCCTGATGTTGTATTTGAAGAGGCAGAAGTGGCTATGACGGGTGAGGACTTCGGGTATTTATTATCCAAGGTTCCTGGCACAATGTTTTGGCTCGGAGTTGATAGTCCTTATGGTCTGCATTCTGCTAAGTTTGAACCAAAAGAAGCAGCAATTCCATTTGCAGTAGAACATATCAGTCATTTTTTGAAATTTTTGGATAAATAGAAAGATGATCCTGACTGTAAAAAGCCAGGATCATTTCTTTATTTTAATGTAATCGGTGTATTTGGAATGGTGAAGTTTGCTTCAGATAGTGTTTTTACATACTGTGCTAAAAACTCTTCTCTGATCGGTGCTTGTTTTCCGTTTAAAACGTACATAGTTGTACGAACGGCAAAATTTCCATTTCCTAAATCAACCATTCCAAAAATCGTTGGACCATTTTGAATGATCTCAGCATATTTTTCTTTCAATTCTTGATTGACTTGATCAATAAGCGCTGTGATTTGATCATACCCTTCATCTGGCATGATACGCACATCAATCAGGACTTGCATGTTTGATCTAGAAAGGTTACTGATTGTGGTGATGTTTCGGTTAGGAATAAAATGAACAGTTCCATCTAATGCTTTCATCTGGGTTGTTCTAAGACCAACGGCAGTAACTGTTCCCTCAATGCCAAGAGCAGTTAAACGTACATAGTCGCCAACATCCATTTGTTGTTCTAAAATGATAAAAAAACCAGTGATAATATCATTCATAAAGCCTTGTGCTCCCAGACCAATTGCCACACCAGCAATCCCAGCTCCTGCAAGAAGTGAACCGACAGGAACGCCGATCACCGTAAGTAGTGAGTAAATGAAAAAGAAAAAGAGCGTGTATTGAAAAGCGTTATTGATCAGTGTATGTAGTGTTTTCAAACGACTTTCACTGAAAGATTGTTTTTTACTGTAGTTGCCATATGTTTTATCTATAAGTGTTTTACCTATCCGGTTAAGCAGGGCAAAAAGTAAAATAAGAAATAATAGGTAAATCACTTTTTCAATCAATGTTGCAATAATTTGATCCCAATTGATTCCATTCCAAAAACGTTGCAGTGCATTGACTTTGTTTTCAGTGACAGCTTTGATATCAAGAGCAGAATCCATGGTACTGTCAACCGTTGTATTGGATCCTGATTGGCCAATATTAAACAAGGAAATCCCAACTTTCTTTTTTAGCGATAATTACTCTATCATTATACTTGAATTTGAAAAAAGATGTCATTATTTCTGTAAAAAGCTTAACAAATTCATTGGAAATGTGTTACAATATTCTGAAAATAAGGAGTGATCATATGACAATTGATTGGGATAACTTAGGCTTTGATTATATAAAAACACCATTTCGCTACATTTCAACTTGGAAAAATGGCCAATGGGATGAAGGAACGTTAACAGAAGATAATACATTGCATATTCATGAAGGTTCAGCAGCATTACATTACGGACAGCAATGTTTTGAAGGGCTAAAAGCTTATCGCTGTAAAGATGGATCAATCAATTTATTTAGAGTAGACGAAAATTCTAAACGAATGAATCGTAGTGCGAAGCGATTATTGATGGCTGAAGTTCCAGAAGCTAAATTTATCCACGCAATTGAAGAAGTTGTAAAAGCGAACGAGGCATTTGTTCCGCCATATGGTAGTGGTGCTACGTTATATATTCGCCCGCTTTTGATCGGTGTTGGAGAAGGGATCGGTGTAAAACCTGCTCCTGAGTATCTATTTACAGTTTTCTGTATGCCTGTAGGTGCTTATTTTAAAGGAGGTTTAACACCAACGAACTTTATCTTTTCTGATTATGATCGTGCTGCCCCTCAAGGAACTGGAGCAATTAAAGTTGGTGGAAATTACGCAGCTAGTTTTATGCCTGGCGAAGAAGCTAAGGAAAAACACTTCTCAGATTGTATTTACCTAGATCCCAAAACACATACTAAAATCGAAGAAGTCGGTTCTGCTAATTTCTTTGGAATCACTAAAGATGATCGTTTCATTACACCGTTATCCCCTTCAATACTACCAAGTATTACGAAGTATTCGCTACTTTATTTAGCGGAGCATAATCTTGGAATGGAAGCTGCAGAGGAAGATGTTTATATTGATTCTTTAGATCAATTTAAAGAAGCTGGTGCTTGTGGAACGGCTGCAGTCATCTCGCCAATCGGAGGGATTCAAACATATGATGACTTTCATGTATTTTACAGTGAAACAGAAGTCGGTCCAGTAACACAAAAACTTTATGATGAGTTGACTGGCATTCAGTTTGGAGATGTAGACGCTCCAGCTGGCTGGGTTAGAAATATAAACGTATAATAAATAAAAAAACGTCAAGGTTCGCTTTGACGTTTTTTTTATTGAGTCAAGACAATTTAGAAAAGCACTCGTATTTTGAATTTAGGTTTAGTATAATGAATTCTAGGGGATTATTTTATTCAATATACTAAAAAGAGTTGGGGAGTTAAGATGAAAAAATTTATTTTGGTTTTTGTATTATTAGTAACATTGGCAGGTTGCAATAAGCCACTTACGAAAGAAGCAACACTTAAGCGGATGGACGCACAGGAAGGTAAGATAGACAGCTATTCATTAGATATGGATCTTAGTGTAAAAGTGAGTGCCTTAGGACAAAAAAATAACTCAGCTGTTGAAATGAGTTCAGAAGTTGATCGCAAAAATAATGCGTATAGTATCGATTCAACCAATGCAGATGGAGAAGAACTTGAATTTATCATTAAGGATGGTAAAGCATACTTAGAAGATCGACCTGGTGTTTGGAAGAAAACAGCAAAGGTTGATGCCAAAGAATTTAGCAACCAAGCTGATTATAGTGTGCCATTAGAATTACTTGGGTTAGTATCAGAAGATCTAGAGTTTGAAACGACGGATGATGAGTATCATTTCATGTATGATGGTTATGATAAAAAATTATATAAAACATTGAAAAAATATTATAATATTTCATTTACAGGTTTTGATACGGAGGATGATTTGACGATTACAATGAATGTAAGTGTTGATAAAAAAACATTTAACGTAAAAGAAATGGTAACAAAGGTTATCGGTGAAAATAAAAAAGGAAAAGTCATTGTCAGTATTGACTCAGAGTTTGATAATTTCAATACAATTGAAAAAATAGAGTTACCCGAGGAAGATTAATTTTTGATCAATCAAAAAAGAAAACGACAAAGTCATTTGTTGTTTTCTTTTTTTGTACTTAAACAAGAAAGAATAGAGCTATTTTTGATCAGAAAGGAAATTAATTGCGTATTACTATTTTAGAAGAATGATCAAGAATAGGAGATGCTCATGAAAAAGAAAGTGTTGTTTACAATTTTAATGATGATTACAATAACATTACCAAGTTTGGCTGTTGGTGCACCAATTAAAGAGCTGCAACGATCTCAAACGACAGATTCATCAAACTATTTGGAAAATCGCAATGAAGAGATAAGGGAAAATCAACCTGTAAAAGAAGAACAAGTAGTTGAAGTGCCTACCTCATACCTAGCTGATAAGACTTTTGAGAAGGTGGATGAGGAAGTGGATACAGCGTTATTGATCAAAAATCAAAAAATAGAAGACTTTATTCAGGCTATTAGTGGTTTTGCTGAAAGGCTTGCATCTAAATATGACTTGTATGCTTCGGTGATGATTGCCCAAGCAATTTTAGAGTCAGGAGCTGGCAGTAGTCGTTTATCTGAGGCGCCATTTTACAATTTATTTGGAATTAAAGGAGATTATAAAGGCAGATCAATCGTCATGGAGACGCAAGAAGATGATGGTGAAGGTCATTTTTATATCATTGAGGCACTATTTCGGCACTATCCGTCATATGAAGAATCTTTAGAAGATTATGCTCGCTTGTTAAAAAAGGGATTAGTTGGAAATTCTGATTTTTATAAAGGGGCTTGGAAAAACGAAACAAACAATTATCAGGAAGCAACGGCTTTTTTGACTGGAAAATATGCTACGGATATCCAATATGCTGAAAAATTAAATCAATTGATCGCAGTTTATCAATTAACGAATCATGATGAATATAGTAAGGAGGAAATCAATGAACGACAAAAAGATAATTGCTCAACGATTGATGAACTGAAAAAGAATGAGTACTCAATAAGAATTAATTCGATACGCGAACTAACCAATTAGAGTAAATGGTTAGTAAGGATTATTTTCAATAGAAAAGTAAAAGTTACGCCCATATAATCTACATATTTTGCTTCTGATATTTTAAGGAGTATACTAAAATTAGTATTACTTTTTCAAAGAAAGGATGAAAAAAAGATGTCATTTAAGAAAACAAAAGAGTTAGCGAATGGTTCAATTATTCCGCGTTTAGGTTTAGGGGTCTGGCAAGTGAAGGACGGAGCGGAAGCAGTTGATTCTGTAAAATGGGCTTTGCAAGCTGGTTATCGCTTGATCGATACTGCTGCAGCTTATAAAAATGAAGTCAGTGTTGGTGAAGGGATTCGAGCATCAGGTATTCCAAGAGAAGACATTTTCGTAACAACAAAATTATGGAATGAAGATCAAGGTTATGAGTCAACGCTAAAAGCGTTTGATGAAAGTGTAACAAAACTTGGTTTGGACTATGTTGATCTTTATTTGATCCATTGGCCTGTAGAAGGTAAATATAAGGATTCTTGGCGTGCTATGGAAGAAATCTATCAAAGTGGTCGTGCGAAAGCGATCGGGGTATCAAACTTCCATGAACATCATCTTGAAGAGTTGTTGAAAGAAGCTAAAGTCGTTCCAATGGTTGATCAAATCGAAATTCACCCTACGTTGACACAAGAACCATTACGTAAATTTTTATCAGAGAACAACATTGCAGTTGAAGCGTGGTCTCCATTAGGACAAGGCAAAATTTTAGAAAATCCAACGTTAGTTGAGATCGGTAAAAAATACAATAAAACAGCAGCTCAAGTGATCATCCGTTGGCATTTGCAAAGTGATATCATCGTAATTCCAAAATCAGTTCATGAGGAACGGATTAAACAAAACTTTGATGTTTTTGACTTTGAATTAAGCGGAGCAGATATGGAACAAATCAACAACCTGAATACAAATGAGCGTTTAGGTCCTGATCCAGATAATTTTGATTTCTAAATCAAAATAGACTAATTAAAAAGTACGGTAGAAGATCGATAGTTGTCGATTTCTTACCGTACTTTATTTTTATAATTGATTTACAAAATAGTCGAATAATTTAAATTCTTTAGAGTCAACCTCATAGCGAAGCTCTGGGTGCCATTGAACGCCTAACAATCGTTGGCTCGCATCAATCGCTTCAATTCCTTCTACGATCCCATCTGCCGATTTTGCAGTGATTTTTAGAGACGATGCCAACGTGTTGATTGCTTGATGATGATAAGAATTGACGCGGTATGTTTGTCCAAATACTTGATACAAAGTGCTGTCTTCTTCAATTTGAATGCTGTGAGTTGCGAATTGTGGTTGTGTTGGTTGCTGACCATGTTTTATAGTCCAGTCAGTGTATAACGATAAATCTTGATATAAAGTTCCACCTAGCGCAACATTGATTAATTGCATGCCACGGCAAACAGCAAAAATCGGTTTATGTTGTTTGATCGCTTCTTTGATTAAAGCCAATTCAAAGAGATCACGATTTCGATTCGTTTCTTCAAGTTTAGGATGTGGCTCTTCTCCAAAGAAATCAGGCGAAATATCTTGTCCCCCTGCTAACAATAATTTGTCGATTTTAGAAATATAGGCAGCAGCAGTTTCCTCTGCACCGATAGGTAAAATGATAGGTAATCCGCCTGCATTTTGAACAGCCGTCACAAATCCTTGTGGCGTATAACTCACATGGTTTCCGTTAAATACATCAACCGATTGAATAATTTGATTTCCAGCAATACCGATAGTTGTTGTCATTTGATCACGTCCTCAATTAATATGTAGAATAACAGTGTATCACTTTTTCAAAAAATAAGGTTACAAATCAACTTTAAATCAGTTGCAACTAGTTAAGTACGGTAATTAGTCAAAAAGAAACAGTCACTCACACCTTAGGTAAGACCTAAAAAGTAAGTAACTGTTTTTAGACTAGCGAGTACGAATAACTTCGATTTTGTAGCCATCTGGATCAGTAATAAAATAATATGATGGCGGAGTACCTGGTAAACCTTTCATATCCGTAACGGTGAAACCAGCATTTTTTTGTTCTTCATGAAGCTTCTCAATTTCATCTGTGCTAATTGCGATATGACCATAACCGTCTCCTAAATTGTACGCTTCATGATCATAATTATACGTTAGCTCTAGTTCATAACCGTCACCAGGTAAAGTTAGGTAAACTAAAGTAAATTTATGTTCTGGGAAATCACGACGGCGGCTTTCTTCAAAATTGAATGCTTTTTGATAAAACACCAACGATGCTTCTAAATCTTTGACACGAACACAAGTGTGAGCCATTTTCATATGAGTTATCTTCCTTTCAGAAATGGGTAATTATCGCAGATCATAACAAAAATCTGCAGATATTTTTATAGTAGCATAGACTTTATGGAAAATGTGAGTAAAACGATAAGATAATACTTGTTCATGAGAAAATTCTCATGTAAAATTAGGTTAAAAGAAAAGGGAGTTGTTTTTATGGAAACACCGTCATTCGGTGAAAAATCGGAAACACTAGTATATAAAAAAAGGCTGGGTGCTTATATTATTGTATCAAGAAGTAATGGTGCAGAAATAGTCTTAGTTCAAGCACCAAATGGAGCTTATTTTTTACCGGGCGGCGAAATTGAACCAGGCGAAACAAAAGAAGTAGCGATTCATCGGGAAATGCTCGAAGAACTCGGGGTAGAAGTGGAGATTGGTAATTATTTGGGACAAGCAGACGAATACTTCCATTCAAGGCATCGAAGTACCGATTATTATAATCCAGGCTATTTTTTTGTTGCAGATAGTTGGAAACAAGTATGTGAACCATTGGAGAAAACCAACACGATCAGTTGGGTATCCGTGGAGCAAGGAATTAAGTTGCTAAAACGCGGTAGTCATAAATGGGCGGTGCGTCAATGGCAAGCAGAGCAACAAAAATAAGCAAATAGAGTCAAGAAAGCAAATCGAAACTGATTTGTTTTCTTTTTTTTGAAAATGAAAACAATTATGGAAAAATCATGAGAAAATACAATCGATTTCTTGAATTTAAACGATTCGGTTCAATTATTGTTTATAAGAAAGCTATTTATTGAAATGAATAAGTCGATCAAGAAACCGTTTGATCGAGATATATGACATTTGATGAATCCTTTTTATCAGATAGCTGATTTTGTTGAACTTCCTTGATTTTCAAGACCACTCTTTGTTTCAGAGGCAAACAAAATAAGGAATCAAAAGAGATTGAAACCCTTTCATAAACAGCTTATATTGAAAAGGAACCAATAAGTCGTACGCTTGGTGAAATTCAAAAGGGGTGTTGCATATTGTTAAGTGAGATGATAAAACCAGAATTTATTCAGCTAGATGTTGAAGCGCTAGATTGGGAGGATGCGATTAGAAGATCTGCCGAACCTTTACTAAATGGAGGGAAAATCACAGCTGACTATATCGAAAAAATTATTGAAACAACACAAACGCTTGGACCATATATTGTAGTCACAAAACATGTTGCACTGCCTCATGCGCCTACACAATGTGGTGCACTGGATTTAGCAATGGGAATTACAACGTTAAAAAATCCTGTGGTGTCTGGTAATGAAAGTAATGATCCTGTTAAGTATCTTTTTTGCATGAGCGCTAAAGATAGTGAATCGCATCTAGAGTCAATGGCTGAGCTAGTTAATTTATTAAGTGATCAACGTTTTTATCAGATTTTAGACACGGCGGAAAAACCAATGGATATTTTAAACTATATCATTAAAACAGAATAGGAGATGAAACGGATGCATAAAGCACTTGTAGCATGTAGAGCAGGAGTAGGTTCAAGTTTGATGTTAAAAATCAAAACAGAGCAAGTCATCAAAGAAAATGGGTTTCCAATCCAAGTTGAACATTCCTCATTAGATGCAGTACCGGGATTTGACGGTGATTTATTGATTACTTTAGCGGATGTTGCTAAGGAACTAGAAACACAGGGATTAAAACAAACAATCATTGGCATCAATAACATAGTAGATAAAGTTGAGATTGAAAGTAAATTAAGTCATTTTTTGAATAGCTGACACCGCTGTACACATAAGGAGATGAAAAAAAGTGGATTTTATTATTAGTTTTTTAAGTACACCAGCAATTTTGCTTGGTATTGTTGCCTTTGTTGGACTTGTCGCTCAAAAGAAGACAGGAACAGAAATTTTAACTGGAACATTTAAAACGATTATCGGCTTTATGGTTTTTAGTGCGGGTGGCGCATTGATGACAGGTGCTTTGCAAAATTTCAATAAACTGTTTCAAACAGGGTTCAATATTGTCGGCGTTGTTGCTTCACCTGAGGCTGCAACTGCTATGGCACAAGAGCAATATGCTTTGGTGACATCCTGTACGTTGATTTTAGGATTTGTAATGAACTTAATTTTTGCGCGGATCACACCAATGAAAAATATCTTTTTTACAACGGGTCATAGTTTATTTTTCGCCTGTGTTCTGTCATTGATCATCAAATCCCACGGTATTTCAGATGTTGCTGCAATTATTATTGGCGGAACAATCTTAGGATTTTGTTCAGCAGCGTTGCCTCAGCTATGTCAACCATTTATGCGAAAAATTACTGGGAGTGATGATGTTGCGATCGGCCATTTTAATATGATTGGTTACTCATTGTCAGGCTATATTGGTAAACTGTTTAGTAAACATGAAGATAAAAGTACAGAACATATCAATTTTCCTAAATGGCTATCTTTTTTCAGAGACTTTTTAATGGGTGTTGCAGTGATTATGTTGATTCTATTTTATGTATCCGCTTTAAAAGCTGGTCGTGAGGTTACACAGGAATTGGCTGGCACTACTCATTGGCTAGTTTTCCCAATGATTCAAGCATTTACATTTACTGCAGGAATGTCGATTTTAATGACGGGTGTTCGGATGTTCTTAGCGGAAATTACAGCAGCATTCGTTTCAATATCAGAGAAGTTTATTCCGAATTCTCGTCCAGCTCTAGATGTACCAACCGTTTTCCCATACGCTCCAACAGCCGTGATCGTAGGTTTTCTGTCAGCGTACGCTGCAGGACTCGTTGGTGTAGCAATCATGGTGATCTTTAAATTTCCAATTGTGATTATTCCAGCAGCGCACATTTGCTTTTTCTCTGGAGGAACAGCTGGTGTTTTTGGAAACTCAACTGGTGGATGGCGTGGTGCGGTTGCAGGATCCTTTATTGTTGGGTTATTACTAGCATTTTTGCCAACGATTCTTTATCCGGTTTATGGCAGCATGGGCTTGGAAGGTTCGACTTTCCCTAATATTGATTATAATGTGATCGGTATTTTTATTGAAAAAGTATTAAATCTATTTTCTTAATCGAATAGATTGGAGGCTGAGATAAAATGGAAACACAAGAAACAGATCAAGTATTGTTTCGCTTTTTTGAAACTACATCTGGAGAAATCAATAAATTTATTCAAACAATATCAGTAGAACATTTACTTGAAGCAAAGGAATTGATTCTTTCTTCAGAAAAACAAGGAGGGCGCGTTCATGTGACAGGGATCGGTAAGCCTGGTCATGTTGCTGAATACATTGCGTCACTATTATCATCTACAGGCACACCAGCCTATTTTTTAGATGGTACAGAAGCGATCCATGGTTCCGCGGGACAAGTTCGATCTGGTGACATTGTCCTTTCAATTTCAAATAGTGGTGAAACAGCAGAACTCAAAAAAACAGTTCAAACACTTAAAAATAATGGCGCTAAAATTATTTCTATTACAGGCAAAAAGAATTCTTGGCTTTCAAAAAATAGTGACTGTTTTTTGTTTGCTGGTGTAGAGCAGGAGGGTGATCCTTTAAATAAGCCACCTCGAGCTTCTATTTTGGTAGAAGTACTTCTACTTCAAGCGTTAAGCGTCTTATTACAGCAGGAAAAGGGCATCACCAATACAGAATACGTGAAGTGGCATCCAGGAGGAACTTTAGGGCAAAGTATGTTAACCCAGTAAAGAAAGGACGGACGATAATGAAAGCAGAAGGAATCATTACGGCGATGGTCACGCCCTTAGATCAAACGAATAAAATTGATGCTAATGCCACCAAACAATTAGTCAATCGTTTGATCGATAAAAAAGTAAATGGTTTGTTTATCCTTGGCACAAATGGGGAATTTCATGTTTTAAGTGATTTAGAAAAGTTGCGGTTTGCTGAAATAGTGATTGCCGAGACTCGTGGTAGAATCCCTGTTTATGTAGGGACAGGAGGAAACAGTACGGACCAAGTCATTTCTTTATCCAAAGAAATGACAAGTCTTGGTGCAGATGCGTTATCTGTGATTACGCCATACTTTGTAGCGCCAACGGAAGCGGAATTGATCCAACATTATTTAACAATTGCCGAAGCGAATATCGCACCTATTTTACTATATAATATACCTAAAAATACTGGAACGAATATTAGCCGACAGTTAGTGGAGCAGGTAGCTGGGCATCCAAATATTATTGGTATCAAAGATAGCAGCGGGAATATCGAAATGATCAAAGAATACTTAACGATAGCTAAAAAACATGATTTTTCAGTTTTATCGGGATCTGATTCTTTGATATTATCTGCTTTAAAAGCTGGAGCCACCGGAGCTATTGCAGCTACTTCCAATGTTTTAACTGAAATCGATGTGGCTATTTATCGTCACTGGTTAGAAGGTGAAATAGAAAAAGCACAGGTGATGCAGGATAGTATAGAAGAATTTCGACGCATTTTAAAGCTAGGAACGATTCCATCGGTGTTAAAAGCTGCTGTTTGTCACCAAGGTATCGCAGTTGGAACAGCACGATTACCAGTTCAACCGCTGAGTGTCGAAGCATTATCAGAAGTAACGCAGGTCATGGATGAGTACACAGAAAAATTTGGATCGTTATAGAGGAGGGCCAACGATGTTCCGAACAAGTATATTAAATCGAATCGAAGAAACAAAAATTATGGCGATTGTCAGAGTAGAGACGTTAAAAAGAGCAATCGAGATTGCGGATGGCTGTCTAGCAGGCGGAGTGGATTGTCTAGAAATCAGTTATACATTACCAAATGCTGGTGAAATGATCAAACAATTGAATGAACAATACCAAGAGAAATTATTGGTCGGTGCTGGAACTGTGTTAGATAGCGAAACGGCTAGATTGGCTATTTTAGCAGGAGCAAAGTTCATTATTGCACCGAACTATAATGAATCTGTTTGTAAACTTTGCAATCGATATCAAATTCCTTATATGCCAGGCTGTACTAGCGTAACCGAAATGCTGACGGCAATCGAAGCTGGAGCGGCAATGGTTAAAGCTTTTCCCATTTCAAGCTACTATGGGCCAAGCTTGATAGCAACATTAAAAACACCAACACCTTATCTGCCAATCATGTCATCTGGCGGTGCTAATTTAACGAATATTCATGAGTGGTTAGAAAGTGGCGTGGATTGTATAGGGGTTGGCAGTCTTTTGACGAAAGGCACTCAAGAAGAGATCATGGAGAATGCTAAACAACTAAAACAAGCCGTCATTAAACACAGAACACAAAAAAATTAGATCTACTATTAAAAAAAGTTGCTTTTGGAGGAGGGGATTGAATGACTGATGAGCGATCCAGAAAACTAATGAAACGTTTGATCGAACGTTCGATACACGAAATAAATGAATTAGCTACACAAACTGGTTTAACTAAAAGACAATTAGAATATTCGTTAGAAAAAATAAATGAATTGCTTGCATTAGAAACCGAAGCCAAATTAGTGATCGAAAATAATCGGATCATTTTAACCAACCAACTCCGAGAGCATTTTATTGCAATACTTTCAGACAAGACATATGCTAAAGGGTATTTGATGAACGCTTTTGAACGAGCAAAATATCTGTATTTATTACTATTTTATTATGCAGATGAGTATCTTTCAATCAATCATTTTATTGAAGAACTCGGAGTTGGCAAGACAACGATCGTCAATGATCTGAAAAATTTAACAGTTGAGTTGGAAAGTAAAAATATTCAACTTGTTTATACAAGAAAAGATGGTTATCGATTATCAGGAAATGAAGAGCACATTCGTTATCATTTGATGAAAATGATTATTTTAGATTCAACTGAAAATAACACGGTCTTTATCTATGATCAGTTTATCGAAAAACATCACATTGAAACAGTCGAAGCAACGAAACAGCTGATTGAAGAATATACAACACAATATGGTCTTTCATTTGTAGAAAATCGCTTGATTGAATTTTTATATACATTTATTTTTCTAAAGAAACGACTGCTGACAACTACAACTGTTTTTTATGACCAATTCCAGTTGAATGCTTTGATTGCTATGAAGGAATATCAATTTGCTAAAAGTATATTAGCCCAATCTGGCATTGATGATGAGTCCGCTTATTTGTATCTTTGTGCATGGATTTTAGGCTTGTCTGTAGGACGTCCGAATGACTCTACTAAGGACTATGAAACGATTCTGGAACTTGTTAAGCGGATTATTTTACGATTTGAAGCGATATCGGGTATTCGTTTTAATAATCAAGAGTTAGTAGTTCGCCAACTATATGCTCATCTGAGGCCAGCGTATTACCGTTTATATTTTAAGCTGCCGATTGTTAATCCGTTACATAATCGGATCAAAGATGAATATCATGAATTATTCAATATTGTTGAGGAAACATTAAAACCGATTGCTTCATTATTTGAACATCCGATTCCTGAAGACGAGGTTGCTTTTTTAACTATGCATTTTGCTTCTTTATGTTCAAATTTCGATGAATACACGACTTCTCAAAAGGTCGCGTTGATCGTTTGTCCAAATGGGATAGGGAGTTCATCGATTGTGTACACAGAGCTGAAATCTCTGTTTCCAGAGCTATCCTTTTTAGGCCCAGTCGAAACGAAGGAGATTGAACGGCTGTCAGACTCTTATGATTTGATTTTTTCGACTGTTCCAAATATTCGACTTTTTTATACGAAGAAGCCTGTATATATTGTTAGTCCGATCATGAATACACAAGAAAAATATCGCTTGATCAGTGATGTATACACGCAAATCGGTAATTTTAATTTTAAGTTGCCAAGTGTTGGGAAAATTATGGAAATCATTCAACGACATACGGCTGTATTAGAAGGCTCTGCGCTAGAAAAAGAGTTATATGAGTACTTGATCAACCAAGATGAGCCAAGCCAATTGGATGATGGTGGTCCAAGTTTGTTTGAAATAACAGCTCCTGAATTGATTCAGTTAAATATGCCTGCAAAAAACTGGGAAGAAGCGATTCGTCTTTCAGCAGCATCATTATTGAAAGAAGGACGGATTACCCGAAACTATATTGACACCATAATCGAAACCGCAAAAAAAGAAGGACCTTATATGGTGATCTCTAAACATGTAGCCTTACCCCATGCTAGACCGATAGATGGGGTTGAGCAGTTAGGGATGAGTATCAGTGTCCTGAAACAGCCGATTCTATTCGGTAGTAAGGAAAATGATCCAGTCAAATATATATTTTGTCTAGCTGCTACTGAAAATAATCGACATTTAAATGCAATGGCAGAATTGGTTCATTTATTAGATGATCCTCAATTTTATTCTTTGCTTGATACATGTCAAGATCCCTACGAGGTTTATCAATATCTAACTCGAAAGAAACGATCCTTAGTAGAAAACAACTAAGATGGCTACTAAAAAAAGCAGTTTGCAAAATTACTGCAAGCTGCTTTTTAATTTGAATCAACGATGAGGTCGAGACAGAAGGGGGTATTCCGAGAGCCAATTAGGGACTGTGTACCATGCTCGTACCTCGCTGTGTTTACAGCAATAAGACTATTACATATATTTTAGCAAAATTTCTGCAACACCGTCTTCATCATTACTTGTTGTTTGAATATCGGCTGCTTGCTTCACACTTTCAGTTGCATTTCCCATCGCAACACCGATACCAGCATACTCAATCATAGATAGATCATTTTCGTTATCACCGATCGCCATTGTTTCTGCTTGAGTAATCCCTAAATGTTCTGCAAGCTTTGCTAATGCATTGCCTTTACTTGCTTCTTTATTTAAGATTTCATAGTAAAATTCAGTACTTTTGACGGTTGTGTACTTATCGACAAACGTTTCAGGTAACTGCTTGATTGCCTTATCTAAAATAGCTGGTTCATCGATCATCATCATTTTAATGATCGACATATCTGACGTCATTTCTTCAACGGTTCGGTATTTAAGTGGCATATCTACTAGATAGGCTTCGTGTACTGTATATTTACCAATATCACGATTGGCGGTGTAGATTGCTTGGTCATCAATCGTGTGCAAATGGACACCTACTTTGCGTGACATCGCTTCGATTTCTAAAAAGTCATCATGGCTTAAGCCATACTGAGAGATGATTTCATTTGATTTTGTTGCTTGGACTAGAGAACCATTGTAAGTAATCACGTAATCATTATCACCATACAAATCTAATTCGGCTAATTGCTCTTTAACGCCTGGCAAAGGTCGTCCTGTACATAAAACAATATACATGCCATTTTCGTTCGCTTTTTGCAGTGTCTCTTTCACCTTAGGGCTGATTTTCCGGTTTGAATCTAGTAATGTTCCATCAATATCGATTGCAACTAATTTGACTGTCATAACTTCCTCCTGTAATAACTTCTTATTTTTTCCCTTCAACTAATGCACCATTGTGAATATAGGCAGCAAATTCACGGTAAGTATCATCAAATAAATCATAATGTTGTTGTCTTTTAGGGTCAACCATTTCTTTTGGAAAATAAAAGCGTTCATCGATCTGCGTTTGACCTGCAAGCGCTGCGACTAGGTGACTGATTTTAGATAATTCGATCAAGGTACCATCTTTTTGCATTATTTCAATTTGTGTACGATGGCTATTTTTTTCTGGACGATAAAAGTCGTATGGTAGATCATAGCTTGAATTGATAGCAGTATAATATTTTGGATTATAACCGACCTTCTCAATCAATGCTTGGAGATGGCGGATCGTCACAGAAGCTTGATCACCAGAAAACGTGACTGATTTTAGTGGTTTACGAATCAAGAAACGATTAGCCAAATCATTCAGAATTTGATCTGGTAAAGAAGTCCATTGCGTAAAGTAAGTGTTCAATACGCCATCATCTAATTTTAGATATTCCTGCAAAGAAAAATTCCCCTTAAAAAAAGGAACCAAAAGTTGGGAATGGAGTTGATAATCTTCAGGCTGTTGTTCATACAATTCCTTAGCACGATGAAGTAAATGATCTAAAATAACTTCCATTCCTCTAGAAACAGGGTGGAAATAGACCTGAACATACATTTGATAGCGACTGACAATATAGTCTTCAACCGCATGCATACCGTTCATGGCAAAGGCCAAACCATCTTTATAAGGACGAATTACTCGTAAAATCCTTGTCAGGTCAAATGTTCCATATTCGGTTCCAGTAAAATAAGCATCTCGCAATAAGTAATCCATCCGGTCAGCGTCGATTTGACTAGAAATCATTTGAACAACTTGGGGATTCGGATATTTTTTAGTAATAACACTAGCCACTTTATTTGGAAAATCAGCTGAAACACGATTCAATATTTGAAAAACTTCTGTCTCTGGTGAAGTAATGATTTCTACTGTGATCGCTTCATGATCCGTATTGAAAATATGTTCAAACGTATGAGAGTACGGACCGTGACCGACATCGTGAAGTAAAGCAGCACAAAGCGTCACTAACCGTTCATTATCATCCCAACCATCCGGCCCGATTCGCTCAGATGAATAATTACGTTGAAAAATATCACAAATACGGCGAGTAATTTCATAGACGCCCAAAGAATGAGCAAAACGACTGTGCTCTGCACCATGAAAGGTAAAAGAAGAGGTGCCTAATTGTTTGATTCTCCGTAAACGTTGGACTTCTGCAGAATTGATTAGATCTAAGATAACTTGGTGTTGGACATGAATATAGTTATGGACTGGATCTCTAAAAACTTTTTCGATTGGTAAAATTTGATATTTATATGGTGTTGGCATATTTTCACTCCTTATCGCTGGTCAGTCCAATAATTGGTTTCGCTGCTGCATTTTATTCATTTGTTTGCTGATTTCAGAAGTAAACCATTCAGATGTGAATAATGTTTGTAGTGTTTGGTCATCAAATAGGTTTGGTTTATTCTCTGCTAAGACAGCAAGCAATCGTTGTTTCACATCTTGGACAGTCAGTGTTTTATGAAGCAAGTCTTCTAAATTTGCCATCACAGTTGGATCAACTGGAGGGTAGCCATTTTCACCAAAACTTTCAGACAAACTAGCTTTATAAAAACGGCGAACACTTTCCCCACGTTTTTGTTGGTCACCATTGACACTGATATACAACATAATCGCCGTGCCATCCTTTACTCTTCGTTGAGCTGTCCCAGCAAATTTTTTACCATTGATGCTCAAATCAAATGTACCAGGACAGTAAGATTCGCTGATTTCAAATGCCCCAATAGGATGGTCAGAATCTTCAAAAGCCAATTTAATCCAGCTCCACATAAGCGTATAGGCTTCATCAATGCTCATTTTTTTAGTCGTAGGATTTGGGAGTATCAGTGAAACATTTAAAACACCTTCATCTGCAATCACACCTAAGCCGCCAGCATTTCTGATTACGACGTTATAGCCATCCTGTTTCAAAGCAGTCAATCCACTGTTCAAATCGACAACCCGAGTATCTTTCATACCAAGAATCATCGCTTGATCAAGTTGCCAAAAATGAACGATCGGCTGCTGATTAATCCCGGAGAATGTAGTTAAAACATCGGTCAAGGCAAAAGGCAGAAAATAATCTGGTTTCGTCAATAATTCTTGATCATATATAAAGATTGTATTGGCTGTGAATAATTCATTTAAATTAGTCATCTTGATCCTCATCCTGTTTTACGCGGGAAACGTAATCTTTCACTTCTTTATTCATTTGATTATATTCATTTGTAAAGCGCATCGGTTTACTAATGATGCGCATCGGCATAGTGGCTAAAAATTTACTGAAGTCTTGTCTAGCTTCTTCAGTTAAACGACCGGGTTTAGAAACTAAGCGTTCATATAAATAATGATAAAATTGATTCATTGCATCAATATCGATACTCATTTGATTGTGACACTCAGTACATTCGATACTGGAAATGATCTCATTCATATATTGAATGTCATGGAGCGTTTCTTTTTGGCAATGCATACAAAATAACATCGCTTCTTCATCATGAAATAACATTTGTCTCCACCTCCATGTTCTATTATATACGATTTAAACGAAAAATCATGCTAATCTGAGCAGAAATGACTTGGAAAAGAGAGAATTTTTAAGGAAAACCAAAAATTGACGAGAAAATCTTGCTATCACTTAAAGAAAACTATAGAATGTTTACATATGATTCAGGAGAGAACAATTGTAAAAAGGAGTGAGAAAATGAAACAAGTAACAGCAAAAAAGGACCCAAACACATCAATTGATGAGCGAGAGGCATTAAAGAAAATGTGGCAAATACGAATTTTTGAAGAAACGCTTCAAGAACTTTTTGATGCTGGGGAGCTATATGGAACGATGCATTTGTGTATCGGACAAGAAGCAACGGCGGTTGGTGGCGCGAGTCTTTTAAATGAAAGTGACTGGATCGTTTCAACTCATAGAAATCACGGCCACTGCATCGCTAAAGGAACAGATATTAGAAGTATGTTTGCTGAGATGCTGGGAAAAAAAACAGGTACAAATGAAGGCAAAGGTGGTAGCATGCATATTGCAGATCTTGCAGTTGGAAATCTAGGATCAAATGGTATCGTGGGCGCAGGCTTTCCCATTGCGGCAGGGGCGGCTTTGAGTGCCCAAATGCAGGGAACAAAACAAGTTGTCCTTTGTTACGCTGGAGATGGTGCGACCAATGAGGGGAGTTTTCACGAAGCTTTGAACTTGGCCTCTATTTGGCAATTACCAGTTATTTATTTCATTGAAAATAATCAATATGGAATGAGTAGTTCGATTGAACAAATGGTCAATATAGAGAAACTGTCTGAGCGTGGTAAAAGCTATGGCATCGAGGGTGTAACGATTGATGGTAATGATCTATCAGTTGTCTCAAATACTGTTTCTAAAGCAGTGAAGAAAGCCAGAAACGGTGGTGGACCGACACTAATCGAAGCGTTGACCTATCGGCACAAAGGTCATTCAAAATCAGATAAGTTGAAGTACCGCTCAGAGGATGAGTGTCGTCAGTGGCAAGAACATAATGACCCTATTTTACGCTTGGAAAAAAAACTGCTTCAACATAATGAAATTACAAGCAAGGAAATCAGACAGTTAGAACAATCGACCCGACAAGAAATGGCTGATTTAGTCGCTTCAGTAAAATTAGATGATGAGCCTACGAAAGCGGATTTGTGGACTCATGTTTATGCGGAGGAAAAAATATGAGAACAGTCACGTATTTACAAGCAATCAATGAAGCACTAGATGAAGCGTTGGGGCTAGATGAGCATGTGTTTCTTTTAGGGGAAGATATTGGAGTATATGGTGGCGGCTTTGGTGCCACTAGCGGACTTCAAGAAAAATATGGAAAACAACGTGTTCGCGATACGCCAATCTCTGAGAGTGCGATTGCAGGTGCTGCAGTAGGTGCGGCTATGACCGGTATGCGTCCCATAATGGAATTACAATTTTCTGATTTTATTACTGTGGCAATGGATCAGTTGGTCAATCAAGCAGCGAAAATCCATTATATGTACGGTGGGAAAGCGACTGTTCCTCTTGTGATGCGGACTGCAGCTGGATCAGGTACAGGCGCTGCGGCTCAACATTCTCAAAGCTTGGAAAATTGGATGGCACATATTCCAGGCTTAAAAGTAATCCAGCCAACTACGCCTTACGATGCAAAAGGCTTGCTTCACGCTGCGATAAAAGACAATAACCCTGTTATGTTCTATGAACACAAACTGTTATATCAAACGGAAGGTGTCGTGCCAGTAGAACCTTACACGATACCAATTGGTGTGGCTGATGTTAAACGTTTAGGGACTGATGTTACAATCATTGCGACGGGGATCATGGTTAGTAAATCTTTAGCTGCTGCTGAAATCGTAAAAGTAAAAGGCATTTCAGTGGAAGTCATTGATCCAAGAACGTTGGTTCCCTTAGATAAAGAAACACTATTAACTTCAGTCGAAAAGACGAATCGAGTGATCATCGCAACGGAAGCAGTTAAAAATAGCGGATTTAGTAGTGAACTAGTTTCAATCATCGCCGAGTCTAAAATCAGTATGAAGTTAAAAGCGCCGATTGTCCGATTAGGCGGAGAATTTGTCCCGATGCCTGCTCAAAAGGCGTTAGAGGCCCAAGCAACACCTCAAATTGCTTCGTTAGTTCAAGCAGTGGAACAACTAATGAAAGAGGCTGACATTTAACGATGAAAATTAGTGAAGATCGTAGAAAAATGTTAAAAATCGTCACGATGTATTACGAGCAAGGTATGACACAAGCCCTAATTGCCCAAAAAATGGGGATCTCTCGACCCGTTATATCAAAAATTTTACAACAGGCAAAAGAATCAGGGGTTGTTTCCATTTCAATCAAGGATGAATCTGCGTATGCGGTTGAGTTAGGGTTGCGTATTGAGCAAAAATACCAACTTGATGATGTAATCGTCGTTCCTACAAATGAACAAAAACAAAGTCAATCAGTCAAAAAAGAAGTCAGCCGAATTGCTGCATTTTATCTTAAAGAACGATTGAATGTCGGGATGAACATCGGTTTATCATGGGGCACAACACTAGCAGATCTGATCGATGAGATGCCTTATTGTTCATTTCCAACGATAAACGTTGCTCCTTTAGTTGGTGGTGTCTCTAGTGAGCATCTTTACTTTGATACAAACCATTTAGTGTTCAGATTAGCTGAAAAACTCAATAGTCGTTGCCAGTATTTTTATGCCCCAGCATTAGCTGAAAGTATCGAATTAGCCACGGTTTTAAATAAGTCTCAATTGGTTAGCAAAGCTCTGGCACAAGCAAAACATGTTGATTTTGCGATTATCGGCGTAGGGAATCCGAATGAAAGTTCTACTTGGAAACGACTTGGCTATATCGAAGAAAATGAATTAGAAATTATCAAAGAAACAGGGGTCAAAGGGGATGCCGTAGCATCCTTATTTGACAAAAATGGTCAAACAGTGAACAATGAAATCAGCCAGAGAATGTTAGGCATTAAGGTAGAGGATTTAGTCAATATACCAGATGTCATGGTGATTGGCTGCGGCGAGGAAAAAGTAGAGAGCATCAAACCATTATTGATTGGGAGCTGTTGTTCCATTTTGGTTATTGATCAAACGATTGCGGAAGCTTTGGCTTGAAATCACGCGGAAAAAGGATAGAATATACTAAGGATAAAAGTGTTATGGTTCATTTTTCCTATTTTTCAGTCGAGCCAGAACGAGTCCGCTACGCTTTTAATTCTATCTAGGTTTATAGGCTAGACTTTCGGAAAAAAGACAAAAATGAAGTGTGACCAAAAGCGTCACAATTCATTTTTCCTATTTTTCTGTCAAGTCTAAACGAGCCTATTCACCTTTTAACTTAAGGAGAGTGTTCTAATGGATTTATCACAAGGAACGCCAGTATCCATTCAATTGAAAACAGTTGTGGATCAAGCTGGTGAGAAAAAGAATTTTTATTTTGATTTGGAAGGTCAAATCGTAAAGATTGGCGATACTTTGTATATTCGCTATAAAGAAGAACAAGAAGAGGGCGAACCTGTACCTGTAACGATCAAAGTTGAGCCAGACGGTAAGATTCAGTTGATTCGGGCAGGTGGTCTGAGAATGCGGTTGAAGTTTGCTTATCAGGAACGTTTGGAAACGAGCTATAAAACACCTTATGGGCTATTCCAAATCACGACGTTTACCCGTAATTTACGTTTTAGTTTGAAAGATCAGCCAGTTGCTGGTAGTATTTTGATTGATTATGATTTATACTCTCAGGCAGAAAAAATAGGGGAATATCATTTAGAACTAGAATTTACTGCTTAATTATGCAATAATCAATTGATTTTTTCTTCATGTTTTTGTATGATAAGGAGTAGACTGTGAAAGGACGTGTACCGTTTGGAAATTAATGTATTTGACGGGTTGAACAAAGATGAATTATCCATGATCGAAGTTGCGCACGCAATTTTAGAACAACGTGAAGATGTGATGGACTTCTCTGATTTAGTAAACCAAATTCAAAACTATCTTGGAAAATCTGACAGCGAAATTCGTGACTCTTTAGCACAATTTTATACTGACTTAAATATTGATGGCAGTTTTATCTCTCTTGGAGATAACCGTTGGGGCTTGCGCTCATGGTATCCAATCGATTCTATCGACGAAGAAGTAACACATGGTTTGGATGAAGATGAAGAAGACAAACCTCGCCGTAGAAAACGTAAGAAAGTCAACGCCTTTATTATTGATGCCAATGATGAAGATGTGATCGACTACAACGATGATGATCCGGAAGATGCTGAATTAACGGATGAAGACGATGACGATATTCTTTATGATGATGACGACGATGAAGAAGATGAAGAAATCAAAGCGTATAATTCAGATCTGCAAGAAATCGGTGCAGATTCTGATGACGAAGAAGAAGAGTTACCAGGAATCGAAGAAGATCTGACCATTATTGATGAAGATGATGTGGATGATGACTTCGATGACGAAGATGAATATGCTGATCCTGAAGAAGAAGCATAAAATTTAACATGAGTGTTCTCGAATAGAGACCACTCATGTTTTTCCGTCTAAACTATAAATTGATGGATTTTTAAAATCAGCAGAAAAAAATGAATCAAAATGATTGACAAATGGTCTATATCTTTGTAAACTATCACTGTTAACAAAAACAAATAGCGTTTTCATGTGACTAGATAATACTAGGCATGGAAGAATTTCAAAAAAATATGATATACTCATATTTTGACGGGATTGTTCTATGCTTTTTTTGTTGTCTTGGTACAAGTTAACGGACAATCTACTTCTGCAGAAGAGGAATGTTTATGAAAATTAAAAAGGTGCTCAATCAAAATGCTGTACTCGTCATCGACAAAGAACAAGAAAAAGTAGCTGTTGGCAAAGGCGTGGGTTTTAACAAAAAGAAAAATGATGTGTTATCCCCACAACAAGTAGAGCGGATGTTTGTGATGGAACCTGAAGGCTTGAAAAAGCTTCAAGTTTTATTATCACAAATCGATGAAAAGTATTTTTTTGTCACAGAAGAAATCATTGCTCACGCTGAGACGATTCTTGGTGAAAAGCTGAATGAACATATCAATATTGGTTTAAGTGATCATATTGCGTTTGCTGCTGAGAATATCCAAAATAATATCATTGTGCGAAATAAGCTTTTAAATGAAATCGAGATTCTTTATACAGAAGAGTTTTCAATAGCACAGTGGGCAGTGGATTATTTGACGCAAACGTTAGGGATTCCATTTAGTTATGATGAAGCAGGCTACATTGCGATCCATATCCATAGTGCTCGTAGTGGACGCACGGATAACAGTAAAAGTATCCGTGAGGTCACAATCGTTTCAGAAATTATTCATTTAATCGAGCAGGAATTAGGGATCAACATCCATGATGAAAAGATGAGTCTGAGTTATTCGCGACTAGTGAATCATTTACGATTGTTTATTCACCGTTTTCAACAAAGTCAGTATGCAGTGTTGGACGATGAGATTTTGGATGTCGTAAGGAAGAAATACGCAGAAAGTTATGAGATATCGAAAAAAGTTCAAGTTTTGTTAATGAGAAATTTTCACTATCAAGTACCAAACGAGGAATTAGGTTATCTAGCTATTCATATTGAACGGCTGAAGATGATCAAATAAAAGACAAGGGGAGATACAAAAATGAAAGCATATATGCAAAGAATGGGACGCTCATTGATGCTTCCTGTAGCTGTATTACCAGCTGCTTCTCTATTAGTGGGGATTGCAAACTGGATTGTAGGAACTGTTGGACCAAGTGCTGCAACAACATTTTTAATGAATGGCGGATTAGCTATTCTTGATAATTTGGCATTATTATTCGCTGTTGGTTTAGCTTTAGGCATGTCAAAAGATAAAGACGGTTCTGCAGCACTTGCAGGGTTAGTTGCATATTTAGTACCAAAAGCTGTTTTGAGTACAGCTTCTGTTCAATCTTTAATGGGATTGAAAGACATTGCTGATGTAAGTCCAGGATTCAACAGCATGGGAAACAACGTGTTTGTTGGGATCGTAGCTGGTTTAACAGCTGCTGCAATGTATAATAAGTTCCATAATGTGAAATTGCCAATGGCTCTTTCATTCTTTAGTGGTAAACGTCTAGTTCCAATTATGTCAGCTATTGCTATGTTAGCTATTTCATTTGTACTATTATTCATCTGGCCAGTTGTTTATGATGGATTAGTTGCATTTGGTGAAGCAATCTCTAGTTTAGGTTTTGTTGGAGCTGGTTTGTATGGATTCTTTAACCGTCTATTGATTCCAACAGGATTGCACCATGCCTTGAATTCAGTATTCTGGTTTGACGTTGCAAATATCAATGATATTGGTAACTTCTTGGCTGGACAACAAGCTTTAGATTCAGGTAAAGCAATTATTGGTCAAACTGGTATGTATCAGGCTGGTTTCTTCCCAGTAATGATGTTTGGTTTACCAGCGGGAGCGTTCGCAATCTATCAATGTGCTCGCCCAGAGAAGAAAAAAGTAACAGCTTCATTAATGTTAGCAGCAGGATTCGCTTCATTCTTTACAGGTGTAACTGAACCTTTAGAATTTTCATTTATGTTTGTTGCATGGCCTTTATATGTAGTACACGCTGTACTTACTGGCTTGTCATTAGCGTTCTCTGCATTTATGCATTGGACAGCAGGATTCGCATTTAGTGCTGGTTTTGTCGACTTCTTCTTAAGTCTAAAAAATCCAGTTGCGAATCATCCTTTAATGTTAGTTGTTCAAGGTGTAGCTGTAGCTGCAATTTATTACTTTGCTTTCCGTTTTGCAATCACTAAATTTAATTTAATGACTCCAGGACGTGAAGAAGGCGAAGGCGAAGAAACACCCGACTTAGACACTACAGGTGATAATAAATTTGCAGTCTTAGCAAATAGAATCTATCAAGGTCTTGGTGCTGATGCAAACGTTACGTCAATCGACAACTGTACAACTCGTTTACGTTTAACGGTTAAAGACACAGGAAAAGTGGATCAAGCAAAAATTAAAGCAACTGGTGTTCCAGGTGTGAAAGTAATTGATGACACAAATATTCAAGTAATCGTTGGTACTGAAGTTCAGTTCGTAGCTGATGAAATGACTAAACTTCATAACGGAGCAGCTCCAGTGACAGGTGAACCTATAAAAAAAACTGAAGTGAAAGCTAAAGCACCAAAAGCAACTGCAAAAGAAACTGAATTATACGCGGTTGCAAACGGAAAAGTTATACCAATTTCAGAAGTACAAGACGATGTTTTCTCAGCGAAAATGATGGGTGACGGTTTTGCAGTTATCCCAACTGATGGTGAAGTAACAACTCCTGTTGCAGGTAAAATCACAAGTATTTTCCCAACAAAACATGCTTTAGGAATCCAAACAGATTCAGGTATTGAAGTATTGTTACACATGGGCTTAGATACTGTTGAACTAAAAGGTGCGCCTTTTACTTTACATGTTGAAGAAGGTCAAGTCTTAAAACAAGGCGATAAAATTGCAACAATCGATCTAGCAGCGTTAGAAACTGCTGGTAAAAAATCGGATTTAATTGTTGTCTTCACTAACCAAGATGTGGTTGAAAAGTATGATCTTTATAAAGGAAATCAAACAGTCTCTGCTAATGATTCTATTGGAAAAGTGACTGTGAAATAAGAAAAAAGACTATCCGAGAATAATCTCGGATAGTCTTTTTTCTTTCTATTGATTTATTTTTTTTCTATGATATGGTTAGATTGTACTTGTTTTATGTTATCTAGCTAAACGGACGAGCTTTAGGAAAAAAATAAAAATGGGATATGACAAAAAGCGACAAAGTCAATTTTCCTATTTTTCTGCTAGAGCTAAACAAGCCCGCTATGCTTTTACACTAGGAGGAGATTATCTTGCATGAATAACGCTGGACACAAAGAAGTGCCAGTTGATGATCATACGGTTTCTTTGTGTCATATTGGTAAATATGATAAAGATGAAGGAGCAAAATCACATGATTATTATTAAAGGGAACAATCCAAGGAAAATCGACAAAATTTGGGAATTAGTAAAGAAAGATCACACAGGGAAGAAAATTGCGATTATTGGGTACCCTGGAGCAACTCCACATAATTTTATTCGTGCAAAACAAATGCCTGCATATGAAACAATGACAAAACAAAACACACTTGATAATTTAACGCGTTTTTTAAGAGAGACAAAGGATCGATTTGAAGCAATCATTTTCTATATTGATTGTGAATCTCATTTAATAGAGTCAATAAAGGAAGTAACCAAGTCTTATGAAGAACAGTTTATCTTAACTGTTTACGATGAAAAGGTGTATAAACAAGTGGTTAATGGAGAATAAAGGTGGTAATGGTATGAATGACAATACAGAACAATTAGTAGGATTGATTGAAAAATTTCAAACGGAAGATCTTTCATTGGATGAGGCAATTGAACTTCGACGACTATCAGCAGAATTTGCTAATGCTTGCGGAGAAGCAGTTGAAATCAAGATGGATCAGTTTTATAGAAAATAAACAATTTTAAGAAGTTACAGATTGAAAGGACAAGAATTTTTCTGTCTTTTCTTTTTTATTATCCACTAAAAAAAATTACTTATAAATAGTAAGCAAATAAGTTGTATATTTTTTTTGAAGGTATATAATAACACTATAAAGGTCAGAGATGGTCAATGAACAAATGATCATATACTTAACCTTTAACCAAAATAGGAGGTTTGTAAATTATGGCAAAACAACATTATGACAGAAGTAAACCACATGTAAATATCGGCACAATTGGACATGTCGATCACGGAAAGACAACATTAACCGCTGCGATCACCACAGTATTAGGGAAAAAAGGCCTAGCAAACCCGCAAGACTATGCTAGTATTGACGCAGCCCCAGAAGAACGTGAACGTGGAATTACAATTAATACCTCACACGTAGAGTATGAAACGGAAGCGCGCCACTATGCTCATATTGATGCACCAGGACACGCAGATTATGTGAAAAATATGATTACAGGTGCAGCTCAAATGGATGGTGCGATTTTAGTCGTATCTGCAACAGATGGTCCAATGCCGCAAACGAGAGAACATATCTTGTTATCTCGCCAAGTTGGGGTGAAATATTTGATCGTCTTTTTGAATAAAACGGATTTAGTGGATGATGATGAACTGATCGACTTAGTTGAGATGGAAGTTCGTGAGTTGTTAAATGAATACAATTTCCCTGGTGATGACACACCGATCATCAAAGGTTCTGCTTTAAAATCATTACAAGGTGATCTAACTGCAGAAGCGGCAATCATGGAATTGATGGACACTGTAGATGACTATATTCCAACACCAGAAAGAGATACAGACAAACCTCTATTGTTACCAGTAGAAGATGTCTTTTCAATCACAGGTAGAGGAACTGTAGCATCTGGTCGAATCGATCGTGGAAAAGTAAGTGTTGGGGATGAAATCGAAATCGTTGGGATCAAACCCGATACGCAAAAAGCAGTTGTTACAGGAATCGAAATGTTCCGTAAAACATTAGACTACGGAGAAGCAGGAGACAATGTCGGCGTGCTTTTGAGAGGAATCACTCGTGATGAAATTGAACGTGGTCAAGTAATTGCGAAACCAGGATCCATTACGCCTCATACAAAATTTATTGCCGAAGTTTATGTATTAACAAAAGAAGAAGGCGGACGGCACACACCATTCTTCACAAATTACCGTCCACAATTTTATTTCCGTACAACGGATGTAACGGGAGTCGTTGAGTTACCAGACGGCGTTGAGATGGTTATGCCAGGTGACAATATTACGATCGATGTAGAATTGATTCATCCAATCGCAGTAGAGCAAGGAACAACCTTTTCAATTCGTGAAGGTGGACGAACAGTCGGCTCAGGTATTGTGACTGAAATAGAAAAATAAATAAAAAGGAATCTTTGATGATATTTATCGAAGATTCTTTTTTTATGCTATACTATTTGACAAAAAGCAAGGAGTTAAAAAAATGAACTGTAAGGTTGTACAAGTAGATGCATTTACAACAATTGCGGGACAAGGGAATCCAGCTGGAGTCGTATTTGAAGGTGATAAATATACGACTGAAGAAATGCAGAACATCGCTAAGAAAGTTGGTTTTAACGAGACAGTATTTATTTGTAAAAGCGAAAATAAAGCAGCTACATTAAAATTAAGATATTTTACGCCAGGTCATGAAACACCACTCTGCGGACATGCGACAATAGGGGCGATTTTCGCTTTATACAGTGGAGCAGAAGACCAACAGTTACAAATCGAGACAGGAGCCGGAATTCTACCAATAGTATATGAAAAAAAGGGCCAAAGAATTACAATGAACCAAGCAAAGCCAACATTTATTGATTTTCAAGGTGATCCATTGGCACTTTGTCAAAGTCTTGGCATTAAAATGAATGATCTGCATCCAACTTTACCTATCCAATATGGAAATACTGGCTCATGGACCTTGATTCTACCAGTAGTGAATGCAAAGATTTTAGATAAAATGCACCCAAAACCGTCAATGTTTCCAGATATCTTAACAGAGATGCCTAAATCATCGATCCATCCATTTTCGATTGTTTCAGAACAGGAAGCAATGTTCACTGCCAGACATTTTTCCTCACCATTTTCTGGAACGACAGAAGATTCAGTTACAGGAACAGCCTCCGGAGTGATGGGGGCTTATGCACTGAATC
Organism: Enterococcus rotai; assembly: GCF_001465345.1. Classification (NCBI taxonomy): domain Bacteria; kingdom Bacillati; phylum Bacillota; class Bacilli; order Lactobacillales; family Enterococcaceae; genus Enterococcus; species Enterococcus rotai. The sequence continues at coordinate 3,057,298 of NZ_CP013655.1, read as the reverse complement.
ATTTATACAAGCATGACCAAAAGAAAGAAATCAGCGTCTCACAAGGAAAACACGTTCAACGTGAAGGAACTGTTTTAGTACAGGTTAGTCGAGATGAAGAAGTTGGGCACCAGGTCAGTATTTCAGGTACCGCGACTCTAAATAAAGCATTTGACATAATTATATAAAACAGAGGAGAACTAGATGATTTTAGTTCTCCTCTGTTCATTTTATCGTTGATATCTATTTCTAAGAATCCGACGAACCCCATGTACTTTTCGTTGTTTTTCAATTGGAGCGTTGTCTATGATCAATAAAGCAATCATCACGTAGGCAATAAAACTGTCTCTTGAATACAGAGTATATCTAGATACCCACTCAGTAGCGTATTTTTCTTTATAATCACGTAATCCTTGGAATGAATAAAAACGTGAACCAAATTCATAAACAAGATACGCAATTCGTTCTTGGATAAAACTTTTTTTAGATGTTCCTACATTGGATAACGGTGCCATACCTAAATTAAAATAATTAAATCCTTCCTCGTTCATATAGTTGAATAAAGAAATAAATAAGTAATCCATTACCCCAGAAGGTGCTTTTTTGCTATACCGCATCAAGTCGATTGTACCTTCTTCTTTGGTGTAAGTAGGCATAATATTTGCGAAGGCAACAATGTGATCCTCTTGATTTTTGGCAACAGCGATTTTACCACGTTGTAAGTAACTCTCAGAAAAGAAGCCCAACGAGAAGCCTTTTTCCTTACGGCTACCTAGCCATTCGTCAGAAACTTGTCGTAACTCGCTCATAAGTTCCTTAGAAAAAGGCGGGGAGAGCACTTCGAAGCGATAATCTTCTTTTGTAAAACGATTCATGACAGCTCGCTCGCTTTTCATTTTCTTCCCTGATAATGTGAAATTAGGCAGGTCAACGTGTGCTTCTTCCCCCATTTTGATAAAGTCATAGCCAAATTCATGTAAAAACATCACCACTTCTTCAGAGGCCTCATAGAATACAGGAAGATAGCCCCAACGGTCTGCCTCATTGATGAACTGCTCCATGGCAATTGAGAAATCTTCCTTCTTACCAGAAGGATCGCCCATTACAACGCATTTATTATTTAAGGTTTTAAATTGTAACAACACAGTATCTTCACCATTTTGATCTGTATAGATATATATATCTTTGTCTTTAAGAAAAATTAGTTGACTATCGGTATTTCCTCCGTAAGTTGTTAACAGGCGCATTGCTCGTTCTTCATCCAATGGAAGTCCAATTTTATGACGTTTCCCTTCAAGATAACGAATGAATAAGTAACTAAATAGTGTTACTAGTAAAATACCTACAAAACCCGAGAACCAAATTTTTTCTGATGGAAACAAAAAGAACTCAATAAAATGATGTTTGCGGTGAGGGAATGTTGGTAGATTATATACGCCGATCACGATATATAAGATGGTCAACGCAAGAAAGATAATCCCATCGATAGTCACCATTTCCCATGAGTATACAAGTTGTTCTCTAAATAGTTCTCTCTTTGAAAATACAATAATCACGAGCAAAAATGTTAGAAAAATGATTACACCCCAACTAAAATCTTTGATAAAGGTGTAAATCAATGTGACTAAAATTAACCCAATCGTTGGAAGATACGCCCGTTTGACCCGAGCCGCAATTCCTCGTCCTGTGATCAATAATAAAAAACCAAGCAAAATCGCAGGAAGCTGTGTGATTAAGTGAAACGAGAGGGGATTTAACTGTTTTAACCACTTAAAGTGACTGAATGCCTCAGGAATCGTTGCGGAAAGAACGATCATGACACCAGAAAAATACATCAGGAAAACAACAAATTTATGTGCTAATTCCGTTGATAGCTCTCTTGGAATCCCGGAATAACGTGTATTCAAACTATGACTTAGATTTTTTATAAAGAAAATGGCACCGATCATAAAAGGAACAATGTAGTAGAATAAGCGATAAAGTAAAATCCAAGCAATCACAACTTCTCGATCGATTCCTAATGCTGATAGACCAATAATCATCATAATATCAAAACTACCTAATTCACCTGGAATCATTGATACGATCCCAATTACGGAAGCAGCGATGAAAAGGGGCATAACTTGCAGTGGATTCATTTTAACACCCATCAACATACCGATCAGTAAGAAGCTACCTAAAACACCTGTCCATTCTAAAAAAGACGTTAAAATAAGACCAGTACGTGTTTTAGCATCAATATCACCAATATATTCATCTTTTTTAAGCAGACTGGCAATCAAAACAACAGGGAAATACAAGCCGCCACCAATCAGCCAAATCCAATATTGTTGCAAATAATCATTGGTATGACCAAACATAACTAAAAAAAAGGCAAGCAAGCTGTAAATAGATAAGCCTGACATAAGAAAAACCAAAATTTTTGAAAGTGCTCGAACGACTGATTTTCCGTCTGTTTCTTTTCCATAAAACTCTGAGCGTAAGCCAATGCTGATCAAACCGCCAAATCCAGCAATATTATTGATCGTATTGATCATCCAACTACTTTCTAGGAGGAAAAGCTTTTTTGGTTTTTGTTTTAAAATGTTATTTAAGATCACGTCATACCCGATCATAGGAAGAACCGCAATTAGACCAATTAAAAACATGAGTAAGACTTTCCATAACGCAATGTCTTGAAAAATGGTTGTTAGTTGACTAAGCGAGATCGTTTTACTGATCGATAGTAGTTCACGAATAATGATAATCACAACTGAAAAAATAAAGATACTTTTAAAATAGCTGACATGGTCCTTCACCCAATGCAGTATTTTTTTCATGCAATACACCTACTTTTCTTTTAAAAATTTTAAGATTTCTTGATTGAATGTTTTTGGATCTTTTTTAGCAAAAGAATGACCTTGTTTTGCTACGAGAACGAAAGAGGCATTAGGGATTTCTTTCGCTAAATAGATTGAGTGGCTGCGCTTGATAATATCATATCTCCCAACGATCACTAATGTTTTTTTTGAAATTCGTTTTAAATCTGAACGAGAAACACCAATATCGTGTAGCATTAAGTTTATAATCTGGAGCCGTTGAATGGCTTTTTTATTAAATAAGGCTAAAACCTTAAAACAAACATACTCCACGACTGTCAACATTCTTATCGGAAAATGAACCGCTTGAACGACTGTATTTCCAGCATTCAATACTAAACGTCGGACGCTATCAGGATATTTTTTAGCAAAAACAAGAGCAAGGTTGGCGCCATCGCTAAAACCAACAATGTCGGCTTGTTCTATTTGTTCTTGTTTCATGATCAAATAAAGATCGTCTGCCATTAGATCAAATGTCAACGTTTCACTTTCATTCGTTGAGCGGCCGTGACCACGACTATCTATAGTATACACAGTGAAAGAACGACTGAATGTTGGTACTTGCTTTTCAAAATACCTGCCGCTACCACCATTTCCATGAAGCAAAATTAAGGGGCTACCGTGACCAGATACTTCGTAATAAATAAAGCTGTTATCGGCTGTGAGCAAAAGTTTTTTTTCTTTTTTCATAAGTTTACCACCTGTCCTATTCTAGTATATCGGTTTTTAGTTGGATTTAAAACTAAAAGGGGTAAAAGTAAAACACAATTTTTTATTAAAGAATAATAAAGAATCAGCCTTTTTTTAGATTTTTTTTGAATAATAAAGTATGATAAAAGCTACTCAGAAAAAGTTTGGATGATAAGATGGGCAAAATAATGAAAATTGTAAAAAGGTTACTACTCTTGTTTTTTTTACTGCTGATTATTGGTTTAGGTTATTTAGGTTTTAAAATTCGTCAAAATGTTCAGCAAGTAATGACGTATGAAAGTGAAGTAGAGCAAGCAGTTAAAGCAAATAATATACCCGAACATAAAGACTTGGTTTTAGCAATTATTTACACTGAATCTAAAGGGCGTACAGAAGATTTGATGCAGAGTAGCGAAAGCGCCTATGGTAAGCGGCAAATGATCGGGACGACTAAGGAAAGTATTGAGACCGGAGTCGCTTTTTTAGCCCAATCGATTGAAAAAGCCAATGAAGCGGGTTGTGATATTTGGACAGCGGTACAAGCGTATAATTTTGGACTAGATTATATTGACTTTGTAAAAGAACGAGGCGGTAAAAATTCGATTCGGATTGCAGAGGAATACTCTAAAGAAGTGTTATCACCTATATTAGGCAATACCAATCAAAAAACGTATCGTTATTATCGTCCGCAAGCAGTCATTTATAATGGGGGCTACTTATATAGTAACGGTGGGAATATGTTCTATGCAGATCTAGTCAAAATGAATCAACAATTTATTAAGTGGTTAAAATAAGTTCATTACTAAAATATCGATCCTTAAGAATACCATCTATTAAATATAGTAGGAATTCTTAAGGATTTTCTTGAAGTTCTGACTATTAACAAGTAAACTAAAGAAGATGTATTTTTAACAATGAGAAAGTAGGGAACAAAATCCATGACAAATAAGTTTGACCTGAAACAAGGATTGACTCAATCAGAGGTTGAGGAACGAAAAAAACAAGGCTTGCAAAACGATTATGAGGAAAACGTTGCAAAGTCAACGAAAGATATTATTTATGACAACGTTATGACCTTGTTTAACTTTTTAAACTTTGGGATCGCACTTTGTTTGTTATTTGTTGGCGCATACTCCAATTTAGCCTTTTTAGCAATCATACTAGTGAATATGGGGATGGGGATCTACCAAGAAATTCATGCAAGAAATTTAGTACAGAAATTATCCATCGTCGCCAAAGAGAGTGTTCATGTGATTCGTGACGGTAAAGAGCTAGAGATCGATACCAAAGAATTAGTAATAGATGATATCGTTGTGATATCTGCTGGGGAACAAGTTCCCTCTGATTTGGAAGTGTTAGATGGAAAAGCTGAAGCCAATGAAGCGTTATTGACAGGTGAATCTGACTTGATTGAGAAGACTGAAGGCGATATTGTGTTATCTGGTAGTTTTCTAGCAAGTGGACAAGTTTATGGGAAAGTGATTCACGTTGGAGCTGATAATTATGCTGTCAAAATTACAGCAGAAGCTAAAGTGCATAAACCAATTCAGTCAGAATTGGTCAATTCAATCCGTAAAGTCTCTAAATTTACGAGTTTAGTCATTATTCCTTTGGGGATCATTTTGTTTGTGGAAGGTTTTATGATTCGTGATTCAGGAATCGAAGCTTCTGTTGTTGCATCTGCCGCGGCACTACTTGGTATGCTGCCTAAAGGATTAGTTCTTTTGATCAGTATTACCTTAACGACAGGTGTTGTAAAGCTAGCGAAAAAACGCATTCTTGTTCAAGACATGTATTCAATCGAAACACTCGCACATGTTGATACACTTTGTTTAGATAAGACTGGAACAATTACTGAAGGCAAAATGAAGGTTCAAAAAGTAGAAATTTTACATGCAAACTACCATGAAAACTTCCCGCAAGTGATCGGTAGTTATCTTGCAGAAAGTACAGACAACAACATTACGATGCAAGCAATTCGAGATCACTTTGAGCTTTCTAATCGTTATGGAGCGATCAAGACCTTACCATTTTCTTCTGAACGTAAGTGGGGCGCAATCGAATTTAAAGAATTAGGCACGGTTTATCTTGGCGCACCTGAAAAATTAGTTGCGGCTGATCGTTTACCTAAAGAAGTGATTGACGCACAAGAAAATGGCTATCGTGTGTTGATGTTGGGGATTGCTGAAAATATTCCGTTAAATGAAGAGGAAATGCCTTATTTAGAACCATTAGCTGTTTTAGAAATTGATGATCCGATTCGTCAAAATGCGAATGAAACATTAGCTTATTTACGTGAAGAGGGAATTGATCTGAAAGTAATTTCAGGAGATAATCCAGTAACTGTTTCGAATATTGCTCGTCGTGCGGGATTGTTTGGCTATGAATCCTATATCGATATGTCAACGATGGAAACAGAAACCGAAGTACGCCAAGCGGTTCATAATTATACTGTTTTTGGCCGTGTAACGCCTCAACAAAAACGCACGATCGTACGTGAATTGAAAGATCATGATCATGTTGTTGCGATGACGGGGGACGGTGTTAACGACGTTTTAGCATTAAGAGAAGCGGACTGTAGTATTGCGATGGCTGAAGGTGATGGTGCAACGAGACAGATTTCTAACTTAGTTTTATTGGATTCTGATTTTACTACATTGCCAGATGTATTATTTGAAGGCCGACGAGTTGTCAACAATGTAACGAAAGTCGCAAGTGTTTTCTTTATCAAAACCATTTATTCTTTTATCTTATCAATGATTTGCGTCTTTACGACGATTGCATTTCCGTTTATCCCGATCCAGATCACACTGATCGATTTAGCGATTGAAGGCTATCCAGCATTCTTCTTATCATTTGAAAGTGATAAACGAAAAGTACAAGGGAAATTCTTGCCGACCGCATTAAGAAATGCTTCGGTGAACGCAGTGCTCGTTGTATTAAATATTGTTGCTGTTTATTTAATGGGGCAAAATCAAGGTTTTACTCAAATGGAAACAACCACATTGATGTATTATCTATTAATTGGGATTAGTTGTATGGCCGTTGTACGCGCATGTTTACCATTCAATCCATTACGAATTTTCTTAGCAGTTACAACTGTTGGTGGAATTTATGTCGCTGCGATGCTGTTCCATAGTATCTTAGAAGTAGGATTCTTGAATCAGCAAACATTACCGATTTTTGCGGTAATGATGCTTATTAATATCGTTGTTCGAATCATGATTGGTCTTTTCCAACTGAAACGAGCGGGGAAAACGATCAAAGAACTTTAAAATGAAGTGGAGAAGTATGAAAAATAGGGAGGGGCATTTATGAGTGGGGAGTATCAAATGCGCAAGGCAATCGGTAAGTGTTTTCGGTCAGCGACAGATAACTTTAACGGAGTAGTTCGGATTTATGGAAGTCCATACATGTATCGGGTAATAAATGGCATCCCTGAAGAGGGGGCGATGTTGGAAGTCGTGGATTTTTCTAGTACTGAATTATTTGTAACGGTAAACAACTATTTATTCGAAAGTGATGTGAATTATATTGATAATCCTTAATATTCTAATTTTTATCATTGTTCTTGTGTTGATTTTGGTTCTTATCTCAAAAATGGTGATTATTGTTCAACAAGGTGAAGTAAAAATTGTTGAGAGTTTTGGTAAGTATGTAAAAACGATTGATCCTGGACTACATTTTTTGATTCCTGTATTATACAAAGTAAGAGGACGAGTATCATTAAAGCAAACACCATTAGAAATCGACTCTCAAAGTGTGATTACACGTGATAATGTCATTGTAGAAGTCGATGAAGCGATAAAATATCATGTGACGGATGTTCGCGCATTTGTCTATGATAATGAAGATTCAGTTCGATCAATGATTCAAGATTGCCAATCAAATCTACGTGGAATCATTGGGAAGATGGATTTGAATGAAGTTCTTAATGGAACAGAAGAAATCAACGTTAGCTTATTTGAAAGTGTAAAAGATATTACTGCGGGTTATGGATTATCAATTGACCGCATCAATATTGGTGAAATATCTGTTTCAGATGAAATTGTCAATTCGATGAATAAATTAATCACCGCAAGTCGAGACAAAGAATCAACGATCACAATTTCAGAAGGTAGAAAGCAATCAATCATATTAGATTCTGAGGCCAACGCTTCACAAATGCAGATCGATGCTGAAGCTCGTGCTAAACAAACAAATATCGATGCAAAAGCCCGTGCAGAACGTACTAAAATTGACGCAGAGGCTGAAGCTGAAAGAATCCGCATTACAACGGAAGCTGAAAGACAACGTATTTTAGCCTTGAATAAAGCAATCAAAGAAAGTGATCTAAACGAGCAAGCTTTAGCCTATTTGGGGATAGAAGCATTTAAACAAGTTGTTAGAAGCGAAACGAACACCGTTATCCTGCCGAGCAACATGACTGAATTAGGTAATATACCAGTAGTTAAAGAGTTGTGGACTGCACAGGATACTAAAAACCAATCGAACCATAATCACATAGGAGAGTAGTCTCTGTCGTAAATGAAAAGCAGATAGTAGCTATTTGCTTTTTCATTTACTAAAAATAAAAAGGTTACTATAATTATATTATGTAAACAAAAAAGGCGACCATGAAAAGAAAGATGCAATTTACTTGAAAATTAAGTTAAATGTGATACAATGAAACATGTGTAATTGTGTCTTTTGAAAGTCGCGCTGAAGATTTCAGTGCTTTTTTACTGACTATCGCATCATTTAGCTATCGGCTATTTTTTGGAGGTGAGAACAGTGGCACAAAGAATTCCTCAAGAAGTGATCGAGGAAGTGAGACAACGTACAAATATCGTTGATGTTGTCGGACAATATGTTCAATTGAAAAAATCCGGCAAGAATTATATGGGTCTATGTCCGTTTCATGAAGAACGTTCCCCTTCATTTTCAGTAGCAGAAGACAAACAAATTTTTCATTGTTTTGGCTGCGGAAAAGGTGGAACTGTTTTTAATTTTCTGCAAGAAATAGAAGGAATCAGCTTTCCGGAATCAGTACGAAGAGTTGCTGAACTAGAACAAATTCCCGTCAATATCGACTGGGTCAATACAACGGATTCTGACACAGCGGAAAACATCCACAATCGTAAACTGATTGAACTGCATAAAAAAGCTGCGGATCTATATCATCATGTTTTGATGAACACGCAAATCGGTGAACCGGCATTGAATTATTTGTTGGAACGCGGATTGACAAAAGAGCTTATCGAAACATTTAAAATTGGATTTGCTCCTCAAAAACGTGATTTTTTAAGTCAAGTTTTTCAAAATGAAACTGTGGCTGAGCAGTTATCTAAAGAATCTGGTTTGTTTATTCAAAGAGACAACGGCGAATTTTTGGATCGTTTTTATCAACGAGTTATGTTTCCAATCAATGATGATCGCGGAAATGTGATTGCTTTTTCAGGGCGCTTGCTTAAAACAGAAGATTTTCCAGGAGATGATATGCCCAAGTATTTAAATAGTCCGGAAACGGTCTTGTTTAATAAGAGGGACACATTATTCAACTTCGATAAAGCGCGTAAAGAAATTCGCAAAGAGAATACAGTCTTTCTATTCGAAGGATTTATGGATGTGATTGCAGCTTGGCAGGCGGGTATTACTAGCGGTGTTGCTTCAATGGGAACAAGCTTGACCAATGAGCAAATCCGCAAGCTTGAACGAGTAGCGAAAGAATTAGTCGTTTGCTATGACGGTGATACAGCTGGTGTTGAAGCAACCAATAGAGCTATTTCTTTATTGAGTGAGCATAGTCGCTTTCAATTGAGTATTGTCAGCATTCCTGAAAAATTGGATCCAGATGAGTATCTAAGAAAATATGGGAATGACTCCTTCCGTGAGTTAGCGTTGCATGGGCGAGAAACGGTGTTTAGTTTCAAAATGCAATACCATCGTTTGACTAGAAACATGAACAATGAAAAAGAACAGTTGGATTATGTAAATGATTTACTACAAGAATTGATGCTGGTGCAATCTCCGTTGGAGCGGGATCGCTATTTAAATCAATTAGCGCAAGAATTTCAGCTATCGTTTCACTCTTTAGAAGAGCAGCTGAAGCAACTAGAAACAAAACAGCGCTCTACGAAAAGAAGAGAGAGACAGCAGCAAAATGTACCTCCTCCTCAAACGTATGAGATCGATGATATGTTGGAACCGCCTGAGATGCTTGAAGAAATGAGTACTCCTTCCGTTCAAAATAAACTTCCACTCACCAAGGTGGAGAAAGCCGAACGGACATTACTCTATCGGTTGATGAATGAGCAAAGTATTCGTAATCAATTGATTCAGTTGCCGGAATTTAGTTTTGCTCATGATCAATATCAGGAACTTTACTTGTTGTTAGATAGTTATATGAGTATCCATTCTGATTTTCAACTTGCTGATTTTATCGACTATCTAAAAGAAGAAACAATCAAAAAATTAGCAATCGATATTTCCTTACAAACCATTTCAGAAGAAAGCTCTGAAAGAGAAATAACCGATGTGATAAGAGTGATTGAGAATTCTAGTTTAGAAGATCAAATCGCTGAAAAACAACTGCAAAAAAAAGAAGCAGAGAGACTAGGCAATAAACAATTAGTTGATGAACTATCAATTGAAGTGATCGGCTTAGTAAGACAATTGCAAAAAAGTCGTATAGTGTCTCAAAAGTAACCTTTAGACATCGTACTTGACTATTATTTATATATATTTATCCGAATGGAAAAATGAAGGGGGCCTTCTTTCATGGAAAAAGAAACAGAAAAAAAATATGCAGCTGCATTGGCAGCCTTTATCAAAGAAAACAAGCCTAAAGGCAATGTTTTTTATGATGATCTAACAAACACATTAGCAACACCGTTTACATTGAATGCCGACGAAATGGAAAAGTTGATTCAAAAAGTCGAAGATGCTGGTATCAGTGTCGTTGATGAAAATGGTGACCCAAGTGAACATAGTCTTAAAAAAGACGCAAAAGTTGCTGAAAAAGCCCAAATGGAAGATTTATCTGCCCCGACTGGTGTTAAAATCAATGACCCTGTTCGGATGTATCTAAAAGAAATTGGACGTGTTCAATTATTAACAGCAGCAGAAGAAGTAGAATTAGCCCTGAAAATTGAAGAAGGCGATCAAGAAGCAAAACAACGTTTAGCAGAAGCAAACTTGCGTTTAGTGGTTTCCATTGCAAAACGCTATGTAGGACGTGGTATGCAATTCCTTGATTTGATCCAAGAAGGAAATATGGGTCTGATGAAAGCTGTTGAGAAATTTGATTACCGTAAAGGATTTAAATTTTCAACGTATGCTACATGGTGGATTCGTCAAGCAATCACTCGTGCGATCGCTGACCAAGCTAGAACGATTCGGATTCCAGTGCATATGGTGGAAACAATCAATAAATTGATTCGGATTCAACGTCAATTATTACAAGATTTAGGTCGGGAACCAACACCTGAAGAAATCGGTGCTGAGATGGATTTACCAACTGAAAAAGTCCGTGAAATCTTAAAAATCGCACAAGAGCCAGTATCATTGGAAACACCAATTGGTGAAGAAGATGATTCACATCTTGGAGATTTTATTGAGGACCAAGATGCAACAAGTCCTGCAGAACATGCAGCGTATGAATTATTAAAAGAACAACTGGAAGATGTATTAGATACATTAACTGACCGTGAGGAAAATGTATTACGGTTACGTTTCGGTTTAGATGATGGACGTACTCGTACATTGGAAGAAGTTGGTAAAGTTTTTGGTGTAACACGCGAACGGATTCGTCAAATCGAAGCCAAAGCATTGCGCAAACTACGCCATCCTTCTCGTTCTAAACAATTAAAAGATTTTCTAGAATAGTAAGTTTTTATTAAAAATTTGAACAGCTCTTTTCGATTTCTTTCGGAAAGGGCTGTTTTTAAACAATCGTAACAAAAAAGTTAGATAGTACATATTGGAAGAAACGCGATTTTATGGTAGATTAGATTTACGAATGTGTAGAATGTGAGGCGGAATGAATGACGAAACAATGTCCGAATTGCGGAACTGAGATAGACAAGCAAGCAGAAGTATGTCCAGAATGCGGTTATTCTTTTGAAAAAGAGCAAATCAATGAGGAAACAGCAACTAATGAAAAAACTGATTCTAATGAAAAATCAGATCATACTTCTAATTTTTTAAATAAAGAACAAAATGAAAATATCGAATGGTCCGAATTAAAGGATATGAGTATCGGCCACGTAATGACGATGTTCAATGAACAGCAACCTGAAGAAAAGATTGTAGATCCAATTGAAGAGATAAAAAAAGAAAAATCGGAAACAAAAGCGGCATCGATCGAAGAAAAAGCAGCTGAACTAGAAGAACCTGTTTCTGCAGAAGCTAAAACGGATGAACTTGTGAATACCGCTACTTTAGATCAATATATCAATGAACACAAAAACGATACACCAACTATTGAGACCCCTTCTGAAATTGAACATACAGAAGAAACTGATAACGCACCAGAAATAAATGAACAACCAAACACAGCTAGTGCCTCATCAGAATCAAAAGACAAAGGACACGATGACGTGAAATCAAACGAACCTGATCATAAGCCAAGTGAACCAACAACTAACCAAGAAACTGAGCAAACAAAAGAGGTCGTACCAAAAGAAGAAATCACGAAATTTACTAAACCAGAAGACCAGACAATAGAGTCAAAGCCCATTGGTCCAAAAGCTTTGCCTAATACGGCAGCTGAAATTCCATCAAAAAGCAAGAAACCAGAAGAGATCGAAATGGATGCGGCGCCAATTTTCTTTAAAGATGGGGAAGAAGCGAAGTCTGCGAAGGATCAATTTGAGAAACCTACAGGTGAACAGAACGCTTCAAAAGAAGTGAAAAAAGAGGAATCAAGTGCTTCAGTAAATAAAAACTACAAGAAAATGTCGATTGTTTTAGCTGCTGTTGTCGTGCTTTCTGGCGGCTCATGGTTTGCTTATAGTCAAACGCAAAAAAAATCAGCATCTGATAGTGAAGTGACTCAAAAGCAAGATAAAGTTGTTACTCAAACCGAAAAAGAACTAAATAGTTATTTTACAGATGACAAACAATTATTTCTTAAACCAGAGATGGTAAGTGTTAGTCCGAAAGCAATCAAGGAGAACTTAGACACCCTTAAAAACGAAGACAACTATAAAGAGCTTGAAACGCTCTACAAAAAAGTTACAGACAAACAAGCGGCAGTTACAAAGGTAAATGAATTATTCGCTCAACCGATTATCAATGGCAATAAGTTAAATGAGGTAGCAATCAAAGCTGACAAGAAAGTCGATCTCGCTAAACGAGAAGAAAAGGATGATTTTGATAAGCTACTGAATCAAGCAACGGAGCAAGCTACGAGTCAATACGACCAACTACAAAAAGCCAGAGCGGCAGTCGCTGTTTTTTATGAAAACAATGAGTTGACTGAAACATTGTCTAGAGAAAACTATACAGCGGCAAAAAACGAAGTAGATAAGGTCAAAAGTGAAACATTGCGTAAGCCATTGACTGAAGCACTAGCTAAAGCAGATAAATCCTTGACAGAAGCTGAGACAGCAGTTGCGGTACAACAACAAGCACAGGCGGATCAAACCGTTGCTCAGATTTCAGAAACACCTGCAGCTAACAATCAAGGAAGTACCTCACAAGCAGCAAACGGTGTTCAACCAGATTCAAATACTTTTTCAGCACCTAATGCTGATGGCGTGTATACAGATCCTGTGTACTCAGTTAACCCAACTGATATTAGCGATATGAGTAATCCTGCGTGGAGTTGGGCTCCAGGAGTTCAAGAAAAAGTAATTGCAACCTGTATTGAACGTGGCTATATAAAAGCCGGGGGATACTCATTACAGCCAGCTAGAATTATTAATGGCGAAGGCTATTACAATCTATACGGATCAGATAACCAGTATTTGGTGACCATCAATGCAAAAACTGGCTGGTTTAAAGGAAATGCATCTAGAAACGCTGGAAGATAGTCTTGTTTTTACAGAATATGAGTATAAGATTGAGACAGAAGTGTAATGTAGTAGTCGCTTCTGTTCAATTGCTTATTCAAATACTAAGGGTCTGAAACATAACTCTTTGAGTTATGTCCCAGGCTCGTTTTTTCTTCCAGTAACGCTAGATAGGCAATAAATATCAATGACGATTGATATTATCACAAGGAGAAAAGTATGGGAAAAAAAGAATATTTAACCTTTAGAGACGGGATAAATGCTTGCATACCAACAATTTTAGGCTATTTAGGCATTGGTATTGCAGCTGGCGTAGTTGGCAAAAATGTTGGGCTATCAATTGTAGAAATCGCTTTGATGTCAATTTTAGTTTATGCTGGTGGTGCACAATTTATTATTTGTGGTATGTTAGCCATTCATTCACCGATCTCGGCAATTGTTTTTACAACGTTTTTAGTGAATTTACGTCACTTTTTGATGAGTATGTCGGTGGCTTCTTATTTTAAAAACGAACCCTTGATTACTAGTATTGGAATTGGTACACTTTTAACGGACGAATCATACGGCGTTCTAATGTCAGCGTTGGCAAATGATCACCGCGTCAGTTCTGCCTGGACCCATGGCCTGAATATCACCGCCTATTTAGCTTGGATTTTGTCGACCGTTATCGGTGGTTTATTAGGAACCTGGATTCCAGATCCCTATTTATTAGGCTTAGACTTTGCATTAGTGGCCATGTTTGCAGGATTATTTGTTTTGCAAGTTGATGCGCCTATCAAAAAACATACCAAAGAAACGCTGATCGTATTAGGAACAGTTTGTTTATCTCTTTATTTTTTTATGGGCTTTTTTTCACCTGAACTTTCCGTTTTATTCGCAACGCTTTTAGGTTGTACTGTTGGGGTGGTGAATCATCATGAGTAACACCTATGTATTATTGACGATTTTAGGCTGTTCGATCGTTACGTGGATTCCGCGGATTTTTCCTTTTTTGATTTCTAAACGAGTAGATTTTCCAGACTGGTTTCTTCGGTTTTTATCTTATATCCCGATTTGTATCTTGACGGCACTCTTATTTCAGAGTATTTTAGAAGTTCAGGCAACAGGCTTTCCTAAAGTAAAAACGTTAGAAGCGTTAAGTTGTATTCCTACTTTACTTGTTGCTATTCGTACCAAAGATTTAATGAAAACCGTTGTGGTAGGAATCATTACAATTGCATTATTACGTATTTTTTTAGGCTAAGTGCCAGAAGGAGAAAATTATGAACGAACTATTAGCGCAAATTTTTACAGCATTAGTGATCGATGAAAATGAAAGTCACTACTTTTTACAAAAAAACGGAATCACATTGCGATTATCTAAAGAAGAAGGCAGTCATGAAATTGGTGAAGCGGTAGAAGGCTTTGGTTATATGAATCAAAAGCAAGAACCTGAAATGACAACGGTGATTCCAACGGCTCGAATCGGACAATACGCCTTCGGAACAGTAACCGGCACAAGACGTGATTTAGGCGCTTTTGTGGACATTGGGTTAAAAGACAAGGATGTAGTTGTTTCTTTAGATGAACTACCTGTAATGCGTGAATTATGGCCTAAAAAAGGAGATCAGCTGATGATCGCTTTAAAAGTAGATAACAAAGAGCGCATCTGGGGTGAATTAGCAGATGAGAAGATCTTCAAGGCGATGGCTAAACCAGGAACAGAAGAACTAAAAAATGAAAATATCAGTGGCATTGTGTATCGTTTGAAAATGATTGGTTCATTTGTTTTGACAGACGATTTCTACATTGCGTTTATTCATCCTTCAGAGCGTTATCAAGAACCACGTTTAGGGGAACGAGTAAATGGTCGTGTAATCGGTGTTCGACCTGACGGCACATTGAATATCTCCTTGAAGCCACGCGGTTATGAAGCAATCAGTGATGATGCAGCGATGATCTTAACATTCTTGGAGCGTTCAGCGGACCATAAAATTCCATTTACAGATAAATCCAATCCAGAAGAAATCATGCAAACGTTTGGAATTAGCAAGGCGCAATTTAAGCGCGCTATTGGTAATTTATTGAAACAAGGAAAGATTACTCAAGAAGCAGGATTTACGATTTTAAAAGAAGAAGCGCAAGAAAAATAAGCATTTTTTCATTCTAATTGAGAATCACTTGCAAATATCTTTAAGTTATTTTATACTTATTACAATGTAATACTAGGATATTCTGTTCTAGATTAAAATAATTATAAATAAGGGGCTGCATTTATGGATTCTACTGCTGCTTTAAAGAAAACAAAACAACAATTGCATGAATCTGGTTTCAAACTGACGCCTCAACGAGAAGCAACAGTATTGGTATTACTAGAAAATGAAAAAGACCATTTATCAGCAGAAGAAATTTATTTTTTAGTTAAACAAAAAAGCCCTGAGATTGGTTTAGCAACTGTTTACCGTACATTAGAAATTTTGACTGACTTAAAAGTCGTAGATAAGGTAAGTTTCAACGATGGGTTAGCTCGTTATGACTTACGCAAAGAAGGCGCCAAACATTTCCACCATCATCTTTTATGTTTAGAATGTGGTAATATTGAAGAAGTGGAAGAAGATTTATTAGGGGATGTGGAGGACGTTGTAGAACAGCGTTATCACTTTCTTGTGAAAGATCACCGCTTAACCTTCCATGGTATTTGTCAAGAGTGCCAACAAAAAAAGAAAAAACAGTCAACAGAAGAGGCTGTATCAAAAATTTAAAATTCGGATTAACCGGGTTAAGGGCTGAAGTTTATTCTTTATTCCTGATTGCTTGGTTTTTCTTTTTGAAAAAGATTGACAATTCTGACAGAATCTCTTACAATGACTTCAATAAACAATAAATGTTTTGATAAGAACTAGTAAGATAATACAGGTGGACAGAAAGTAGCCGGTTGTTGAGAGGCGCACGAACCTAATGTATCTGAATTCCTCTTTGAACTTCACACCGAATCAAGTAGGCTGTGACGGTTACGCGCACCCGTTATTGTGCCAGGGTATAATTTTGTACCTGACAAGACAATGAGTGTGAGCTGATTGTAAACAAAGGTGGTAACACGGATCAATTCGGTCTCGTCCTTTTCAGTAATGAGAAGGGTGAGGCTTTTTTTATTTTACAGATCTTTAATTTATTGTTTGATTATAAGAAATATGAAGGGGCGTTATCGTATGAGTTTTAAAGCACTAAGCCAACCAATCAATTTTGAACAAGTCAAATCATTATCTAAACTAACACCAGATCAAGAAAAATTGAAAGCTGTTCGGGATCAAGAGTTAAAGGATATCATTGAGGGAAAAAGCCAAAAAATTCTTTTAGTGATTGGTCCATGTTCTGCTCACAATGAAGAAGCAGTGATGGAGTATGTAACGCGTTTAGCAAAACTACAAGAAAAAGTTCAAGATAAAATCTTTATGGTACCGCGTGTCTATACGAATAAGCCTAGAACTAACGGCGACGGCTACAAGGGGTTACTCCATCAGCAAAATCCAGAAGGAGAAAGTAACTTAATCAAAGGAATTGCAGCTGTTCGTAGTTTGCATAATCGTGTTATTAGTGAAACGGGCTTAACCACTGCAGATGAAATGCTTTATCCTGAAAACTTAGAATTTGTTCAGGATTTAGTTAGTTATATCGCTGTGGGCGCTCGTTCTGTGGAAGATCAACAACATCGTTTTGTTGCCAGCGGGATCGATCAGCCGACAGGAATGAAAAACCCGACCAGCGGCAATTTGAACGTGTTATTCAATTCCTTATATGCGGCGCAACAAAAACAAGAATTTATTTTTAATGGACTTGAAGTAGAAACCAGTTCCAATCCATTAGCGCACGTCGTTTTACGAGGTGGATTAAATGAGTATGGCGAAAATATTCCTAACTATCATTATGAAGACTTGTTAAAAGTAGTAGCTCTTTATAAAGCTGGTAATTATAAAAATCCATTCATCGTGATCGATACAAATCATGATAATTCAGGAAAACAGTATAAAGAGCAAGTCCGAATCGTGAAAGAAACCTTGATCAATCGTTCTTGGAATGAGGATATGAAAAAATGGGTACGCGGATTTATGATAGAAAGTTTTCTTGAAAGTGGTCGCCAAGAAGCAGATGGCAAAGTGTTTGGTCAATCAATTACTGATCCTTGTTTAGGCTGGACTGAAACAGAAGAATTAGTGTATTACATTGCTGAAAATGCTTAAATAAAAACAAAAAAGAATCGCTCATATTCATTCATGAGCGATTCTTTTTTGTTTAAGCTACTTTATAAGTTAGCGAATTTTTCTAACAAGCGGATCATTTGGCAGGTAAAACCATATTCATTATCATACCAAGCAACTGTTTTAACTAGTTGGAAGTCACCTGATGTGGTTACTTCGGTTTGCGTTGGGTCAAAAATGGATCCTTCTGTTGTCCCAATCACATCACCAGAGACGATTTCACGATCGTCATAACCAAATGAAGGATTATCAATTGTATGTTTTTTGATTGTTTCATTAATTTGATCAGCAGTGACTTTTGTTTTTAAAATAGAGACAAGTTCAGTCAATGATCCGTCGACTACTGGGACACGTTGCGCATGCCCTTGTAATTTCCCATTTAATTCTGGAATAACTAAACCAATTGCTTTAGCAGCACCTGTTGAATGAGGAATCGTATTATCAGCTGCTGAACGAGCGGCACGTAAATTACCGCCTTTTACAGGTCCATCTAACAACATTTGGGTAGAGGTATAAGCATGAACAGTTGTCATGGTACCAACTTCAATCCCAAATTCATTATTTAAGAAATAAGCCATTGGCGCTAAACAATTCGTTGTACATGAGCCAGCTGAAATGATTTTGTCCTCTGGCGTTAAGGTATCATCATTAACGTTATAAACGATTGTTTTCATGTCACCTGCTGGAGCTGAGATGACAACTCGTTTCGCACCAGCGTCAATATGTGCTTGTGATTTCGCTTGTGAAGCATAAAAACCCGTACATTCCAAAACAATGTCAACACCATTTTCAGCTACCCATTTAAGTTTGCTAGCATCAGCTTCTGCATAAACCTTTGTTTCCTCACCGTCAACTACGATGGCATCCTCTGTTGCCGTCACTTTTCCAGGATAAGTTCCATGTGTCGAGTCAAATTGTAATAACTGGGCTAACATCGTTGGACTTGTCAAATCATTGATTGCTACAACTTCAATATCATCGGAAACTTCTTTGATGCGGCGGAATGCAAGACGACCAATTCGTCCAAACCCATTAATGCCTACTTTTACTGTCATACTAAATTTCCTCCTTTGATAATTTAGAGCAAATGAACAAACTTGTCTTATTAAGTAGAAACAAATGACCGTAAAACAAGTTCCCATGCTCGACAAATTTAAAATGACTAGCTTTTAATAATCACACATTTAAAAAAGTAATTATATCAGCTATACTAGTAGCATGAACGCTTTTCAGATTTTTGTCAAAAATCTTGTCTTTTAATAGGAAAAAGGAGTTGGGTGAATGAATAAAGAGCAAGTTGTTGAATTACTTCAAATGAATTATCAACTAATTAAAGAAGGAAAAGGGAAATGGTTCGATAAAAGAGCAGCCTATATTAGTGCGCGCTCATTTGTGATAAAAGACCGTCGCTTTTCAGATCATGAGTATCGTCGTATGGAAGAAGTCTTGAAAAAGGAATTAGCTATTTTTAATGTATTAGGGCAGCCTGTTAGAGGTCTTTTATTAGGAATGATGCTAGCGAATGGTAAGACAAAAGAATTGGATATTCACACACTACTTACTGATTATCAACGTTTGCGTGATGTTGGGTTTCAACTATCTTCATATTCTTATTTTTCGGCATACTTACTTCAATTTACTGAAACAGCTGAAAAAGAATTTATCGTTCGTAAAGGGCATCGCATTTTCCAAGAGTTAAAAACGCATCGTTATTTTCTTACGGGCGCTGAAGATGGCACGATAGCCATTGCTTTGGCACAACAAGAAAAATTAGAATCATTGACAGCTGAACAAATCGGTCCTTTAGTAGAAGCGTATTATCAAGCATTAAATGAGCAGGGCTTACATAAGTCAAATCAGCTTCAATTTGCAGCGGCGACAGCAGCGATGTTAACAGGGACGTTTTCTTATGAATTATTGGAAGAGCTAAAAGAGCTAGTAACTGAGTTGAAACAGATGGGGATCAAACCTAAACCAGAGCTGTATAATAGTATTGTCACGTTGGCTTTTTTAGCCACTATAAAAAAGGTTGACTTCCAAGCGTTAGGCGATTACTTAGAACTACTTGAAGAAAAAACAAGCTTGCGTTGGTATAAAGACTTCCGCCATTCTTTGGCTTTAGGGCTCTTGATCCAAGCAGAAATGACTGATTTATCTAATGATACTAATTTAAATATAACAGCATTAACACTCACCATGATGATGGTACAAGAAGCTAGTGCAGCAGCTGCGGCTAATTCTAGTTCCTAAAAACGAATTTGGCTAGACAAATCCAGGTTTAACCTTTACAATAAGAAAGGCTTTCAAACAGAATATGTTATCGAAAAGCGAAGGTAAACGAATAACTAAATTTGTAAAAAAGTAAACCCAAAGAAGTGGTGAGTTAGAGTATTTCACAGTAAAAGTGAACTATTTTATCCTAATTTCTTTAAGATAGGAGGACACAATATGTCCATGTTTTTAGATCAGGTAACAATCGATGTCAAAGCCGGTAAAGGCGGCGACGGAATGGTTGCCTTTCGTAGAGAAAAATATGTTCCAGATGGCGGACCAGCTGGAGGAGATGGCGGTCAAGGAGGAGATGTGATCCTTGTTGTTGAAGAAGGATTACGGACATTGATGGATTTCCGTTTTAATCGTCATTTTAAAGCACAACCTGGAGAAAACGGGATGAGCAAAGGTATGCACGGACGTGGTTCGGAAAACACTTTTGTTAAAGTTCCCCCTGGTACAACCGTTCGTGATGCTGAAACTGGCACCTTGATCGGAGATTTGATTGAAAATGGTCAAACATTGACGGTCGCAAAAGGTGGACGCGGCGGACGCGGAAATATCCGTTTCGCCTCAGCAAAAAATCCAGCGCCTGAAATTGCTGAAAACGGTGAACCCGGGCAAGAAAGAAAAATCGAACTAGAATTAAAAGTACTAGCTGATGTTGGTTTAGTTGGTTTCCCCTCTGTGGGAAAATCTACTTTACTATCTGTGATTTCATCGGCTAGACCTAAAATTGGCGCCTATCATTTTACAACATTAGTTCCTAATCTAGGAATGGTGTCAACGAGTGATGGACGAAGTTTTGCCGCTGCAGACTTACCTGGTTTGATCGAGGGAGCCTCACAAGGTGTTGGGCTTGGAACTCAGTTTTTACGTCATATTGAACGAACTAGAGTTATTTTACATGTGATCGATATGAGTGGGATGGAAGGCCGCGATCCTTACGAGGATTATCTAGCTATTAATAAAGAGCTAGCTTCTCACAATATGCGTTTAATGGAACGTCCGCAAATTATTGTAGCAAATAAAATGGATATGCCAGAAGCAGAAGAAAATTTGAAGAAATTCAAAGAAAAAATTGAAAAAGAACGTACCGATGAATATGCAGATCACTTGCCAATATTCCCAATTTCTGGGGTTTCACGTAAAGGGATCGAACCGTTGCTTAATGCAACAGCTGATTTGATTGATGTGACACCAGAATTCCCATTATATGAAGAAGAAATCGTAGAGGATACTGTTCGTTATGGTTTCCAACCAGAAGGACCAGAGTTCACAATCGATCGTGATTCAGATGCAACATGGATTCTGTCTGGTGAATCATTAGCAAGACTATTTGAGATGACCAACTTTGAACATGATGAAAGTGTTATGCGTTTTGCTCGTCAATTGCGTGGTATGGGCGTGGATGAAGCTTTACGCGCACGTGGAGCTAAAGATGGCGATATTGTTCGAATCGGTGAGTATGAATTTGAATTTGTAGATTAAAAAGAACGATAGAAGAAAAGAGAGCTGATGAATTTCATTGGTTCTCTTTTTTTCTATCGTTTAGTGATTTTTCTTGAAAAAATAGTAGATAATTCAAGGATGGAGCCGATAATGATCTTAACAATCATTATTGAAGAAATGCAGCTGATTAGCGACTGGGGTTTCCAAAACGACAGAGCTTTTAACGTTGGCAAACTCCATCCACTTTGCAAGTAAATCTTTCATTTCAGTTGTATTGGTTACGGTTGCTTTCACCAAATAATTCACTTCGCCACTGACAATATGTACCTCATTGACATAAGGACTCCCTTTTAAGAGCGCTAAAACTTTTCCAACAGGCAAAGTAACATTACTTAATTCAGTGAAAAACGTAATGGTTTGTTTAATATGCTCCATTGAAAGTTGTATCGTAAAATTTTTGATAATTCCTTGTTCAACTAGCTTGTTGATTCGTTCCTTCACACTCGGACGACTCAAATTAATTTTTTGAGATAACTCAACGATTGAGATTCTTGAATTTTCATGAAGAATTTGTAGAAGTTTACGATCCGTTTTATCCAATGGTCTACCTCCTTAAGATGATTCATTTAGTATGTTTATTATAGAGGATAAACACTAGCTTTTCCATATGATTTTTGACTTATAGGTGATTTTCTTCATCAAAAAGAAACAGAGGATCCCAATTTAATTTCAGATTGTAAAAATAATTGGCATACTTTTGCCAGATCTGAAAGAAAACGTTATCAATATCTTCATATCTTCATATACAAGAAACAAGCAAATTCGCTATGATTAGTTTATCTGTAAGATGACTTGATGGTATTTTCATAACTAGATTGTTTCTACATGCTAAAAGACAGACTAAAAAGGAGTTTTTTTATGTTGAGAAACAGATGGGTAAAATTTCTTTTGTTATATTTGGGTGGAGTGGTTGTTTCTTTAAGTCAATTGAAACTAGTTCCCATTCAAAATGAACTGGGGGCAGACTTAGCTATAAATCTTTCAATGGTCTCGTGGTTAATGTCGATCTTCACAGTGTCAGGTATTTTTTTAGCAATCCCGGGCGGAGCGTTCGTTACTCGCTTTGGTCCTAAAAAATTATTAGTAGGTTTAATGAGTTGCTTGGCCATTGGAAATATCTGGGGAGCCTTTTCAAAAAGTTTTTGGTCATTATTGATTTCAAGAGCCATTGAAGGAATTTCTTTTTCAATGATTATTATGGTCGGAATTGTTTTGATCAACTTTTGGTTTAAAGATAGCAGTAGTGGGATTGCAACTGGGATTTGGGGAACCTTTTCGGCATTAGGATCAATGCTAGCAATGAATTTATTTAAACCATTAGCAAAAACATACGGTTTACGTTCACTTTGGCTGATCATTGCCGTTTTATCTATGATCTTTTTATGTCTATATCTTTTTTTATTAGATGAACCACGTAGACGATCCCAAGCAGGGTCACAAGCAGATAAAGGCTCATTCAAAAAAGCCATAGAAAATAAGGGGATTTGGCTATTAGCACTTGCACAAGGCTGTATGGCTTTTATATTGTTTGCCTTTATCAATCTGTATCCGCAAATTTACACGCAACTATACGGATTGTCAGAGAACTTAGCCAATAGTTATACTGGTTATTTTGGGCTATTCGGCATTCCATTTGGTGCATTGGCAGGTTATTTGATCGATAAGACTAAAAAGGGGCAAGTGATTATTTTCTGTTCATTTTTATTGATGTTAGCGGCTACCTTTTGGATGGGCTTTTTGTCTAACAGCTTTACATTTTTCGCCCAACTCTTTGCACTTTCAGCTGGAGCCAGTTTAGCATCCTCTTGTGTAATGATTTTAGCACCCAAAATAGTGAAAGAAGAACGATTGATCGGTACCAGTATTTCATTTATCAATTTATTTTATTATATTGGTATTTTTATTGGAACGCCGATCGTGACAAAAATTAGTGACTCAAGTCAATCATGGATAATCGCTATTTATTTACTTAGTGGCGTGGGTATTATTGCTTTAATAGCTGTTTTCGGATTTGTTAAACTAACGAAACAGAACGCAGTCTTGTAATTCAGTTTGCTGACAAGAAGTATTTTTGATTGCTTCTTTAAATAAAAAACTTGGAAGGTGACAAATAATGGAAAGAGAATTTCAAACCAATCTTGCATTTGCAAAAGAATTAGATGAAAAAGATCCACTTAGAAGCATTAGAGATCGGTTTTATGTTCAACCTGGCGAAATTTATATGGATGGTAATTCTTTGGGATTGGCATCGAAAGACGCTGAAAAAGCATTACTAAATATGCTGGAGATCTGGAAAAAAGAAGGGATCAAATTATGGGATGGATTGTTTCATTATCCTGGGAAATTAGGTGAGATGACAGCACCGTTGATCAATGCTTTTCCAGAAGAAATCGTTATTACAGGGAGTACAACAATCAATATCCATCAATGTATTAGCACATTATATAAACCAACAAAAGATCGTTATAAAATTCTAGTGGATGATTTAAATTTCCCTACAGACCGTTATGCCATCGATAGTCAGGTGCAGTTAAAAGGATATGATCCAAAAGATGCTGTGAAAGTGGTAAAAAGTGCAGACGGACGATTCATTGATGAAGCCTCTGTTATTGATGCCATGACGGATGATGTTGCCATCATTTTATTACCAACTGTTCTATATCGTAGTTCACAAGTTTTGGATATGAAACAAATAACAAAAGCTGCCCATCAAAGAGGGATTCTGATTGGTTGGGATTTATGCCATGCAATTGGGGCTATCCCAATGGACTTTAAAGAGGTCGATCCAGATTTTGCAATTTGGTGTACGTACAAATATTTATCAGCAGGTCCTGGATCAATCGCAGGTCTTTATATGAATCAAAAGCATTTTAAAGAAACACCTGGTTTAGCTGGTTGGTGGGGGAATAAAGATGAAACACAATTTGAATTAAAACATGAATTTGAACATCAACGAGATGCAAGTGGATGGCAAATCGGGTCCCCAAGTTTCTTAGCAATGGCACCTTTAGAAGGAACATTAGCGATTTTTAATGAAGTAGGAATGGATAAGATTCGTGAAAAATCCTTGTCGATTACAGCGTACTTGATGTATTTGATTGATGAAAAGCTTGCAAAATACGGTTTTTCTGTAGGAAATCCTCGTGAAGATAGCAAACGAGGTGGTCATGTCTGTTTAGAGCATAAAGAAGCCTACAGGATTTGTAAGGCCTTGAAAGCAGCAAATATTATTCCGGATTTCAGAGAACCAAATGTTATTCGTTTAGCGCCTATTGCGCTATATAACACCTATGAAGAAGTCTACATCTTAGTTGAAACCTTAGAAGATATTGCTTTAAACAAAAAATATGAACAGTTTAGCAATGAACGAAGCTTAGTCGTATAAACGAAATAAGTACTATACAACGATTGATGAACAGTTTCACGAATAGTGATTAAAAAAAACGTGACGCAAAACTAATTTTTAGTTTTGCGTCACGTTTTTTAAGCTTCGTTTATGGTTGCTTTTTTATAATGAGTTTAGTCAAAGGAGGAGAAAATAATGGTCAAACTAAAAAATAGCTTTCAAAGAAAAGAAAAAAAATATGCACTGACAAAGCAACAGTATCAAAAATTAAGAGAACAGTTAGATACTTTTATGCAAGAAGATGCTTATGGTCTACATACAATTATTTCAGTTTATTTTGATACTGAAGATTATGAATTGATCCGCCATTCGGTTACCAAACCTGTTTATAAAGAAAAATTTAGAATCCGTAGTTATGGTGTTCCTAAAGCAGAGTCTGATGTCTTCTTAGAAATAAAAAAGAAAGTCAGCGGTGTGGTCTATAAAAGAAGAGTGGCATTAACCTATAGCGCAGCAAAAAGATACATTCAGCATCCACATGCATTTGAGCTAGCGGAAAGAAAAGATCAGCAAATTAAACAGGAAATCGACTGGCTTTTAGCTAGAAAGAGATTAGAACCTAAAGTGATGATTGCATACGATAGACGAGCCTTATTTGCCTGTGAAAACGAAGAATTTAGAGTGACATTTGATTTTGATATTCGCTATCGAAAAGAGAATTTATCTCATAAATTAGATGATAAAGGAGAACGAGTAGCACCGGAAATCGATGTGTTGATGGAAGTTAAAGCGTTGGGCGCCTATCCTTTATGGTTTTCAGAAATTTTGACTGAACTAGAACTCTATCCAATGTCCTTTTCAAAGTATGCGCAAACATATCAACGTTATCTCTATACATCAAACCCATTAAGTAGTAAACAAAGAGAGGAATTTAGTCATGTTATCTAGTTTATTAGTAGAAAGTTCAGTTGAGTTATCATTCAAGCAGCTTTTAGTCTGCATTATCGCATCCGTTTTATTAGGTCTTTTAGTTGCATGTGTTCATATGTATCGAAATGTCTATAGTAAAAATTTTGTGATTACGTTAGCTGTTTTGCCACTATTGGTGCAATTAGTAATCATGTTAGTTAATGGTAATTTAGGGACTGGTGTTGCGGTTTTAGGTGCATTCAGTTTGATCAGATTTCGCTCTGTAGCTGGAGGCGCTAGAGAAATCACCAGTATTTTCTGGTCAATGGGCATTGGTTTAGCAACCGGGATGGGCTATGTTCATTATATTGTTTTATTTTCTATCGTTATCGCATTGTTTTTAATCCTGTTGAATACCATTCACTTTGGGGAGAAACAAAAAGTTGCAGAAAGAGAAATAAAAATCACGATTCCTGAAGATTTAGATTATCCTGGTTTATTTGACGACCTGTTTCAACAATATACCTATGCGGCAAATTTAGACTCGGTAAAAACGACAAACATGGGTAGTTTATATGAGTTACGTTATCGCGTTACCTTAAAGGATAATCAAAAAGAAAAGGAACTTATGGATGCAATGCGTGTCAGAAATGGCAATTTAACGATTGTTTTTGGGAAAGTTTCGACAAATAGAGAAGAATTGTAGGTGCTTATAATGAAAAAAACGAAATTCAACTTAGCGATCTTAAGCCTGTTGCTTATTATTCTATTGGCAGGTTGTGCAAAAGAAGAGACTGTCAAAACAACAGCATCGACAACAAAAAATTCGGAGCAGGTTGTCTCGGTTCAAGAAGCAACAAAAACAGCTGACAACAAATATGGTGTGTATGAAGAGGAAGATTTTGATGAAGAATATGATAAAAATACCGCTACAACAATCGAGTTAAAGGATTCTGGTAGCGTCATTACCGGTTCAGGCGTCTCTGAAAAAGATAAGATCGTCTCAATTACTGCTGGTGGAACATATATTATAACGGGTAATTACCATGGCCAACTGAAAATCAACGCTAACGAGGAAACAGTTCATTTAGTTTTAAATAATGTTGAAATAACAAATGAGTCTTCCTCAGCCATTTACGTTGAGCAAGCTAAAAAAGTGATTACAACTTTAGCTCAAGGAACAAATAATACTCTTTCAGATGGTTCTGACTATACATTTACTACTACTGATCAAACCGAACCCGATGCTACATTTTATAGCAAAGATGATTTAACGATCAATGGGACTGGAAATCTAGAAGTTAGTGGCAACTATAGCAACGGGATTCGTAGTAAAGACGATTTAGTGATTACCAATGGAACAATCAAAGTCACTGCTAAAAATAATGCAATCAAAGGCAAAGATTCCGTATCAATTGCAGATGGAACATTTACGCTAGCAACTACTGAAGGAGATGGAATTCAAGCAAATAATAGCACTGACACAAGTAAAGGGTGGATCGCGATCGATGGTGGGACATTTGCGATTCAATCAGGAAATGATGGGATTCAAGCAGAAACTAACTTATCGATTGGGAAAGCTGAGATCCAAATTCAGACAGCAAAAGGTTATGACGATCAATCAATTGATACTACGGCTAGTTACAAAGGTTTAAAAGCTTCCGGTAATATTATTATAGAGGATGGAGACTTTGATTTAAACACAGCTGATGATGCCATCCATTCAAATGCGACTGTTACGATCGATAACGGAACGTTCTCATTAGCAAGTGGTGATGATGGGGTTCATGCGGATACTGATTTATTGATTAATAACGGAACAATCAATGTTAACCATTCGTATGAAGGATTAGAAGGCGCAACCGTGACCATTAATAACGGGGACATTTCTGTCAACGCATCAGACGATGGAATCAATGCTGCAGGAGGCAGTTCTGGAGAAGCGGAAGCTGGTGGTCAATTTGGAGCAGACTCATTTGGAGAACCTGGCGGTCAACCAGCTGGTGGGGGAGACAGTACTAAGTTTATCGAAATAAATGGTGGAACCACCTACGTAAATGCTGATGGCGATGGGATTGATAGCAATGGGGACGTTCGGATAACAGATGGAACGCTGATTGTAAATGGACCTACTGATAACGGTAATGCAGCCCTTGATTATGACGGAACCTTCACTATGACTGGTGGTCTATTGGCAGCAAGCGGTAGCGCAGGTATGGCGATGAGTACAAGCGACGTTTCTACTCAAGCGTCCTTAAGTGTATATTTTGACGAAACACAAAAAGCTGGAACAGTGGTTCACTTGGAAAATGCTGCGGGTGATTCGATTATTTCACTTGCGCCAGACAAAGATTTTTCTCATATTACTATTAGTTCGCCAAACCTAAAAGTCGGAGAAACCGTAACGTTATATACTGGGGGTAAAGAATCTGGCACCGTTAAAAATGGTTTGTATAGTAATAGCAACTATACAGGTGGAACAGAGCTAGCCAAAATTACCATTGATAGCATGTTAACTTCAGTTGATCAATCTGGTGCGGTAGTCACCGGCAGTCAAATGGGGGGCGGACCTGGTGGCCAAGGCCCCAGATAATTGATTTTCATTGCACTATTGACTAGTTTATTGATAGAATAAGGATATCAAATAGAACGAGGTGGTCAAATGTCGAAACGTGTCATAATTATGCATTTTGAAGTAGAGAGCCAAGCTTACCAAGCATTTTCAGAGATAAAAAAACTGTATGTTGAGAAAAAAATCAAAGGAGAGCAAATGGCTGTTGTAACCCATATAAACGATGGGGTTCATCAATTTAAAATTGATGATTTCTTAGACTTTACCGGTAATAATCATACATCAAAAAACAGTATGATCGGTATGTTGATCGGCATTTTAGGCGGTCCACTAGGAATTTTACTCGGTTGGTTTGCAGGAAGTCTCTTTGGTGCTTCTCAAGATGCTAAAGAGATCCAAGGTGCACAAACTGTTTTTGAACATGTGACCAAACAAATCGGTGTAGGCGAAACTGGACTCATTCTGATTGCTGAAGAAGATGATAATCGCCCTTTAAATCAACTGATTATGAATGAATTAGGCGGCGAAATTACCCGCTTAGATTTTGAAGATGTCGAAAAAGAGATCACAGATGCTAAAGCAGTCGAAAAAGAAACAAAAGACTCTGCTGAAAAATCTTGGCAAGATAAAAAGCAAGATACAAGTGAAAAAGACGAAAATTAAGCGATATGCACAAAATAAAAGCAATTAAATAACTCAGAAGACGTGACAAAGAAAACTCTTTTGGCACGTCTTTTTGAGCTTAAAGGATGTGAAGAACACTGTTAAAAATCTTATTAGTTGAAGATGATGAAATTTTGTCGGATAGCATTTTAGAGATTTTATCTGAAATCGGTGAAATCACGCAAATTTATGATGGAGCAGAAGCATTATACGAGGGGGAACGTGGGATCTATGATCTAATCGTTCTAGATTTAATGTTGCCGACCATGTCTGGTGAACAGGTTTTGACGGCATTGAGAAAAAAAAGCATCTATACACCGGTTCTGATATTAACCGCTAAAGATGGCCTGGAAGATAAGGTGAATGGCTTTAAAAATGGCGGCGATGACTATTTAACCAAACCATTCCATCGTGAAGAGCTATTACTGCGTGTTCAGGCACTAGCTCGTCGATCATTAGGAATGAACGGGAAAAATGAGCTAGTAATCGGACCGTTATGTTTAGAGTTAGATAATCGACAAGCCAGTTTTAAGGGGAATGAAATCACGCTGCAAGGAAAAGAATTTGATTTATTACACTACTTGATGCAAAATCAGGGACGAATCATTACGAAAGATCAATTATTTGATCGTATTTGGGGCTTTCAATCCGATACGACACTCACTGTAGTTGAAGTTTATATGAGTAATTTAAGAAAGAACTTGAAGCCATGGGAGATCGACCGTTGGATTAAAACCTTGCGTAATGTTGGTTACCTTTTTGAAGTACCTGAGGATGTGAAGCATGAATAAACAACTGAGTAAAAAGCAGAGAATCAATTATTTTCTGATCAATTTGATTTCATTTGCAAGTATCTTTTTAATCCTAGGCTTGATTGTGTTTCGATTAGTCCAAACATCAATTTATCAAACGGTTGATCATGATCTAAAGCGTCTTTCTCAAGATCAAAAATTTTTATCGCATCAATTGCTCCAAGTAGAGCGCACGCAAGGAGATCCCTCTCAGTTAGGCAAATTTGATACACCACCACCTAATAATTTTCAACAACAGGTGATCCTTTGGTCTAAAGAGGGAGATATACTTAATGAAGCTGAATTAGGTTCGCGTTTTTATGACTTTCAGAAGTTAACATTATCAACTGATGACTTAAATAAAATCACTAGCGTTCAAATAAAAGATAGTAACAATCGTTCATTACAGTTTCGCTCAATCACTTTATCAGCTACAAATTCAGAAAAGGTCGCTTACGTTCAACTTCTAGTAAATATTGATCCGATTAAAGGAACGGTTGAGCAATTCAAGCAAATCTTAATTATCTGTATGATTATTTTCGGATTATTGTCGATTGCGTTAAGTTACTTTCTTTCAAAATGGTTTATGAAACCTATTTTGATTTCTTGGAAAAAGCAGCAAGAATTTGTTGAAAATGCTTCTCATGAGTTGCGAACACCATTAACGATCATTCAAGCGAAATTAGAAAAATTATTTACTAAACCAAACCATACGATTATAGAAGAGTCAGAAACAATTGCTTTATCACTAGATGAAGTCCAACGCCTGAGCCAACTCACTAGTGACTTGCTTTTATTGGCACGATCAGATTCCAACTCGTTGACATTGGAAAAAGAACCTGTAAAAATCAACGTTTTTTTAAAGACTGTACTCATACCATATCAAGAATTGGCTACTGCAGAAGCAAAAGAGTTCATTATTGATTTAGGAGAAGAACAACAATTGCTTTTCGATAAGAAAAGAATTCATCAGTTACTGATTATCTTGTTGGATAATGCTCTAAAGTATACCGCTCCTGGTGAAAAAATAACTGTCTTTTCGACTGTCAAAAATAACGAGTGGCTACTTAAGATTAGCGACACTGGCATTGGAATTGCTGAAGAAAAAAAGAGCGCTGTTTTTGAACGGTTTTATCGAGGAGAAGAGTCTAGGAACCGTAAAACAGGTGGATACGGAATCGGGTTAGCTATTGCTAAATGGATCGTAGATGAACACCAAGGAAAAATCGACTTACTAGATACAGATCCAAAAGGTACAACAGTTAGGCTGCGTTTTCCTGTAAAATAAATATTATTTGCTAAAGCGGCAACTTTCTTCTAAAATAAAGAAGAAGTTTAAAGAAAGATAGGTAGCCAATGGAATTACAATTTTTAGGTACAGGCGCTGGGGTTCCAGCAAAACATCGTAATGTGAGTAGCATTGCGCTGAAATTATTAGACGAAAGAAATGCAGTTTGGTTGTTTGACTGTGGCGAAGGAACACAATTACAAATTTTGAAAAGTAACATTCGCCCAAGAAAAATCGAGAAAATTTTTATCACTCATTTACACGGCGATCATATTTTTGGTCTACCAGGCTTATTAAGTAGTCGCTCTTTCCAAGGCGGCAATGAAAAACTAGAGATTTACGGACCTGTTGGAATCGCCGACTATGTGCGAACAGCGCTGAGAGTTTCCCAAACGCGACTTTCATATGAATTGAAGTTTATTGAGATCACTAAAGCAGACACCGTCTTTTCTGACAAACAATTTACAGTTTCCTGTCTGCCATTAGACCACGGCATTGCTAGTTTCGGTTACCGGATTGTTGAAGCGGATCATGAAGGGGAGTTACAAGTAGAAAAATTAGCAGCTTTAAACATCCCTTCAGGACCGATATACGGAAAAATCAAACGAGGAGAATCTGTAACCTTATCTGATGGAACAGTGATTAATGGAAAAGACTTCGTTGGTGAGAAAAAACTTGGTAGAATCGTCACTATTTTAGGTGATACAAGAAAAACCCAAAATAGTGTATCACTTGCAGAAGACGCCGATGTTCTCGTTCATGAAAGCACCTTTAATAAAGAAGAAGAAAAAATGGCAAAAGCGTATTATCATTCAACAAGTCATCAGGCGGCCCAAGTTGCTCTGGAAGCAAACGCTAAAAAATTAATATTGACGCATATTAGTGCTCGATACTTAACAGGGGACATTATCCAATTAGAAAATGAAGCCAAAGAAATTTTCCGGAACACTAAGATTGTTAAAGACATGGAGATTATCGAGATCCCTTTTAGAAATGAGTGAGGAGGAACAAGTATGGTTAAAGGACAAGCGTTAGCTGACAAAGTTGTTGTCGTAACGGGTGGTTCAGCAGGGTTAGGTGAACAAATTTGTTACGAAGCAGCCAAACAAGGTGCCATCGTAGTAGTTTGTGCTAGAAGAATCAACTTGATTGGAAAAGTGAAAGAAATGTGTGAAGAGCTGAGCGGAAAAATGGCTCATTCATTCCAATTAGACATTGCCGATCCTGACAATGTTGAGACTGTTTTTGAGAAAATCCAGACGGAAGTTGGCCCTATTGACGTACTAGTCAACAATGCTGGCTTTGGACTATTTGAAAATTTCATCGATACGGATTTAGCGATTGCTAGAAACATGTTTGAGGTAAATGTCCTAGGCATGATGGTCTTTACTCAAAAAGCTGCGATCCAAATGGCTGAAAGAGGGACTGGGCATATTATTAATGTTGCATCGATGGCTGGAAAAATGGCAACAGCAAAATCAACTATTTACTCTGCTACTAAATTTGCTGTTCTAGGTTTTTCAAATGCTTTACGTTTAGAACTAAAGCCTTTAGGTATCTCAGTTACGACCGTTAATCCGGGCCCAATCGAAACTGAATTTTTTGATAAAGCGGATCCTACTGGCAATTATCTAGCTTCTGTGGATCTATTCGTTTTAGAACCTAATAAATTAGCTACAGAAATTGTGAATGCAATGGGTACCTCGAAACGTGAAATCAATCGCCCGCGCATCATGGAAGCCGCTTCCCGGCTGTATACTTTATTTCCACATTTAGGTGATTTATTAGCTGGCGGAGTACTAAACAAAAAATAATATAACTACAAGGGGGAAACAGTTCATGAAAAACCAGTGGCGTGTAGTTATCGGTCTGGTGTTAGTTCTGGTTGTTGTTGTTTTTGCTGTATTGAATAGTCAAACTGTTCCAGTCAGCTTTGGCTTTGCAAAAATCTCAGGTCCATTGATTTTGATTATTCTAGGGTCCGCAATTGTTGGTGCGTTGATTGGTCTATTGACTTCGACAACGACAATGTGGAAACAGAAGAAACAAGTAAAAGAATTAAAGAAGGACATTGAAACATATAAAAATGACGCAGATAAATTAGCTCAAGAAGAAGTAGAGAAGGTTAAACGGACCTACGAGAATCAGCTAGCAGAGTTGCAAGCTAAATACGATGCTGCAGCATCTCAAGCGCCAATATCACCAAATGTTGACGTAGAACCTGTTGGTAGTCGGGTTGATCACTTTACTAAACCAAGAACGAGCGACGAAGATTTATAAGGTGGAAAAGCCAAGATACAAAGTAGTAATATTTTGTCTTGGCTTTTTAATTTGTGTTTTTTTAGGATACTTTCTTTAGTTTTCCGATTCTATTTGATATAATTACTTGGTTAGGAGTGACGTCGTGAAAAAAGCAAAATATACATGGCAATTACGGGAAAAAACAGCGTTGCCAGAAGAATTTTCAGCTATACTAACAAAACAGCAGATCAATCCTTTATTAGGTCAAATTTTGTGGCATCGTGGTATTCAGTCTCAAGAAGTCCTGGAAACCTTTTTACGTCCCACAGTAGAAAATCTCTATGACCCTTTTTTGATGCATGATATGGAGAAAACAATAACCAGAATCCAAGATGCTGTGGCCCAAGGCGAAAGAATTTTGGTATATGGGGATTATGATGCTGATGGCATCACAAGCACAACGGTTATGAAAGAAGCTATTGAATTGATAGGTGGGGAAGTAGAGTATTTCTTGCCAAATCGATTTATTCATGGCTATGGACCTAATTTGACTGTGTTTAAAGAACAGATTGAAAATGGTGTTCAATTGATTATTACAGTCGATAATGGCGTAGCAGGTCATGAAGCCATTAATTATGCAACAGAACAGGGCGTCGATGTCATTGTGACCGATCACCACGAATTGCCACCAGAATTACCCAATGCGTTTTCAATTATTCATCCAAAACATCCACAAGGGCAGTATCCTTTTGGAGACTTAGCTGGGGTAGGGGTAGCATTTAAAGTAGCAACAGCTCTGTTAGGAGAATTGCCAGCTGAATTTCTTGATTTAGTTGCGATCGGAACAATTGCCGATTTAGTCTCTCTAACAGATGAAAATAGAGTTCTGGTTAAAATGGGACTAGAAATGATTCAAAACGGTGAAAGAATCGGTTTGGATATCTTAATTCATCTAGCAGAATTAAAAAAAGAGGCAATCAGTGAAGAAAATATTGGTTTTACGATTGCACCGCGTTTGAATGCTTTAGGCCGATTAGGCGATGCCTCTTCCGGAGTTGAATTAATGACAACCTTTGACGAAGAAGAAGCAGAGCGGATCGCGACCTATATTAATAATCAAAATGATGAACGTAAAGAAATTGTCGCTACAATCACAAAAGAAGCTTTTGAGCTGATTGAACCAACAGATCTCATTCATATCGTTGCAAAAAAAGGTTGGCATGAAGGTGTTTTAGGTATTGTTGCTGGCAGAATTATGCAGGACACCGGAAAACCGACGATCGTGTTAACGATTGATGAATCAGATGAAATTGCTAAGGGATCAGGGCGTAGTGTCTCAGCACTGAACTTATTTGATGCTTTAAGCGAAATTCGTGAAGACTTCACTCATTTTGGTGGTCATCATATGGCTGCTGGAATGACATTACCTATTCAGAATATCAACAAAGTAAAAGAACATTTAATTCGTTATCTTGAAAGAAATCAGATCGATCTTTCACAAGGACAAGAACTATTGATTGATGAGTCTTTAAAAGTCGATGAAGTGACCATTCCTTTCGTCCAACAATTAAAAATTCTCGCGCCATTTGGGACAGACAATCCAGTTCCCAATTTCTTATTTGAAGATGTTTCAATCGAACAAAGTCGGCAAATCGGGGCTGATAAAAGCCATCTTAAGTTCCAGCTAAGTCAAGGTGGAGCTAAATTAGATGCAATTGCGTTTCAAATGGGCAATCAGGCAGATGAATTTGGTCAAGGCACAACGAACGTTGCAGGACAATTATCGATTAATGAGTGGAATGGGAATAAAAAACCGCAATTAATGGTCAGTGATTTTTCAGTAGATGGTATGCAGCTTTTTGACTTTAGAGGGAAAAATAGTCGGCAAAAAGAAATACCTATTGCCAATACACTCTATATTTATTTTAATTCCGAGAGTAAAAAACTAGTTGATGAGCAAACTGATCATTGGTTGTTCACCACCGTTGATGAAGCTGTCATGATGATTGAAAAAACAAATAGCCAACAATTAGTTTTTGTCGATTGTCCCGATGATGTTGGGTTGTTAAAACAAATCACCCAAACAGGGAAAATCGAGCGTGTTTATATGTTGGGTGTTTCTCATGAGGAAGCTTATTTAAATGGGACAGGTACTAGAGAACAATATGCTCAACTTTATAAATTTGTCAGACAACAAGAACAAGTAGATGTTCGTTACAAGCTGAATGTTGTAGCACAACACTTAAAAATTCAAGAAAAGCTATTAATTTTCATGATTCAGGTGTTTTTTGACTTAGGATTTGTTACAATAGAAAACGGTGTTTTAAGAAAAGTTGAAAGCCCTGAAAATCATCCATTGACGGAAAGTAAGGTCTATCAAACTCGCTTAAAAAAAATCAAAACAGAAGAGTTTTTGCTATACAGCGATCGTGAGACATTACAACAGTGGCTGTGGAATGAGGAGGAAGTATAAAAGATGAATTTAAAAGATTATATTGCTAGTATTCCAGATTATCCAGAAAAAGGAGTTATCTTTAGAGATATCTCACCATTGATGGCTAATGGCGAAGCATACCGTGAAGCAACAAAACAAATCGTTGATTATGCGAAAGAAAAAAGAATCGATATGGTCGTAGGACCTGAAGCACGTGGTTTTATTGTCGGGTGTCCGGTAGCATATGAATTAGGTGTTGGCTTTGCTCCAGTCCGTAAAAAAGGAAAGTTACCACGTGAAACGATCGAAGTAACCTATGATTTAGAATATGGTACTGATACATTAACGCTTCATAAAGATGCCATCACACCTGGGCAACGAGTATTGATTTGCGATGACTTATTGGCAACGGGTGGTACCATCAAGGCAACGGTTGAGTTGATCGAGTCATTAGGTGGTGTCGTAGTCGGTTGTGCTTTTCTAATCGAACTGATGGACTTACATGGACGCGATAAAATCCAAGATTATGAAATTGTGACATTGATGGAATATTAAAAAAGAGGTCAGAGCAGAAGGGCGTTCTTCTGTTCCAACCGTTTAGTTGGATAAAAAGAATCCCGAAACATAACTTTTCAAGTGTATGTTTCAGGATTCTTTTTTATTTTAACTAAGTAGATAGCTTAGTTTAGCTCTATGGATATTTGCGATAGACATATTGTTGATGGTCATTTTTTTTTCTAGTATGAGAATATCGTTTTTCATCCCATAGCATAAACCATATAATAAATAGAGGGCTAACAATAAGTAATGCGGACTGTAACCCTAATGTTCCTAAGAAAATACCAATAATCAATACAACAAATAATAACCCGCCACGACGAACTGCTTTCATTCTTAATCACCTCATAATTTTTATCGAACAAACGTTTGTATAGTTATTATACGAATGTTTGTTCGGTTTGTAAAGAGATAAATACAAAAAAAGGTACTTCTTTTTTGATTTCTCAAAAAGAAGTACCAAGAACCCTTTGTTCAAAAGGATTTGATAATAGTTTAAGTATAAAGCAAAATTGAAAAGAACATGAATCCTGCTCCTAACATCACGAACAAATGCCAAACTACATGCATAAAGCGAACGCTCTTTAAACTATAAAAGGCAGCACCTAATGTATAAGAAACGCCTCCAGCCACTAATAAAGCTATTCCAGTAGGCCCTAAAGAATCATATAAAGGTTTTGCTGCTGTAATACAAAGCCAGCCCATAATAATGTAAATGACCGTTGAAATATTTTTTACTGTCTCTTGTTTATGAAGTGTTAAAGATTTGTAGACAACTCCACTGATTGCCATGACCCAAATAAGAACAAACAATAGCCAGCCTAACCAACCCTTGATGCTCAATAAGCAAAATGGCGTATAGCTACCAGCAATCAATAAGAAAATCGAACTATGGTCGAAGACTTGGAAGACTTTCTTAGCTTTAGTGAAAATCAAACTGTGAAATAAAGTTGAGGATAGGAATAACAGAATCAAAGTTGAACCATAAATAGCATAGGAAACAACATGAACAGCTGAACCAAGCCTTGCACCCTTGACTAACAAAATCACTAATCCTGCAATACTTAAACTAGCCCCAATCCCGTGAGTAACTGCATTAAGTACCTCATTTAAAATCATATATTTTCTCGAGAATTTTGCTTTTTCCAAGAAATCAACTTCCTTCATTTTAATTTGGTGAAAAATAATTCTTTGTCTGTTATAATATAAACAGACATTCAAGCCTCAGAAGTATTCTACCACGAATTGAGGTTGTTTTTAAAGAAAGAGTGATAAAATTATGACAAATGTTAAAATTGTGACTGATTCTTCTTGCACAATGCTGAAAAGTGTACGCGATGATTTAGATATTCAGATGATGCCTTTATCTGTAATGATTGATGGCGTAGTTTACACAGATGACGATCATTTAGAAGGCGAACATTTTATGGAATTAATGAGTACGGCTAAAGCTTTACCAAAAACGAGTCAACCACCAATTGGTGAGTTTGTAGAGCTGTATGACCGTTTAGGCGCTGACGGCAGTGAAGTTGTTTCGATTCATATGACAAAAGGCTTGAGCGGTACTGTAGAAGCTGCTAGACAAGCTGGGAATCTTAGCTCTGCTAACGTCACAGTGATCGACAGTGACTTCACGGATCAAGGATTATCATTCCAAGTGATTCAAGCAGCTAAACTTGCTAAAAACGGGGCTAGTGTTCCGGAAATTTTAGCGGAAATCAATCATGTCAAAGAAAACACCAAACTTTTCATCGGTATCTCTACATTGGATAATCTAGTTAAAGGTGGTCGAATCAGTCGTGCAACAGGTCTTTTATCCAGTATTTTTAATATGAAAGTTGTAATGGACTTCGACCAAACAGAATTGATTCCAGTAGCCAAAGGTAGAGGGATGAAGACCTTTAATAAATGGTTTGATGAGTTGAAAAGTGAACTGAGCAACTTATCAAATGTACGCCAAATCGGCATTTCTCATGCAGATGGGCTAGAGCTGGCAAACAGTTTTAAAGAAGGGCTACAAGCACTATTTCCTGATATGGATATTCCTGTATTGCATACAAATCCTGTAATTGCGACTCATACAGGTAAAGGTGCTTTTGCTATCATGTACTATACAGACTAAACAGACTGAGTTTTGAGCAGATCAAACTGATCTGCTTTTTTTAATAAAAATTTTTACAACTTTTACTGTACAAATGACAATAAAATAGAGATAATTTAGTTTAATAGGACTAAAAAGCCGGTGACTGTATAGTGCACTATTTTTTGTGATTTCCGGCAAAGGAAGGGATACAATGAAATTATTTTTCAAAAAAAATGGAGCAAGCTTGGCGCTCTTCTTACTCACAATAATCGGTGTATTTTTAGTATTGATCGTGGCGGTGCCTAAAGCAAAACCAATCTTAGGTACTGGAGCAAAACAAACCGTTAAAAGTGAAACGAAAGAAGTGATTCGATATACCGCAATCGGTGACTCACTGACAGAAGGGATTGGCGATTTAACAAATTCAGGTGGATTTGTACCGTTAGTTGCCAACGATTTACAAGAACAGTATCATTTAAATGGTGTCCAAACGGATAATTTTGGGAAAAACGGTGATCGCAGTGATCAAATTCTAAAACGAATCAAAAAAAATAAAGATATTCAAAAAGGTTTGGCATCAGCAGATCTCATTACCTTAACCGTTGGTGGAAACGATCTAATGAAAGTAATCAAAGGAGATGTCTTCCGTTTAACCAAAGACTCATTTAAAAAACCACTTAAAAGCTATCAGAAAGAAGTGGAAAAACTCCTTACAGAGATACGTAAATATAATGAAGAGGCCCCAATCTATGTTTTAGGGATCTACAATCCATTTTATCTTTATTTCCCTGATATTACTGAAATGCAGGAAATAGTGGATAATTGGAATGATGGGACAAAAGAGATCGTTACTGCAGAAAAAAATGCCTATTTTATTCCAATCAATGACTTACTTTATAAAGGAGTAGGAGACCAAGTAGGGATTGTTAGTAGTGAAGCAACGGCAACCTCAAGTTCAGAGCATGATATAAAAAATAATGCGCTTTACGAAGAAGACCATTTCCATCCTAATAATTTAGGTTATCAAATTATGGCTAGCGCTGTTCGTGACGAAATGGCCAAAACCCAGGATAAATGGCTCAAAAAGGGAAGTGAGTGAAAAAAATGAAAAATGAACCAGAAGAAAAAAAAGAATCAACAGAAGTAAAAAAAACAAGCCCAAGAAGAAAAAAAACACCTGAGGTCAAAAAAACAATTAATCACTGGAAAGTGGCTTTTATCGTTTTAATTGGACTTATAATCGGAAGTGTAGCCTTCGTTTTTATCAGAGTTACTCAAGTTAGAGAACCAAACTATACACCAGTACCTGAGTTAGTCGAAAAAGATGGAACACCAGTTATCGCAATCCAATCAAAGAAAAAACAAATAAATGCGTTAATTGATTTTTATCTGAGTGATTTCCAAAAAGGCTCTGATATTACGTATAAATTCTATCTAGAAAATGAAGCAATGTTGAATGGGACATTTGAAGTTTTAGGACATCCAATTCAATTTTATCTGTATTTTGATCCGTATGTAATGGACAATGGAAATGTACAATTGAAAGCAAAAAGTTTATCTATCGGAACGCTAGGTTTGCCAATGAAAGAAATTTTGAAGTTTGTTCAAAGAGATTACAAATTGCCAAACTGGGTAGAAGTAAATCCAGATGACAGTACAATTCTACTCCGTTTAGACCAATTTAGAATGCAAAATGGTCTATTTATCCGAGCTGAAAAAATAAACTTAGTCGATGACGATATCCGAATGAACATTTATTTGCCTAAAGATAAATAATCCAGTAAGGGAGGAACTCGAATGAATGAAAAAGCCATTTTTGCTGGCGGCTGCTTTTGGTGTATGATCCAACCTTTTGACACGCAGCCCGGCATCAATTCAGTAACCTCAGGCTATACAGGTGGTCATGTTGAAAACCCGACTTATGAACAAGTATTAAGTCATACAACTGGGCATACAGAAGCAGTTGAAATTGACTTTGATCCTGAGATTATGCCGTATGAAAAACTTGTAGAAATCTACTGGCAACAAACAGATCCCACAGATGCTTTAGGTCAATTTGAAGATCGTGGCGATAATTACCGCCCAGTCATTTTCTATACAAGTGAAAAACAAAAGCAAATTGCTGAAAACAGTCGACAAGCATTACAAGAAAGTGGACGTTTTAGTGAGCCAATCGTCACAACGATTGAACCTGCAACCATTTTTTATCCAGCTGAAGACTATCATCAAGACTTTTATCAAAAAGATCCTGAACGTTACAAAGACGCCCACCTTAATCGAGAAAATTTTATAAAAGAAAATTGGTGACCCTATGAGAAGAAGTTTTTATCATTATCTAATGACCTTAAGAGCGCCTAAAAAAACGGCGGAAAGCCAATTTGCAAATGACGCGTCAAGAGATATTCAGTTTCCAAAACAATCAGAAGATTATCATGAGATATCTACTTATTTAGAAATGAATGCTGATTATTTGACCAATATGCATGTTTTTGATGAGATGTGGGAAAAATACTTAGAAAACAATAAATAAAAAAAAGAAGGAAAGGGCAAAGAAAGCTTTTCCTTCTTTTTTTTTCATGTTAAACTGGAAAACATGCAATGATAATTTTACGAAAAGAGATGACTATATGAAAAATAAACAACAAGTACCCTTCCATCAATATATTATTTCGATTGTTTGTGTCGCTTTTCTTGTTGGAGGAGGCAGCTATATTTATTTTGACTATCAATATAAAAAGCAACTTGCAGACAATCCGGCTCGAAGTGCTGACTTAAAAAAAGTTGATAACTTATACAGCGAAATCATCAATAATTACGTAGGAAAAGTTGATGAAAAAAAATTAGTTGACGGTGCATTAAAAGGGATGACTGAAGCTTTAGAGGATCCTTACTCTAGTTATCTAAATGAACCTGAAGCTGACGAGTTAGATCAAAGCCTTGCCGGCAGCTTTGAGGGGATCGGTGCCACTATGACTATGACAGATGATCTGCCTACAGTAGCTCAAGCACCTATCGAAGGCTCACCAGCAGCTAAGGCTGGAATAAAAGCGAATGATACAGTGCTAAAAGTCGACGATGAAGAAACCCAAGGTAAAACACTTTCTCAAGTAGTCAGCAAAATTCGCGGAAAAAAAGGGACCGAAGTTCGTTTAACGATTGCTCGTGGTGAAGAAACATTTGAATTAAAACTGACACGAGATACAATCCCAATTGAGACAGTCAAAGGGGAACTAGATAAAACAGATCGAACGATAGGCTCAATTAAAATCACTTCTTTTGGTGAAAATACTTACCAAGAGCTTAAAAACACGATTAAAACGTTAAGAAAAGATGGCGCAAAATCTTTTGTGATCGACCTACGCCAAAATCCAGGGGGACTTCTTAATCAAGTAGAACAAATGGCTAGTATGTTTCTAGAAGATGGCAAACCGATCATCAAATTTGAAGATAAAAATGGCAATACCAGTGAAGAAGTCGCATCTAGCAAACTAGATGGAGGTTTTAAAGTTACGGAGCCGACTGTTGTTTTAGTGGATGAAGGAAGTGCGAGTGCTTCTGAAATTTTCGCAGCAGCCTTGAAAGAATCAGGAAATAAAAAGATTATTGGCACAAAAACCTTTGGTAAAGGAACCGTTCAAACGGTTAAAAACTTAAATGATAAGAGTGAAATCAAATTAACTGTTCTAAAATGGTTAACGCCAAACGGAAAATGGATTCATGAAAAAGGTTTGGAACCTACTATTAAAGCCGATTATCCTGATTATGCCTATCTATCTCCAATTTCTAGAGATAAAACATTAAAACAAGGTGATTCATCACCAGTTGTTAAAAACGTCAATGCTTTACTACAAGCACTGGACTATGAAGTTGATGCTAACAGTAGCGAATTTTCGGAGCAAACTCAAACAGCTGTCAGCAAATTGCAAGCCAGCACAGGACTTCCTGTTACGGGAGAAATTGATAACGAAACAGCTGCCCAAATTGAGTTAGAAATAGGCAAAAAAATCAAAGATAACGACCAAGCATATGAAGCTGGTCTGAAAGAACTTCAAAAAAAATAACTGAAACTCATGTGAAAAAACGATAAGTGCGTAATACTATCGCTTTTTCACATCAATTTCACACTTTACTCAAATAGGGTGAAATATTTCCTTTAAAATTGTCGCTTTTTCTAGTGTTTTTCCTTTATAATAGAAACAGTGAGAGCAAGGGAGAGAAACTACGTGGAAAAACAAAAATCTTATATCGGTTATTTTATTTTTTTCATGAAACTACTCGTTCCTTCGTTAGTGTTGTTATTTATATTGCGAGGCTTTCTTTTGATTCCTGTACCGGTCGATGGAAATTCAATGGAAAAAACACTTAGTCAAGGGGATATGATCATCATGGAAAAATTTTCTTCAATCAAACGATTTGACGTTGTAGTGTTTAAATTACCAACTGGAGCGATTTATATCAAACGAGTTATTGGATTGCCAGGAGATGCTGTGCGATATGAAAACGACCAGCTTTATATAAATGAAAAACCGATAGAAGAGCCTTTCCTAGAAAAAAATATAAAAAAAGATCATGAAACAGCACCATATACAACAAATTTTAATTTAAGTGATCTAACTACGGAGAATACGTTACCAAAAGATAGTTATTTCGTGTTAGGTGATAATCGCCGGATGTCAAAGGATAGTCGTTCTTTCGGGGCCGTTCAAAGTAAATATATTTTAGGAAAAGCCCAATTCGTGTATTACCCGATAACACATATGAAATTCATACCAAGATAGGTGATAAAATGACAATACAATGGTTTCCAGGACATATGGCAAAAGCCAGAAGAGAAGTATCCGAAAAAATTAAGTACGTTGATATCGTTTTTGAATTGATTGATGCACGCCTACCTCTTTCATCAAGAAATCCAATGATGGATCAAATTGTTCAACAAAAGCCGCGGTTGATTTTACTAAACAAAGGTGATTTAGCTGATAAAGAACAAAATCAAAAATGGCAACATTATTTTCAAGAAAAAGGCTACCATACGCTAGTAATCAATGCTCAGCAAAATAAAGGTGTTAATAAAATCGTCCCTGAAGCAAAGAAAGCCCTAAAAGAAAAAATCGATCGTGAACGGGCAAAAGGGGTGAAACCTCGTGCGATCCGTGCGATGTGTATCGGTATTCCCAATGTAGGGAAATCGACTTTAATGAATCGTTTAGTTGGAAAGAAAATTGCACAAACCG
This sequence comes from Enterococcus rotai, assembly GCF_001465345.1. Lineage (NCBI taxonomy): Bacteria > Bacillati > Bacillota > Bacilli > Lactobacillales > Enterococcaceae > Enterococcus > Enterococcus rotai. The sequence goes on along the minus strand of NZ_CP013655.1, from coordinate 3,013,642 downwards.
GGAACAAACCCGGAGTAACGAAGGGGCAACAATGGCTTCGTTCAGGCACAGACTTAGAGTTACTTGATACGCCAGGGATTTTGTGGCCTAAGTTTGAAGATCAAGAAATTGGTAAAAAATTAGCATTGACTGGAGCAATTAAAGATCAATTGCTTCATTTAGATGATCTGGCTATTTATGGGTTAACCTTTTTTTCACGATTTTACCCAGAGCGTTTGGTTGAACGCTATAAATTAACACAAGAGGAAACTGTTTTACCGGGTGCTAAACTTTTGATGTTGATCAGTCAAAAACGTGGATTTAAGGACGATTATGATCGAGCAAGTGAAATGATCATTCAAGAAATCCGCAGTAGCAAATTAGGACCTTATACTTTAGATCGTTGGGAAGAATTAGGAGTTACAAAAGATGAAAACTGAGTCAATCCAGCAAATTAAAGCAGCATTAACAACTGTTGATACAAGAGATGATGAACGAATCAAGTTATGGCAAGCAGATGAACGTAATGGCGTTCAACAAGCTTTAGCGCAGTGGGATAGGAAGATCCAGCGTCATGAAAAAGCCGTGGCCTTACTTGAAGAAATGCAGCAATTTGAAAATCAGGCACGTACTCAAGGTCATCGTTTGATCGTGGGGATCGACGAGGTAGGAAGAGGACCGCTAGCTGGTCCAGTTGTTGCCGCAGCAGTTATCCTTCCTGAAAAGTTCCAGCTTTTAGGTGTCAATGATTCTAAAAAATTGTCTGCCAAAAAAAGGGATGAACTTTATGACGAAATCCAAAATCAAGCCATATCAATAGGAATTGGGATGGTTGATCATAATAAAATCGATGAAATCAATATTTATCAAGCATCCAAATTAGCTATGGGGATCGCACTCGAAGATCTCTGCTTCATCCCAGATTATTTATTGATCGATGCAATGAAGCTAGATGTTAACATTCCACAAGAAAGCCTCATTAAAGGAGACGCTCGCTCCGTATCGATTGCAGCAGCTAGTATTGTTGCTAAAGTGATTCGAGATCGTCTAATGGAAGATTACGCTAAAATGTACCCTGGATATGGGTTTGAAAACAACGCAGGATACGGAACCAAGGAGCATTTAATCGGCCTGGAAACACAAGGGATTTGTACGATCCACAGAAAAACATTTGCTCCAATCAAAGACATGTGTTAAAAAAATAAAATCTTCCTTTTTTTGCGGATACTTACTATAACAAGTATTTGTGAAAGAAGGTTTTTTTATGGAAGCAAAACAACGAGAACTTTTATTTAAATTAGCAGTTTGTAATGGGATTGGTAACTTGGGTATGCTAAAAGTCTTAGATTTTTCAATGAAATATAATAATAGTACGGACTTCTCAAAAGAAGAAATTATTCAGATTGCAGGGATCACAACCTACCAAAAACTATTTACTGAATCTTGGGATCATTGGTCAAATAATCCAGAAAAACTACAGGAGTACTATGATGCCCATTCGTTTATCACAATTTTGGATCCAATCTATCCTGAGTATCTAAAACAAATTTATAACTGTCCCGTATTATTATTTTACAAAGGTAACATAGAATTATTGCAAAAAAAATGTATCTCCTTTATCGGTGCTAGAGCAGCTTCTGTTTACGGAATAAATGTCGTACGTCAGTTGATCCCAGAAATGATCCGTCATAATTTGACGATTGTTAGTGGGTTAGCCAAAGGAATCGATAGTGTTAGTCATCAAGTGACCATGCAACAGGGTGGACACACGATTGGCGTTATTGGAACGGGTCTAGATATTTGTTACCCAAAAGAAACGGCCCATATACAGCGAAAAATGATGGACGAACAGTTAGTTATCAGTGAATATCCAAATGGTACAGGACCGAGAAAATATCATTTTCCAATGAGAAACCGAATTATTGCAGGAATGAGTTTAGGAACCTGTGTGATCGAAGCGCGAAAAAAAAGCGGTACGTTGATCACTGCTCAAGCAGCTTTAGAATATGGCCGTGAAGTGTTTGCAGTCCCTGGTAATCTTTTTGATGCCCACTCTGACGGTTGTCATGGCTTGATTCAAGATGGCGCAAAATGTACAATTTGTCCACAAGATATCCTAGAAGAAATTCAACTTTTTTCGATTTAACTATATCAATCCTTGACAAACCTGTGATGAATAGATATGATGAAGTACGATTTGTGAGTTCTCTACATTTTGATATATATAATAGAAGAAACACAAAAACCGAAAGGAGCCACACGTTGAATGGCGTATAAATATCTAGTTATTGTAGAATCACCAGCTAAAGCCAAAACGATTGAAAAATATTTAGGAAAAAACTATAAGGTTGTTGCCAGTGTTGGGCATATACGAGATTTACCTAAAAGTAAAATGGGTGTTGATACTGAAAATAATTACGAACCTCACTACATATCGATCCGTGGTAAGGGCGATGTAATCAAAAGTTTGAAAGCCGCTGCCAAAAAAGCCGAAAAAGTTTACCTCGCAGCCGATCCGGATCGGGAAGGGGAGGCTATTGCCTGGCATTTGTCTTTCCTTCTTGGCTTGGATTTAAAAGATAAAAATCGAGTTGTTTTTAATGAAATCACTAAAGAAGCAGTTAAAGCTGCCTTTAAAGAACCGCGTACCATCAACTTAGATTTAGTAGATGCACAGCAAGCACGTCGTATTTTAGACCGCTTGGTTGGTTATTCACTGAGTCCGATACTATGGCGAAAAGTTAAAAAAGGATTAAGTGCAGGTCGAGTTCAATCTGTCGCACTTAAAATTATCATTGATCGTGAAAATGATATTCGGAAATTTATACCTGAAGAATACTGGAGTATCGATGGTAATTTCCAAAAAGCAAAGAAAAAATTCAAAGCCAACTTCTGGGGACTTGATGGGAAAAAGAAAAAATTACCCAATGCTGAAGCCGTAAAAGAAGTGACTACTCGTATCAAAGGAAAAGAATACGATGTCACAAAAGTTGAGAAAAAAGAACGCAAACGCAATCCAGCATTGCCATTTACAACGAGTAGCTTGCAACAAGAGGCCGCTAGAAAGCTAAACTTTAGAACAAGAAAAACGATGATGGTCGCCCAACAGCTTTATGAAGGGATTGCTCTAGGAAAACAAGGTACAGTAGGTTTGATCACCTATATGCGTACAGATTCTACTAGAATTGCTGATTCCGCCAAAGCTGAAGTGGCTGAATATATTGAAAAGACCTATGGCAGTGAGTTCTCAGCACATGGCGGACGAAAAGTTAAAAATGCTCAAGGTGCTCAAGATGCCCATGAAGCAATCCGACCTTCCAGTGTAATGCGTGCGCCAAATGAAATCAAACAATACTTGGATAAAGATCAACTAAAACTTTATACCTTGATTTGGTCACGTTTAGTTGCTAGTCAAATGACACCGGCTGTATTAGACACAATGAAAGTAACCCTAGAGCAAAATGGTGTAATTTTCATTGCCAATGGTGCCAAGGTAAAATTCAAAGGATTTATGCAGGTTTATGTTGAAGGCCGTGACGATGGGAAAGAAGATAAAGAAAATATTTTGCCTGACTTAGTCGAAGGTGATAAAGTCAATGCCTTAGATATCGAGCCAAAACAACATTTTACACAACCACCAGCAAGATTTAGTGAGGCAACTCTAATTCGAGCGTTAGAAGAAAATGGCGTAGGTCGTCCGTCAACTTATGCACCAACTCTAGAAACAATTCAAAGACGATATTACGTTAAACTAACAAATAAACGCTTTGAACCAACCGAACTGGGTGAAATCGTCAATTCACTGATCGTTGAGTTTTTCCCACAAATCGTCGATGTCCATTTTACCGCATCAATGGAGGGTGACTTGGATAAAATCGGAGTGGGAACCGAAAAATGGGTAGAAGTCGTAGATCGTTTCTACCGCCCATTTGAAAAAGAACTGACGAATGCAGAAGAAAAAATCGAAAAAATCCAAATCAAAGATGAACCCGCAGGATTTGATTGTGATCTTTGTGGACATCCAATGGTGATCAAACTAGGACGTTACGGCAAGTTTTATGCATGCAGTAATTTCCCAGAATGTCGAAACACTAAAGCGATCGTCAAAGAAATTGGCGTTACTTGTCCGGTTTGTAATGAAGGACAAGTGATTGAACGTAAATCTAAAAAGAATCGTTTATTCTACGGTTGTAGTCGCTATCCAGAATGTGATTTCACTTCTTGGGACAAGCCAATCGGACGTCCATGTCCGAAATGTGGGCAATACCTTGTTGAGAAAAAGGTCAAGGGTGGAAAACAAGTCGTTTGTATCAATGGCGACTATGAAGAAAATGTTCAAAAATAAAAAAATTGAAAACCAGCGGAAAATCCCGTTGGTTTTTTGAAGGAAAGAGGAAATATATGTCTACTTCTGTCACAGTTATTGGTGCAGGACTTGCGGGTAGTGAAGCTGCTTGGCAAGTTGCTCAAGCAGGTGTCTCTGTAACCCTTTATGAAATGCGTCCTGTAAAAAATACACCAGCTCATCAAACAGAAAACTTTGCTGAACTTGTTTGTTCAAACTCGTTAAGAGGAAATAATTTAACAAATGCGGTCGGTGTACTAAAAGAAGAAATGCGCCGTTTAGATTCCATCATCATTAATAGTGCGGATAAAACAGCTGTTCCTGCAGGCGGTGCCTTAGCTGTGGATCGAGATACTTTTTCACAAGCAATCACAGATAAAATCAAAAATCATCCATTAATTACTGTAAAAAATGAAGAAATCACTGCAATTCCAGATGGGATCGTCATTATCGCAACAGGTCCATTAACTTCTGAGTCTTTAGCTGAACAGATCAAAGAATTTAATGGTTCGGATGGTTTTTACTTTTATGATGCAGCAGCTCCGATCGTTGATAAAGCAACAATCGATATGGATAAAGTTTATTTAAAATCCCGCTATAACAAAGGGGAAGCAGCTTATTTAAATTGTCCGATGACCGAAGAAGAGTTCAAAGCCTTTTATGAAGCCTTGATTTCAGCTGAAGTTGTACCATTAAAAACCTTTGAAAAGGAAAAATTCTTTGAAGGTTGTATGCCAATTGAAGTCATGGCAAGTCGTGGTATCAAAACAATGTTATTTGGTCCATTAAAACCTGTTGGCTTGGAAGATCCTAAAACAGGTAAACGTCCCTATGCTGTTATTCAGTTACGCCAAGATAATGCCGCAGCTTCCTTGTACAATCTTGTTGGTTTCCAAACACATTTAAAATGGGGCGAACAAAAACGTGTCTTCCAAATGATTCCAGGTTTAGAAAATGCTGAATTTGTCCGCTATGGTGTTATGCATCGCAATAGCTTTATGAACTCTCCTGAACTATTGAAGCCAACCTATCAGTCTCAAAAACGAGAAAATCTATTTTTCGCAGGACAAATGACTGGTGTTGAAGGCTATGTAGAAAGCGCAGCTAGTGGTCTATTAGCTGGAATCAATGCAGCACGACTAGCAAAAGACGAAGAACTTGTCGTTTTCCCGAGAGAAACAACCTTAGGCAGTATGGCCTATTATATTACCCATGCTGAAGGGAAACATTTCCAACCTATGAACGCTAATTTCGGTCTTTTCCCAGAATTACCTGAAAGAATCCGCGATAAGAAGGAGCGTTATGAAGCAATTGCAGACAGAGCGTTAACAAAATTAGCTGAAGTAACAAAAGAACTAAATCTTCTAGAACAAACAAAATAAATGAAGACCCTGAACAAATTTCAACGTTTGTTCAGGGCTTTTTTTCATTGGCAAGCGAACGAAACATTAAATTACACTTATAATTTATGAGTATTTAAAGGCAAATATGAATAAATTGTTACCAAATTTGAAAATATTGATTAAATTCTGACAATTCGTTTGTCTTTTCAAAATGGTTATGCTAAAGTTACTTTGTAATTTAATGGAGGAAGCCTATATGCAAGAAAAAAACTGGTCAGAACTGTTTTTAAATTATTTGATCGTTGAACGTGGCTATTCGGACAAAACCAAAATTGCTTACCAAGAAGATATGCTCAACTTTTTTGATTTTTTAAAGAATTCAGGAGAGGCTGACTATTTAAGTGTGGATCATTTAGATATCCGTACTTATTTAAGTTTTTTATATGATAAAAACTATAGTCGGAACTCGATCAGCAGAAAAATTGCCAGTTTACGTTCTTTCTATCAATTTTTGCTTAAAAACGAAGTCATCAAAGAAAACCCATTTTCATACGTACATATGAAGAAAAAGCAACTACGTCTTCCACGTTTTTTTTACGAAAAAGAAATGGATGCACTTTTTGATAGTGCTAAAGGATCAAAACCTTTGGATTTAAGAAATCAGGCGTTGCTAGAAATTTTATATGGTACAGGGATTCGGGTAAGTGAATGTGCAAATTTAACCTTACAGTCAATTGATTTTTCTGCAAATGTATTATTGATTCATGGAAAAGGCAACAAAGATCGCTATGTGCCGTTTGGTTCCTTTGCCCAAGATGCGCTTAAGGAGTATTTGGAAAATGGACGAGCTGTTTTGATGACCAAATATCATCAAGAGCATGCTTTTGTTTTTATCAATCATCATGGTGAACAAATTACATCAACAGGGATTGAATACGTTTTAAATCAGCTTATCAAAAAAAGTACCTTGAATAGCGATATACACCCACATATGTTGCGGCATACATTTGCAACACATCTATTAAATAATGGTGCGGATATGCGGACTGTTCAAGAATTGCTAGGACACTCTGATTTATCGACTACACAAATTTATGCTCACGTAACCAAAGAAAGTTTACAAAAAAATTATCGAACATTTCATCCGCGTGCTTAAAGGATGAGAAGTTTTACTTTGAAACATGCCAAGAAATACATCGAAGTGATGAGTTGATATTGATTGCTCCTGCGATTACTCGTCGCACGAAAAGACTTGGTACAAGGCGACTGAAAGGAACAAAGTTACCATATCTAGCTGCACGAGCTATGCTCTCGGGAAAAAGATAAAAATGAAATGGGGCAAGGAGCGCCCCAATCAATTTTTCCTATTTTCCAGTCGAGTCTAAACGAGCTCGTTCCGCTTTTAGTATTATCTAGCTACGCAGGCTAGCTCTTCGGAAAAAAGATAAAATATGATTGTGGCAAAAAGCGCCACCCTCATATTTTCTTATTTTTCTGTCAGAGCTGGATGAGCCTGCTTCGCTTTTAAATTAGGAGGAATTAGAATGGTTGAATCACAATTTCATTCAACAACAATTTGTGCCGTTGAAAAAGACGGTAAATTTGCTATGGCTGGTGACGGTCAAGTTACAATGGGTGAGTCAGTAGTTATGAAAGGTACTGCGAAAAAAGTTCGCAGAATCTATAATGACGAAGTTGTTGTGGGATTTGCAGGAAGTGTAGCAGATGCGTTTACACTTGAAGAAAAATTTGAAGGTAAATTAAATGAATATAATGGTAATTTAACCAGAGCAGCAGTTGAATTAGCACAGGAATGGCGAACGCAACAATCTATGCAAAAATTAGAGGCCATGTTGATCGTGATGAATGCTAAAGAAATGCTATTAGTTTCTGGAACAGGTGAAGTGATCACTCCAGACGATGGTATTTTAGCTATAGGTTCAGGTGGTAATTTTGCCTTATCTGCAGCTCGAGCTATGAAACATTATGGAGATAAAGAAATGTCTGCAAAAGATATCGCCAAAAACGCATTGAATATTGCGGCAGATATCTGCGTCTTTACAAATCACAATATTATTGTAGAAGAAATATAAATGGGGGACATGACCATGAACGAGTTAAACAAAACACCAAGAGAAATCGTGAAAGAATTAGATGAATATATAATTGGGCAAGAAACTGCGAAAAAGTCAGTCGCTGTCGCTTTAAGAAACAGATATCGCCGCTTACAACTTGATGAAAAAATGCAGCAAGATGTCACGCCTAAAAATATGCTAATGATCGGACCAACTGGTGTAGGGAAAACAGAAATCGCTAGACGTTTGGCTAAAATTGTCAATGCACCCTTTATCAAAGTTGAAGCGACTAAATTTACTGAGGTCGGTTATGTCGGTCGAGATGTCGAATCAATGGTTCGTGATTTAGTTGAAAACGCCATTCAAATCGTTGAAAAACAACAATACAGCCGTGTCTATTCTCAAGCATTGAAAAAAGCGAATAACCGCTTAGTAAAAGTTTTAGTTCCAGGAATTAAAAAAGAACAAAAGCAAGCATCGAACAACCAATTTGAACAAATGATGCAAATGTTCAATAGTGCGCAACAACCTCAAGACACACAAGAGGAAGTAACTGAGGAAATCAAGGTCAATCGTAAAACAATTCTTGAACAATTAGAAAAAGGGCTATTAAACAACCGCGAAGTGACAATAGAAATAGACGAACCTAAAAAAACAATGCCCGCAATGAATACAGGGATGGAACAGATGGGTATCGACCTAAACGAAACACTTGGTGCCTTATCACCTAAGAAAAAAGTTGAACGTGTGGTAACGGTCAAGGAAGCGCAAGAACTATTAGTGAAAGAAGAATCTGCTAAAATTGTCAAAGAAGCTGATATCCACAGTGAAGCAATTCGGTTGGCTGAGAGCAGTGGGATTATTTTTATCGATGAATTTGATAAAATCACATCAAAAAGTCAACAAAATTCTGGTGAGGTTTCTCGCGAAGGGGTACAAAGAGATATTTTACCGATTGTTGAAGGCTCTCAAGTCAATACAAAATACGGTGCCATCCAAACAGACCATATTTTATTTATTGCATCAGGTGCTTTTCACTTGTCAAAACCAAGTGACTTGATTCCTGAGTTGCAAGGGCGTTTCCCGATTCGAGTAGAATTAGATGATTTGACCGCTGAAGACTTCGTACGCATTTTAACAGAACCGAACAATGCGTTGATCAAACAATACATTGCCTTGATCGAAACAGAAAATGTCAATATTATTTTCACAAAAGAAGCAATTGAGCGGATTGCCAATATCGCATTTGACGTGAATCGCGATACGGATAACATTGGAGCTCGCCGCTTGCATACAATTTTAGAACGCTTATTAGAAGATTTATTGTTTGAAGCACCAGATATGCAAATGGGGGAAATAACAATTACTGAAGCATATGTGAATGAAAAACTAAACAGTATTGTTCAAAATGAAGATTTAAGCCGTTATATACTTTGATGTTCGTTATGTTGTCTAGCTTCAAGAGCTAGCCTTTCGNNNA